>CAMWJF010000005.1 GCA_947174505.1 uncultured Lachnospiraceae bacterium
GCGGTGTGATTGATCCGCTTCCGGAGGATGCACCTTTCTATGTGGCAGATTATCATAATTATTATAAAACGGATCGCGGCTATCATAAGCGTTCCTTAAACTCCAACGGCGGCTGGAATGTGATCGGATGTATGTCCTTTATGAATCAGCCTGTCCTTCAGTACAGCAATGAGATTCGCAGCGCTGTACTGATCATGCACGGAGAAAAGGCACATTCCTGCTATTTCAGCCGTGACGCCTATGCCGCGATGGTGAAGGATAATCCCCATACAGACAACAAGGAACTGCTGATCATTTCCGATGCAGTCCATACGGATCTGTATGATGGCGGCGGAAAGGATGCGATACCTTTTGATAAGCTGGAGCAGTTTTTAAAGAACAGTTTATAAAAGCCGGCATAACAGACCGAAGCAGGGAATCTAAAGGCGGCGTAGAACAAGATATTATCATGCTGTAGCGGGATGCCGTATGCCAGGGCATCCCGCTTTTAATGAGACATTGTGGTGCTGGCAGGAAACATCTCCATAACGATGAATATATATGCCAAAGCTGCGGAGGAAAAGAGAAGCTGCTTACAGCTTCTCCGGCTCCGGATAATCCACACCAAAGGTATCGACGGTAACCGACTGCATCACCTGGTCTTCCAGCGGTCTGTCCTCATAGTCAGTAGCTGTTTCAGCGATTTTATTAACATTTTCCAGTCCTTCAATTACCTTTCCAAACGCCGCGTAAGCGCCGTCCAAATGCGGGCTTGTCTTGTGCATGATAAAGAACTGGCTGCCTGCGGAGTCAGGCTGCATGCTTCTTGCCATGGAGAGAACGCCTTCGGTATGCTTTAAGTCGTTCTCAAAACCGTTCTGCTTAAATTCCCCTTTGATGGAGTAGCCGGGGCCGCCCATGCCCGTGCCTTCCGGGTCGCCGCCCTGAATCATAAAGCCCTTGATTACCCGGTGGAAGATCAGGCCGTCATAGAAATTTTTTTGAATCAGGCTGATAAAGTTGTTGACGGAAACAGGCGCGATTTCGGGATACAATTCCGCCTTGATAACGTCGCCGTTTGCCATGGTGAAAGTTACGATTGGATTTTGCTGTGCCATATGATAGTTCCTTTCTTTTCTCTGGATTTCACTAACTTATCTCCTATTCTATAAGAAAGAGGCAGTAAGGTAAAGGGAAAATTGTGAGAACGGAAGAATTGTGCTATAGTGATAGCTATGTTGAAAAAAATATGTTATTCGTCTTGGGAACAACCTTTATATATCACGGATCAGGGGAAAATATACGCTGCCTTGCGGGAGCAGGGCTGCTATGTGCTGCCCTTTCTGCACGGGGACAACCGGGGAGAATCCTTCCCCGGCGCACTCTATGCGGTGGAAAAGCTGGAGGAGATGGATGAGGAAGCCTTCGATCTGGCGTACCGCCGTCTTGCCGGGCTGCCGTGGGAGATTCTTACAACGGAACGTTGTGCGGTGCGAGAGACGACGGTGGAAGACGTGGACTGCTTTTATCGGATATATGAGGAGCCTTCCATTACCAAATACATGGAAAATCTTTTTGCGGACAGGGATGAGGAGGTCGCTTACACAAAAGATTATATAGAGAAGGTATACGCTTTTTACGGGTACGGCATGTGGACGGTGTTGGATAAGGAGGGCGGCGGCGTGATCGGCAGGGCGGGCATAAGCTGGCGGGAAGGGTATGACCTGCCGGAGCTGGGCTTTGTGTTCGGTGTGCCGTGGCAGGGGCGGGGGTACGCATACGAGGTGTGCAGCGCGATTCTTGCCTATGCCCGGAAGGAGCTTCTGATGGAGCGTGTGCAGGCTCTTGTGCAGCCGGGAAATGAGAGATCCCTGAGACTGTGTGAAAAGCTGGGATTTGCGGTTTCCGGGGAGGCGGAGGTGGATGGGAAAAGGCATCTTCTTCTGACGAAAGACCTGTGATTTTGGGCGTTTTCGAAAAGTCTGTATTGACGGATGACGCGGGGAAGGGGTAAACTGTTTTGGATGTCTGCAAGGCGGACGCACGGAGCCTTGCAGATTAAACTGGCGGCGTGTTGAATGGAGAATATCATGAATAAACCAACGATAAATTTAAAAGCCCGCAATTCCATGCTCCTGCTTCTCACAGCCCTTGTCTGGGGCGTAGCCTTTGTGGCGCAGAGACAGGGCGGTGCGTCGGCGGGGCCTTATACATTTAACTGTATCCGTTCTTTTCTTGGCGGGCTGGTGCTGCTGCCGGTGATCCCGTTCCTGGACAGATACACGGCGGGCAGAAAGCCGCAGTCGGCACAGGATAAGCGCAGGCTGTCTGTGGGCGGCGCCCTTTGCGGGCTGGTGCTGTTTGTGGCAAGCACCTTTCAGCAGATGGGCATGTATTACGGCACCACGGCGGGCAAGGCCGGATTCCTGACGGCCTGCTATATTCTTCTGGTACCGGTGCTGGGGATCTTTTTTGGGAAAAAATGTGGCTGGAATGTCTGGATCAGCATTCTTGTGGCAGTTGTGGGGCTCTATTTTTTATGCCTGACCGAAGGACTGTCTTTTCAGTTCAGCGACGGACTGGTGCTTCTTTGTGCGGTCTGCTTTTCTGTGCATATTATGGTGATAGACCACTTTTCCCCGCTGGTGGACGGGGTGCGCATGGCATGTATCCAGTTTTTTGTGTGCGGGGCATGGGGGCTTATTCCGATGATCGGCGTGGAAATGCGGCAGATGGGGGCTGTGGTGTGGCTGCAGTCGCTGGGGAGCGTTGACGTGTGGATTCCTATTTTGTATGCGGGCGTAATGTCCTGCGGTGTGGGTTATACGCTGCAGATCGTCGGGCAGAACGGGATTAATCCCGCCATTGCTTCCCTGCTGATGAGTCTGGAGTCGGTTTTCTCTGTGCTGGCGGGCATGGTGCTTCTGCACGAGACGATGACCGGGCGGGAAGCCCTGGGGTGCGTGCTGGTGTTTGCGGCGGTGATTTTTGCGCAGATGAATTTGGGGAAACGGCGGATGGAATAATGAAATGAGGCAGGCTTTACACTTTTTCAGCCATCTATTATAATAAAAATGTATCACATAAAAATCATCATGAAAAAGGGCGGTGAAAGGATGGTACAGGAGATGACAGAGAAGGAATTAATTACAGTAACTATTGATAATTATATGAATCTGCAGCGTATTAAAAAAGCAAACGGGGATACTGTCAATCAGGAACTGGACTATCAATTGAGGGGGCTTGTAGCCAAGCTGTCCAGTCTTGGTGTCAATATTGAGGAGTTAACGCTGTAGAAAACAGAATGGAGGGTAATAAAATTGTGGGAATGACGGACAGCCAGTTCAAAGCATTTGTGAGATTTCTAATTGATGCTTTAAAGGATGCGAAAGAAGAAGAGGGGGAGGAGAAAGACAGGAAACTTGACAGGATTCTTGATAATCTGCAAAGCAGCTTAGAAGATTAAGTTTACGTACGGGCATGGTATACAAAAATACAATTATACAAAAATGCTTGACAAGGTAATGCGACAGTGCTACAATCCAAGACATAAGAGCAAAGGCGCTTAGAGGAAACTCAAGGCGCTTTTTTTTGCGCTCTTATGTAGAATGATTGACGAGGAGGAAGTATTATGGAAGAAATGATGGAGGTTTTAAACGGACAGATTTTCGGCGTCTGGTTTTTGATCGGCGCGGCGCTGGTGTTCTGGATGCAGGCCGGATTTGCGATGGTCGAGACAGGATTTACCAGGGCGAAGAATGCAGGAAACATCATTATGAAGAACCTGATGGATTTTTGCATCGGCACAGTGATGTTTATCCTGATCGGCTTTGGCCTTATGCTGGGCGAGGACATGGCCGGATTGATCGGTAAGCCCGGGTTCGACATTTTTACGGCCTATGAGAGCTTTGGCTGGTCAAACTTTGTATTTAATCTGGTGTTCTGCGCGACCACGGCAACAATCGTTTCCGGGGCAATGGCGGAGAGAACAAAGTTTTTAAGTTACTGTATTTACTCCGGTGTGATCTCGGCGCTGATTTATCCGATTGAGGCGCACTGGATCTGGGGCGGCGGCTGGCTGTCACAGATTGGGTTCCACGATTTTGCCGGTTCCTGTGCCATCCACATGGTAGGCGGTATCTCCGCGCTGATAGGTGCCAAAATTTTGGGTCCCCGTATCGGTAAATTCAACACGGATAAGAATGGTAAGACCACAAAGGTAAACGCCTTTCCGGGACACAGTCTTCCGCTGGGCGCGCTGGGGGTATTTATTCTCTGGCTCGGCTGGTACGGCTTTAACGGCGCGGCGGCGACCAGTGTGGAACAGCTCGGCTCCATCTTTGTGACCACAACGATTGCTCCTGCGGTGGCGACGGTAGTATGTATGGTATTTACCTGGGTTAAGTATGGCAAGCCCGATGTTTCCATGTGCCTGAATGCGTCGCTTGCGGGACTGGTGGCAATCACCGCGCCCTGCGATGTGACGGATGCCTTCGGTGCGGCTGTGATCGGTGTGGTGGCAGGCCTTCTGGTGGTGTTCGGTGTCTGGCTGCTGGATTACAAACTGCGGATTGACGATCCTGTGGGCGCGGTAGCGGTACATATGATGAATGGTATCTGGGGAACGCTTGCGGTAGGCCTGTTTGCCACAAATACCGCGCCGGGCTACGCTGTTGCGGATGCTTCGGGAATGGAACTCACGGGTCTGTTTTACGGTGGCGGCTTCAAACTTTTGGGATTACAGTTCATCGGCTTTGCATCGGTGGCGGTGTGGACTGCGGTGACGATTACGATTGTATTTCTGGTGATTAAGGCAACGGTAGGGCTGCGGGCTTCCCAGGAGGAGGAGATCGTCGGTCTGGACGCTACAGAGCATGGTCTGGCATCCGCGTACTCCGGCTTCAGTATTATGGATGTGTCGGGTGCGATGGTGATGGATGTGAACGAAAATACCAGCCTTGGTGTGGAGAATTACGACGAAGCTTCCGCGGTACAGAAGGATGCGGCAGTAAAGGTGGCGCAGATGCCGGTGGCTTCTGTTACGGGTATGTATAAAGTGGCAATCATTGCGAAGCTGTCCAGATATGATAAGCTGCGCAAGGCAATGAACGATCTGGGTGTGACCGGTATGACGGTGACACAGGTGATGGGATGCGGCATCCAGAAGGGTGCGGGTGAGAAATACCGCGGTGTAGAGATGGATGCAACCTTGCTGCCGAAAGTAAAGGTTGAGGTGGTAGTCAGCAAGATCCCTGTGGACACGGTGGTAGAGGCGGCCAAAAAGGCTCTCTATACGGGGCATATCGGGGACGGCAAGATTTTTGTCTACAACGTGGATAAAGTTGTGAAAGTCCGCACGGGCGAGGAAGATTTCGACGCCCTGCAGGATGTAGAGTAAGCTTATATCCATATCCCTTGCTATATATATTATCCAAACGGGTCCTCCGGCGCTCCACCGCCGGGGGACTTGTTTGTGGAAGGGAAGGACAATACATTACAATGCGCATCGTGCGCCAACTAACCAACAGGCGCGGAACGGTTGGCGCGGTTGTTGCGAATTGCAGAAAAACGAAATTTAGTGTACAATAAATGCAGTTATGGTACTGGCAATTTTTAGGCCGGAGGAAGGAAACGGGACGCAGCCATGAATGTCGGAACAAAAAAGAAAAAGCAGATGCAGTTCCGTTATTATGAGATCCCACAGGGAGAGCCCTGTCTGGCACTGCTGGGCGAGGCGTGGGTGCGCCGTTACGGAGATGGCGTGGACTGTCTGCACTTTCATAATTATATGGAGATCGGTTTCTGCTATGACGGCAGAGGAGTGATAGAACTGGACGGTGATTCCGTGCCCTATCAGGGAGACATGTTTACGATAATCCCGAAGAATTACCCGCATAATACGGACAGTGAGAATTTTTCCTACAGTAAATGGGAGTATCTGTTTATTGATGTGGAAGAATTTCTGCGGGAGGCCTACCGGGAAAATAAAATGTTTGCCGACGAGCTGTCAACGGCGGTCAATAACCGTGCGTGGGCGGTAGACGTCTCCCGCTATCCTGCAGTAGGAGAACTGATCCGCAATATTATGGAAGAAATGCGTTATAAGAAGGAGCTGTATACGGAGAGTGTACGGGGCATGCTTCTGTCGCTCCTGATCAATATTGCAAGGATGAACCAGAAACCCGCCGGCAAGGTAAAGAAGCAGAGTGTCGGGGTTTCCCATATGACAGTCGCCCTGCATTATATCGGGAAGCATTATGCGGAAGACTTGACCATCGGGGATCTGGCGGCGGTCAGTCATATGTCGGAGACAAATTTCAGGCGTGTTTTTCAGAGAACGATGAACATGACGCCCTCTGATTATCTGAATCTGGTGCGTATACAGGGAGCCTGCGAATATATGAAAAAAAGTACGGACAGCATGGAGATGGTGGCTGAAAAATGCGGCTTTCAGTCTGTCTCCACGTTTAACCGGAATTTTAAGAAGGTACTGGGAATGACGCCTTACCAGTGGAAGATCCACCCGGAGAATTATGAGACAAAATTGCTCAACTATAATATTTCTGCCTTCAAAGGGTGGTAGCTGATGTTTTTATTCTATAGGAACTTGCGACAGTGTAAACCATTCAAGGAGAATGCGGAGCATTCTCTGAATCGAGCGCGCGGGCGCTCGATTTTTTTTGCGGGCAGAGAAGAGAAAAGCGTTATAATGTGGAAACTTAAACGTTTAAGAGGGAAATTCTTGGTCGAATTTGCCTCTTTTTTGATTGCTCATAACAACACATGGTAATTGCATAGAGTTATAATGTATATGTAATCAATCAAAAATGCCCAATGTTTATACAAAATGACGAAGGGATTTTCCTGATTGAGAAAAAAGATTCAAAACAGTGCGCAAAGTGCACAAAAAAAGAAATGGGAGGAAGTAAAAATGAAAAGAAAGATTTTGGCAGCTTTATTGGCATCGACCATGGTTCTTTCGCTGGTTGGATGTGGCGGCGGTTCCGCTGAGACCCCTGCGGCAGACAGTGGTGCGGCAGCTACAGAGGAGGCTCCCGCGGCAGACAGCGGCGCGGCGGAGGAAGCTCCCGCGGCAGATGCGGCGGCAGCAGGTGGTGACGAGACACTGACAGTATGGTGCTGGGATCCCGCGTTTAACATGAACGCTATGTACGAGGCGGAGAAGGTTTACCAGAAGGATCACCCGAACTTTAAGCTGAATGTGGTTGAGACCCCTTGGGATGATGTGCAGACTAAGGTTACCACGGCGGCTACCTCCGGCGATCTGAGCACATTACCCGACATTTTCCTGATGCAGGATAACGCGTTCCAGAAGAACGTAATCGCATTCCCGGATGTATGCATGGATCTGACCAACAGTGGAATTGACTATTCCCAGTTCGCGGCAGGTAAGACAGCCTATTCCGTAATCGACGGCAAGAACTACGGCGTACCTTTTGATAACGGCGCGGTAGTGGCATGCTACCGTACAGACCTTCTGGAGCAGGCAGGCCTGACCATCGACGATTTCACGGATATCACCTTTGACCAGTATCTTGAAAATGGTAAGAAGGTTCTGGAAGCAACAGGCAAGCCCCTCATCTCCATGCAGGCAGGCGAGTGCGACCTGATTATGATGATGCTGCAGTCCGCAGGATCTTCCCTCTTTAACGAGGATGGCACGGCGAATATCGTTAACAATGAAACCCTGAAGATCGTTATGGAGACATACAAGGCCCTGAAGGACGCAGGCGTACTGACCGAGGTTAACAGCTGGGATGAGTATGTAGGTGACTTCGTAAGCGGTAACGTAGCAGGCACCATCAACGGATGCTGGATCATGGCTTCCATCCAGACGGCAGAAGACCAGAAGGGTAATTGGGCAATCACAAATATGCCCAGCCTGGTAGGCGCATCCGGCGCGACCAACTATTCCAACAACGGCGGTTCTTCCTGGGCAGTAACCACGAAGTGCGCAAATCCGGATCTGGCATGTGACTTCCTTGCAAGCACCTTCGCAGGCAGCACGGAGCTGTATGACAACATCCTTCCCAGCGGCGCTCTTGCTACATGGGCACCCGCGGGCGATTCCAACGCATACGGCGAGCCTAACGAGTTCTTCGGCGGCGACGCAGTTTCCGCTAAGATCGTGGACTTCGCAACCAAGGTTCCGACCAACATCACAGGCGCATATTACTACGAAGCACGTAACGCGGTTGCAACCGCTATCACGAACTACATCAACGGTTCCGACCTTGCGACAGAGCTCCAGACCGCAGAGCAGACCGTGAACTTCAACATGCAGTAACTACGGATAAAATTTAGTATTATAAGCAACAAGTAACACAGGGGAATAGTTTCTGTAAGCTGTTCCCCTTTTTTACTCCAACGATAGAGAAGGAGGGGGTTTTTTTGAGCAAGTCAAAAAAGATGACGCTTAGCAAAAAACAAAATCTTACGGGATGGGTGTTTCTGGCTCCCGGCGCTATTTTGATTTTCATCATGAGTTTTGTACCGATGTTCAGGGCCTTGGTTTTATCATTTAAATCGGGCGTCGGCGCAAATATGAAGTGGAGCGGCATCTCCAATTACGTTCGAATGTTTCAGGATACAGTGTTTGTGCAATCCATTAAAAATACATTTTTCTATCTGCTTATTCAGGTGCCGGTAATGTTGATTCTGGCGTTGATTCTGGCGTCCATACTGAATAATAAGGATTTGAAATTCAAGGGGCTTTTCCGGACGATGATTTTCCTGCCGTGCGCGACCTCGCTTGTGGCATACGCAATCATTTTCCGTTCCCTGTTTGCCAACAATGGTCTGATTAATCTGCTTCTGGTCAATCTGGGTATATTAGACCAGCCCTATGCGTTTCTGACACACACAACGAGCGCGCGTATCGTCATTATCATTGCGCTGCTCTGGCGGTGGACGGGATACAATATGGTATTCTATCTGTCGGGTCTGCAGAATATAGAGTATTCCGTATATGAGGCGGCTAAGATCGACGGCGCGTCTGCGGTACAGTCCTTCTTTAAGATTACGGTGCCGCTTCTGAAACCCACAATTCTGTTGACAGCGATAATGTCCACCAACGGCACATTACAGCTCTTTGATGAGTCGGTCAACCTGACCAACGGCGGCCCGGCAAATACATCGATCACAATGTCGCATTACATATATGATATGTCCTTTAAGTATGTGCCGAACTTCGGTTATGCGGCTGCAATGTCCTTCTTAATTTTGGTTCTGGTTGCCGTTCTGGCATTCCTGCAGATGAAAGTAGGTGATAAGCGTGATTAAATTAAGAAAATTTGGCATGTACCTGTTTTTGTGTATCGTATCCTTTATCTCTGTCTTTCCGCTGTACTGGATGGTAAGCGCGGCGACGAACAAGAGCGCGGAGGTCATTTCCGGGCGGTTGATTCCGGGTACCTATTTTCTGGAAAACTGGAAAAACCTGATGGCGGCGCAGAATGTAGGGAGAGCGTTCGGTAACTCCTTCAAGTATGCGATTATATTGACAATCGTGTCACTTATAGTCAGTTCTCTGGCGGGTTATGGATTTGAGATTTTCCATGATAAAGGCAAGGATATTCTGATGAGCATTATCCTGCTGGCGATGATGGTGCCTTTTGTGGCGACCATGATTCCCCTGTTTCAGATGTTCTCGAAGGCGGGATGGTTAAACACGACGATCGGATTTATTCTGCCGACGATTTCCACACCGTTTTTGATAATGATGTTCCGGCAGAGTGCGAGATCCTTCCCGCACGATATTATGGAGGCGGCGAGAATCGACGGGCTGTCCGAGATCCGCATCTTCTTCCAGATGTTTATTCCGACCATGCGTTCCACTTATGCGGCGGCTATGACGATCACCTTTATGAACGCATGGAACAGCTACCTCTGGCCGAAGGTAATTATGACGGACAGCTTAAGCCAGACGATGCCAATGGTGGTGGCGAACCTGACCGAGGGCTATGTGACGGATTACGGTATGCTGATGCTGGCCGTACTGATCTGTACCCTGCCCACTGCAGTTGTATTCTTCTGCTTACAGAATGCATTTGCAGAAGGTATCACCGGCGCTGTGAAATAATAAGGCTGAAATGCTTCGGAATGGAAGAAAGCATGTATTTATAGGGCGCGGGCCCGAAGAATGGGTAAAAGGAAAGCAGCCAGGCAGAGGCGCAATCTGTACAAGGCTGCGAGGAATGATTTTCTGAAAATAAGGTGTCAAAAACATCTGGGTATTTGGGTGCTTTTGGCGCCTTTGTTATAACAAAGCAGGCGTGGCTTGCTTCCAAGCTGCGCTTGGTTGCGAGATCTGCTGCGCAGACTCAAATAAAAAGCTGGAAAGGAGCGATGCTGTAGTATGAATCAATTTGACTATAATAAGGTGAAAGATCCCCAATTTTTTAAGGAGAATGTACTCCCGGCACATGCCGCTTTCAATTTGTACGCCAACGAACAGGAAGCGGCGCGGGGACAAAGCAGTCTGATACAGCCGCTGGATGGTGTCTGGAAATTTTCTTATGCGGTGAATATAGCTTCGGCGGTGAGAGGATTTGAGCAGGAGACTTACGACTGCAGGCCGTGGGCGGATATCCGGGTACCGGCACATATCCAGATGGAGGGGTATGATATTCCCCAGTATGCCAACACGCAGTATCCGTGGGACGGCAGGGAAGAAATTCTGCCGGGGGAGATCCCGGAGCGGTTTAATCCTGTGGCGAGCTACGTGAAATATTTCGAAGTTCCGGCTCATATGCGGGGACAGGAAATCCGCATTGTGTTTGAAGGTGTGGAGAGCGGGATGGCGCTCTGGTGTAACGGCGTCTATGTGGGCTACAGCGAGGACAGCTTTACGCCCTCCGAATTTGATCTTACGCCCTACCTAAAAGACGGGGAAAATAAGCTGGCGGTTCAGGTATATAAATGGACTTCCTCAAGCTGGTGCGAGGACCAGGATTTTTACCGCTTTTCCGGTATTTACCGAAGCGTGTACCTGTATGCGGTTCCCGCTTCGCATGTGGAAGACCTGACGGTTAAGACGCTCTTTGAGGATGAGGGCTTTGACAGGGCGAGACTGTCTGTAAGCTGTAGGACGAAAGGAAACGGCGTATACAAATTCTGCTTAAAAGACGGCGGCACGACGCTGTTTGAAAAAGAACAGAAAGTGGAATCGGAGTCGGACAGTGAATTTGCTTTCGGGGAGATGATAGAGAAACCCGAACTCTGGAGCGCGGAGAAGCCTTACTTATATCAGCTGGAGATCAGGTGCTGTGGAGAAAACGGCGAAACAGCAGAGTATATCTCACAGACCATAGGCTTCCGCAAGTTTGAAATGAAAAATAACAGGATGCTTTTGAACGGAAAGCGCATTGTTTTCAAGGGCACGAACCGCCACGATTTCAGTTCCGTATCGGGGAGACATGTCTCCTACGAGGAGCTGGTAAAGGACATTGTGACCATGAAGCGCAATAACATTAACGCGATCCGCACCAGCCATTATCCCGATGATGAGAGGCTTTATGAGCTTTGCGACCGTTACGGTCTGTATCTGGTTGCGGAGAACAATCTGGAATCCCACGGCACATGGGACGCGTATCTGAAAGGGAAGAAGGATATGTCCTTCGTGGTGCCGGACGATAAGGCGGAGTGGAAGGAAATGATGTACGACCGCATCCGCTCCTGCTACCACAGGGACAAAAATCACCCGGCTGTGCTGATCTGGTCGGTGGGAAATGAGTCTTTCGGCGGAGAGACAATTTATGAGATGTCTGAGCTTTTCCGCAAGCTGGATGATACCAGACTGGTGCACTACGAGGGTGTTTTCAACGACCGGCGTTACAATGATTCCTCCGATATGGAGAGCCGCATGTACGCAAAGGTGGCGGATATAGAAGAATATCTGGCAAGCGGCGACGGAAAGCCTTTTATCTGCTGTGAGTATACCCATGCCATGGGCAATTCCTGCGGCGCGATGCACAAGTACACGGAGCTGGCGGACAAGGAAAATTCCGGCTATCAGGGCGGCTTTATCTGGGACTACATTGATCAGAGTATTTACAAAAAAGACCGTTACGGAAAATGGTTTCAGGCTTATGGCGGCGACTTCGGGGAGCGGCCCACGGATTATAATTTCAGCGGCAACGGCATAGCTTACGGCGGGGAGCGGGAAGCGTCCCCTAAAATGCAGGCGGTGAAATACAACTATCAGAATATTACCGTGACGGTGGAAAAGGATAGCTTTGAAGTATGGAATAAAAATCTTTTTGCTTCTACCGACAGCTTCCGGTGCGTGGCGGAGCTTCTGCGGGACGGAACCAGAGTGGAGCGCAAGGAGCTTGCAGGGATCTCCGTCGGGCCGGAGAGCAGATGCACTTATCCCGCGCCTTTTGCCCTGCCTGATCAGCCGGGTGAATATGTGTTGACCATATCCTTCCTCTTAAAGGAGGATACGCTTTGGGCGGAGGCGGGCCATGAAGTCGCCTTTGGACAGGCTGTGATCGGAAAAGTGGATGCGCCTGTGGAGGAAAAGAAAAAGCCGTTTACCGTTATATGGGGCAATGACAACATTGGTGTGCGTGGGGAGAATTTTGATGTGCTGTTTGCGGAGCCTGCGGGCGCATCGTCAGCCTTTGGACTGGTGTCCTACCGCTATGCGGGAAAAGAGCTGATCGAGGTAGTGCCCAGACCGAATTTCTGGCGCGCGCCTACGGACAACGACGAGGGCAATGACATGTCGGGCAGGCAGGGACAGTGGAAGCTGGCAAGCCTTTATGCAAGTGGTAAGGGAATGGGACGGAAGCTGGATGTGCCCGGAATGGCCCGTGAGAATCCCATTGTCTGCGAGAAGGAGGATCATCTCAGCGTGACTTACCTTTATCATCTCCACACGACGCCCGAGGCGTTCTGCCAGTTGAATTACAACGTGTACGGGGATGGCAGCATACAGACTACGCTTACCTATGACCCCGTGGAGGGACTGTCGGATATGCCGGAATTTGGTGTGCTGTTTAGGCTGAATGCGGACTATGACCGTCTGGAGTGGTACGGCAACGGTCCGGAAGAGACTTACGCGGACAGGGAGCAGGGGGCGAAGCTGGGTATTTACCGCAACCGTGTGGCGGACAATATGGCGGCCTACCTTGTGCCTCAGGAATGCGGCAATAAGACGAAGGTCCGCTGGGCGAAGGTGACGGATATGCGGGGACGCGGTATGTTGTTTAGCGGGGATAACCTGAGCTTTTCGGCACTTCCCTACACACCTCATGAGATTGAGAATGCAAGGCATCCTTATGAGCTGCCGCCTGTGCATTACACGGTGGTGCGCGTGGCGAAGGGACAGATGGGCGTCGGCGGCGACGACAGCTGGGGTGCGCCGGTGCACCCGGAATACCATCTGGATGTGAGCGGGAAGATGGAATTTAGTTTTACATTTAAAGGGATATAAGGGAAAAGGGAGACAGATCTTCGGATTTGTCTCTCCTTTGTTTTAACGCAGAGGCAGAACAGAATTTCTGTATGCAAAAAAGTTTTGTTTGGTCTTTCGGCATTATATTATACTGTATTATAAAAGGAATTTCCGGAATATATGTATTAAGTCAATTTCCGTGTATGAAAAAGGAGGTTTTTGGTTTAAAATCATAGAAAAGGAATCAGGATCGGCGCAGAGGCCGGAGAACGGAGGCAGGAATGCGAAAAACAAAGATTGTATGTACTCTTGGACCATCCACGGACAACGAGGATGTGCTACGGCAGATGATGTTAGAGGGAATGAACGTTGCCAGATGCAACTTTTCCCACGGCGTCCACGAGGATCATAAGAGAAGAATGGATGTGGTGAAAAAGCTTCGGAAGGAAGTTGGCAGGCCGGTGGCAATCCTGCTTGACACGAAAGGGCCGGAGGTCCGCGTGAAAAATTTTAAGGAAGGAAAGGTTGTTCTGGAGGAGGGACAGCTCTTTACCTTAACGGCCGACGAGGTGGAGGGCACAAAGGATATTGTGAGCGTAACATATAACAGGCTCTATGAGGATCTGGAAGAGGGAATGCGGGTGCTCATAGACGACGGGCTGATTGAGATGAAGGTGGAGAAGGTGGACAAAAGCAATATTGTCTGCCGCGTTATAAACGGCGGTACCGTCTCCAATCACAAGGGCGTCAATGTGCCGGATGTGGATTTGTCCATGCCTTACATCAGTGAAAAGGACAGGGAAGATATTCTCTTTGGCATCGAACAGGACGTGGACTTTATCGCGGCCTCCTTTGTCCAGAAAAAAGAGGATATTTTGCAGCTCCGTAAGCTCCTTGAGAAAAACGGCGGCGAGGATATCAAGATTATTTCCAAGATTGAAAATGCGCAGGGCGTAGCGAACATCGACGATATTCTGGCAGTGTCCGACGGCGTTATGGTGGCAAGAGGCGACATGGGCGTGGAAATTCCCTATGAGGATGTGCCTGTGATCCAGAAGGAGATCATCAAGAAGGTGTACCGTGCCGGGAAACAGGTGATTACTGCTACGCAGATGCTGGAGTCCATGATTAAGAATCCAAGGCCCACCCGGGCGGAGACCACGGACGTGGCCAATGCGGTTTATGACGGCACCAGCGCGATCATGCTTTCCGGGGAGACGGCGGCAGGCGCTTATCCCGTGGAGGCGGTTAAGACGATGGTAAAAATTGCGGAGCGCACGGAACAGGATGTGGATTACCGCAAGCGGTTTTTCCTGCTGGAACGCGGGGCGAATCCCGATGTGACGGACGCGATCTGCCACGCGACCTGCACGACGGCCCTCGACCTGAATGCGAAGGCCATCGTGACGGTTACAAAATCCGGCAGATCCGCCAGAATGATATCCCGCTACCGCCCCAAGAGCGATATTATAAGCTGCGCCACGACCGAGAAGGTGTGCAGACAGCTTTCCCTGACATGGGGTGTGACGCCTCTTCTGATAAAGGAGGAGAAGGATGCCTATGTGCTGTTTGACAAGGCAATTGCGGCAGCGGAGAAAAAAGGGCTTCTGGAGAAGGGCGACCTGACGGTTATCACCTCCGGGGTGCCGATCGGTATTTCCGGCACTACAAATATGATCAAGGTGCAGATTGTATAGGTGTGTGGGAAGAAAGCGGGTTCGCTTTCCAAACGGTTTCCGAATCGTACAAAGAAACCGGTCCCGAAATAATTTCCCGCGCCACATAGAGCGTGCTGTCTGTCCGGGTGGCCATGCTCCATTTGACCAGGGTCATGGTCATCCGCTCGATTTCGATGCATGTGATACAGCGGGGATGGACGCAGCTCCCGGTGTTATAGTAATGGGCCGGGTTATCAGGCAGCGTCGGGCGGTGTGTGTGTCCGGCAATCAGGATGCGTCGGTTTTCTTCTGCCCATCGGTTCAGTCGGCTTTCACATTTGTTTTTGGTATGGTAATTTTTTGCAGCGCTTGTAGGGTCGAGCACACCCAGATTTTCCAGCGGGTTCCAGACATACCGCACAAGGAAACGGGATAGGGGCCAGAGGGTAGAATTAAGCAGACTGGCCTGATGCCCGTGTGTCAGGTAAAGGGATATGCGGGGTGTGTGATCAGGCGGTGTGCCTGTGGTAAGGATGATGCCTTCATAAAAACATAGGGGAGAAAAGAGGGGCTGTAGCCTCTTTTTTCGTTTTACGATGTCGTGGTTACCGTAGAGGAGATACAGTCTGTTTTGCCGGTGGAACTGCTCAAATATGCGGAACACATCACTGTGGATATCCATGATATTTTGTATGCGTCTGTTCTCCCAAAGCTCATCCCCGTCGCCAAGCTCGATATAGGTAAAGCCCTGCCGGTAATAATGCTCCATGGCGGCGAAATACAGATGCTGGTTTTTCAGAAAATTGTCGGAGGAAGTGCCGATGCCACGGTGGCAGTCGCTCATTAGGATATAGCGGGAGCGTTGAGAGAGGGGCAGCAGCGGCGCATGCAGGAAAGCGCGGTTAAGCCGCGTGGACGTACTCATATTCAGCGCCCTCTGCCGTAACGCCTGTGGCAGCGTTTATGACATCTGCGCAGTCTGAGGAGTTTTCGGAAAGCAGGAGGAAGATAGTAGTACAGATATAAGATCCGATCCTCAGTGCAGAGAAAGGGTCTGGTCACCCACAGATAGAGCCTACAGAAGAGTTTGTTTTTCCACTGGGAAAAACATCTCCAGAAACGTGTGATGAGGTTGTATTTTGTGGGAGCTTTGTGGAAGAAAAGACAGACGGTGAGTCCCCGGACAGACAGGCAGTCTTCCGTGTATCCGGCCCGTTTTAAACCGTTCAGGAAGGCTGAGAGCATTTCCCTGTTGGGAAAGCTGATACAGGACTCCATGGTTAGGGCGGAGGGTCTGGAAAAGCATCCTACGAGAAAGGCAGTCAGCCACCAGTGCCGTTCGGAATTGCAAATACACTCGTTCTCACACTTGCAGAGCCGGAAGGAACAGTCCAGCATTTCGTCATCTTCCACACAGGAAAACCAGGCGGTTTTATAATCCGCTTCGGGAATTATGCCGTCTGCATGGTATATGCCGATTTCCGCTCCGGTATTGATGCCGTACTGCCCTTTCCAGAATTCTATCAGCCATGTACGGCCCCGGTAATCAAAATAAACGGGAAGAGCGTCGAAAACCATCTGGAAACGGGGCGCCATATAATCGTAGAGCCGGGTGTATCCGGCCTGCCTCTGCGGGGCGTCCGTTGTGGAAGAAAAAAAGCCGCAGTTACAGTGGAAACGATAGCCGAAGGGATAAACCAGCTCGTCTAAGAGGGTACATTTGGCACAGCAGTCCATGCCTTTTATCTTACAGATAATTTTTTTCCTGCGGCATTGAAAAAAGATGCAGCCGAGAAGGGCAATGAGAAGTAAAGCAAAGAATAAATAATACATAACTTCATATCCTGTGTCGTTTTACTCTATTTTATGTCGAAAGAAGAAAAAATGTGAGGCGGTGTTATGATAGCATCAGGAAATTCTGACGGCGGAAACCATGAAAGTGGAGTGCGCCATTAGGGAACGAGGAACAGGCAGGCCAGAGGAACCGTCACAAGGCTTAAAACGGTAGTCAGGATGATGCCCTGCGAGATAGCTTCGGTTTCCATGTCCATCTGTTTGGCGAGCATAAGGGGCATGTTGGCGGCGGGAACGGCAACCATCAGGAGCATGGTATTTAAAATCAGTTTGTTATCCACCACTCCGCGCATCAAAAGCATACAGCCGATGGGCACGAGAATCTGCCGGAGCAGCGTGAAGGCGTAGAGCTTCGGATGGGAAAAGATGTCCTTTGGAGCCATCTGCGCTACGGAAACGCCCAGCACCAGCATGGATAAAAGGGTGGTGGCGCGCCCGGTGTAGGAGAGGGCTGAGGACAGGATCACGGGTACAGGGAAGTTTCCCAAATAAAAAATAATCGTAACCGCGGCGGATATGGTTCCCGCGTTGACCAGCTTCTGGAGACGGTTTGGGGCGGGAAGAACCGCTTCCTTTGGGGCGTGTTCTGCGGAAAGCACAGCGCCGTCTTTTGCCTGTCCGGCAGACGAAGAAGCGCTGTCATGCGCCTGCCCGGCGGCAGCTCTCTGTAGAAGGGAGATACCGAAGGTGTATATCAGCAGATTAAAGAGCAGATTAAAGATGGATACAAAAATCAGCGATTCACTGCCGATTACCGCGGAGGCCAGGGGGATGCCGATAAATCCCACATTGCCGAAAACGGTCAGCATCTGGTAGGCATAGTGGAGATTTTTCGGCGCGCGCAGAACGTAGGGAAGCAGGAAGCCGACAGCGATTAAAACCGCAAAAACGGCAGCGTAAGCGATGAGGGCAATGCCCAGCTCGCGCAGGGAAGCCTTGGGGCCGTCGTCAAGGGCAGAACAGATTAAGAGCGCCGGGTTGGTGACGTTGATGATCAGGCCGGAAATCTGCTTGGAGCCTTCCTCCGAAATTATTTTGCGCCGGTAAAGAATCATACCGATGCCGATTAGAATGAAGATGATGACCATTTGCTGTAATACGATTGTGATGCTCATGTATAATTTCCTCTTTTTTCGGATGCCCTGTGGCAGCGCCTATGGTGTTTTGACTGTTATTATTGCCGGATGAGCCCCCAAATTTGCAAAGCAGTGTCCGCATACAGAACTCATCTCGAATTATTATAGTACTTTTTATGGAAAATGGAAGATTGTTTTTCTACCGCACTCGTTATATACTAATTTAGATAAAACGACATGGGGCCGTAAACCCGAAATGGCAGTGGCAAATCCGGGGTTTGGCCCGCATCGCGGCAAACTGCTCTGACAGGGGGTAATTATGCAGAAATATATCATGGCTCTGGATCAGGGGACGACCAGCTCCCGCTGTATTCTGTTTGATAAAACGGGCGGGATCTGTAGCATGGCCCAGAAAGAATTTACCCAGATTTACCCGCAGGCCGGGTGGGTAGAGCACAACCCCCGCGAGTTATGGGCTTCCCAGCTTGCGGTGGCCATAGAGGCGATGGCGAACATCGGCGCGGACGTATCGCAGCTTGCGGGCATCGGTATCACAAACCAGCGGGAGACGACGATTGTGTGGGACAGGGAGACAGGGGAGCCGGTGTATAACGCGATCGTGTGGCAGTGCCGGAGGACGGCGGAGTTTATCGACGGATTGAAGGCGCAGGGCTGTACGGAAATGATACGGGCGAAGACGGGGCTGGTGCCGGACGCTTATTTTTCGGGGAGCAAGATCGCCTGGATATTGGACCACGTGGAGGGCGTGCGGGAGAGGGCGGAACGCGGGGAACTGCTGTTTGGCACGGTGGATACCTGGCTGATCTGGAAACTGACGAAGGGGAAGGTACATGCTACAGATTATACCAATGCCTCTCGCACGATGCTTTATAATATTCACACGCTGGAATGGGATGAGGCGCTTCTTTCCATGCTGCGGATTCCCCGGCAGATGCTGCCGGAGGTGAAGCCTTCCGGCACGGTGTTCGGTGAGAGCGACAGGAGTATTTTTGGTGCGCCTGTTCCCATTGCGGGTGCGGCGGGCGACCAGCAGGCGGCGCTTTTCGGACAGTGCTGTTTTGCGCCGGGACAGGTGAAAAACACGTATGGGACAGGCTGCTTCCTTCTGATGAATACGGGAAAGGACGCGATTGTCTCGGAGAGCGGCCTTCTCACCACAATTGCGGCGGGAGACGATGTCCGGCCGGATTATGCTTTAGAAGGAAGCGTGTTTGTGGCGGGTGCGGCGGTGCAGTGGATGCGGGATGAGATGCGGATGATGAAGATTTCCCGGCATTCGGAAAAGTACGCCATGCGTGTGCCTGACACCAACGGCGTTTATGTGGTGCCCGCCTTTGTCGGCATAGGAACGCCTTACTGGAATCCTTACGCGCGGGGCACTGTGGTGGGCATCACGAGGGGCTGCCAGAAGGAGCACTTTGTGCGGGCGGTGCTGGAGTCCATTGCCTATCAGTCGATGGATGTGCTCAAGGCGATGGAGGAAGATGCCGGGATTATGCTTAGTGAGTTGAAGGTGGACGGCGGCGCCAGCGCCAACGATTTCCTGATGCAGTTTCAGGCGGATATCACGGGACAGGCGGTACACCGCCCAAGCTGTATTGAGACGACGGCTCTGGGCGCGGCCTATCTGGCAGGACTTTCGGTGGGGTATTGGAGGGATAGAGAGGAAATCTGTGAAAACTGGCAGCTTGGAAAGCGGTTTGATGTGACGATGGAGGAAAAGACAAGAGCGCAGCTTGTGAAAGGATGGAAACGCGCCGTCAGATGTGCGCTTGCATGGGCGGAGGATGCGTGATAGCAATGAGCAGTGCGCAGACAGAGGAGTGAGCGGGGATGCACAGGGCCAATGCCCTCGGGCGGGGAAACCGAAAGTGTTCGGGCTGCACTGCAAAAACAACAGAAAGGAATCAGAACATGAACATCATCTACAATGAAAAAAATAGGGTTTTCAAACTGGACACGCCCCACACAAGCTACTGCATCGGTGTGGTGGATGAGGAAAACTTTCTGGGGCATGTGTATTACGGCAGAAAACTTGGGTCGGACGATCTGGCATATCTGATGCGTACCGGAGAGCCGCCCTTTGTCCCCTCGGAAAATAACAGGGACAGAACTTCTTTTTTAGATACGTTTCCCATGGAATATACGGGACACAATCTGGGCGATTACCGGGAAGGGACGCTTTCGGTGCGCACGCTTTCGGGTCATACGGGGGTATCGCTCTCCTATGTATCGCACAGTATTTATGACGGAAAGAAAGCGCTGGAAGGGCTTCCGGCAACCTTCGGCGGAAAAGACGAGTGTAAGACGCTGGAGATTATCTGCGAAGACCCGGTATTAAAATTACAGGTGGTTTTATCCTACAGCATTTTTGCGGACACGGACGCCGTTGCCAGAAGTGTGCGCATCGTCAATCAGGGCGGCGAGGCGGTTTACCTGACGAAGGTATTGTCCGCCTGCATTGATATGGACAATGACAATTATGAGATGATTACCCTGCACGGCTCTTGGGCGCGCGAGCGTGCGATTCAGACCTATCCGGTCAGGAAGGGTAAGCAGAGCGTCGGCTCGGTGCGCGGGGAGTCCAGCCATCAGGAGCATCCTTTTATGGCATGGAAGAGCAGGACAGCGACGGAGGAGACAGGCGACGTTTACGCCATGAACTTTGTTTATTCGGGCAACTTTCTTGCACAGATTGAGGAGAGCCAGTTTGGCAGCATCCGCGCCATGATGGGGATTCACCCGGAGGATTTCTGTTGGAAGCTGGAGCCGGGCGGGAGTTTTCAGGCGCCGGAGGTGATCTGTATGTACTCGGCCGGGGGTCTGGGCGGCATGACCAGAAATTTCCATGAGCTTTACCGCAATCATCTGATCCGGGGCATGTATAAGGATAAAAAGAGGCCGATCCTGATCAATAACTGGGAGGCGACTTACTTTGATTTTGATACGGACAAGCTTCTGGATATCGCCAGACAGGCTTCGGCGCTAGGCATTGAGATGTTAGTCATGGACGACGGGTGGTTCGGCCACAGAGACGACGATAACTCCAGTCTGGGCGACTGGTTTGTGAACGAGTCCAAAATTAAGGGCGGACTGAAATATCTGGTGGACGAGGTGAACAGGCTGGGGATGAAATTCGGTATCTGGGTGGAGCCGGAGATGATTTCCCCCGATTCCGATTTGTATAAAGAGCATCCCGACTGGGCGATTCAGATTCCCGGCAGGGTGGGGAGTCTGGGCAGAAACCAGTATGTGCTTGACCTGACCCGCAAGGAAGTGCGCGACTGCATCTATGAAAGGATTGCGGCAGTGCTCCGAAGCGCCAATATCGAGTATGTCAAATGGGATATGAACAGACAGCTTTCCGATTTCGGCAGCTTCGGCCTCCCGGCGGACAGGCAGGGCGAGCTGGTACACAGACAGACGCTGGCCCTCTATGAGATGCAGGAGAGACTGATTACGGATTTCCCCAATCTTCTTCTGGAGAACTGTTCCGGCGGCGGGGCAAGATTCGATCCGGGAATGCTCTATTACAGCCCGCAGATCTGGTGCTCCGATGACGCGGATGCCGTAGAGCGGCTGTCGATTCAGGCGGGAACGGCTTTGATTTATCCGCTTTCCACCATGGGCGCGCATGTGTCCGACTGCCCGAACCACACGGTAGGCAGAACGACGCCTTTTGAGACGAGGGGCTATGTGGCGCTGGCGGGTACGTTCGGCTATGAGCTGGATGTGACGAAGATTCCCGAAGCGGACCGGGAAATGATTCCGGATCAGGTCGCTATGTACCATAAATATAATGATCTGGTGCGGCAGGGCGATTATTACCGGATCGCACGGTACGCGGACAATCATTTTTATGACTGCTATGCGGTAGTAGCGAAGGATAAGAGCGAGGCGCTTGTCACCTATGTACAGGTGCTGGGGCGGCCCAACTTCCACAGCAGAAGAATCCGCATTCCGGGGCTTGACCCGGAGAAGACCTATGTGATTGAGAATGCGGCGGACTGGCCGGAGATCAGGCAGACCGAGTACCGGGGCGATACGCTGCACTATGCGGGTATCAATATCCCGCCGATCAGCGGGGACTTTAAAGGAAGACTGTTGCATTTTGTTTTGCGCAGTCATCAATTTTAGAGGTTAAAGATTTGCGGTGCAAATAAATACACATAGAAATGGAGAATCGGATATGATCGTACAAAAATACAAGGACATGCTGCAGGGGAAATCGGTGATACGGCAGCTTTCGGAGTTCGCGGTGGCAAGGGGACAGGAAATCGGGTATGAGAATGTGTTTGATTTCAGTCTCGGAAACCCTTCGGTGCCGGTGCCGCAGGAGTTTACGGATGTGATGATAAAGATGCTGCAGGAGAAGAATCCCATGGAGCTGCACGGTTACAGCCAGAGTCTGGGCATTCCGTCCGTCAGGGATAAGGTGGCGGCTTCCCTCAATAAGAGATTCGGGATGAACTATACAGGGAACCATATTTTTATGACCACCGGGGCGGCGGGCGCGATTGCCCATGCAGTGCGGTGCGTGGCGGAGCCGGGGGATGAGGTGCTCACCTTTGCGCCTTATTTTCCTGAGTATGCGCCTTATATCAATCTGACGGGGGCGGTTCTCAAGGTGGTGCCTGCGGACACCGAGAATTTCCAGATTAATTTTGAGGCCTTTGAGGAGATGCTGACGGAGAAGGTTGCGGCTGTTTTAATCAATACGCCGAATAATCCTTCGGGAATGGTTTACTCTTTGGAGACGGTAAAAGAACTTGCGCGGATCATGGAGGAGAAACAGAAGCAGTACGGACATGATATTTTCCTGATTTCCGACGAGCCTTACCGGGAGATTGTGTTTGCCGGTGTGGATGCGCCTTATCCTTCCGCGTTTTATGACAATTCTCTTTCCTGTTACTCCTTTTCCAAATCCCTTTCCCTGCCGGGAGAGCGGATCGGTTATGTGGCGGTGAACCCGAAGTGCACGGATGCGGAAATCATCAGCGTGATGTGCAGCCAGATTTCCAGAGGAACCGGGCACAATTGTCCGCCGTCCATCATTCAGCTCGCGGTGGCGGAGGTGCTTGACCTGACCTCGGATCTCTCGGTCTATGAGACGAATATGAACATATTATACAGGGAACTTACAGAACTTGGTTTTGAATGCGTGCGTCCGGGCGGCACTTTCTATATGTTCCCGAAATCGCCGGAGCCGGATGCGGTTGCCTTTGCTGAGAAGGCGAAGAAGTATGACCTGATTCTGGTGCCCAGCGACAGCTTTGGTGTGAAGGGATATTTCAGGATTGCCTACTGTATCGACACGGAGAAGGTGGAGCGGTCGCTGGAGGCGTTCCGAAGGCTTGTGAAGGAAAATTACTAAGTTCCGGGGAAAGGAAGTTTGGTTATGATGTATCAGGCAGGACTGATTCTGGAGGGCGGCGGTATGAAAGGGATTTATACCGCAGGCGTTTTGGATTTTTTTATGGACAGGGAGATCTCGTTTTCCGACAATTACGGTGTGTCGGCGGGGGCGTGCCACCTTTGCAATTATATGTCGGGGCAGAGGGGGCGGTCTTACCGCATCAGCGTGAACTATCTGGATATGAAGCAGTATTGCGGCAAATGGAGTCTTCTCACGACTGGGGATCTTTTCGGCGTGGATATGAATTACAGCCTGATTCCGAATTATCTTGACCCGTTTGATTATGACGCCGCGATGAGATTTGCGGGCAGGGCTTTTGCAGTGGCTACGGATATTGGGACGGGAAAGCCGGCTTATCTGCCGCTTAAGGACTTGCGGGAGGACATCATTGCAGTGAGGGCTTCCAGCTCCTTGCCGCTGGTGTCCCGGAATGTAAAAATCGACGGCAGATATTATCTGGACGGTGGTATCAGCGATTCGATTCCAATCAGGAGATCGTTACAGGACGGCAACGGAAAAAATGTGGTGATTATGACCAAGGAGGAGGGCTTTGTCAGACAGCCCGCCGGAGCGGAGCTTGCGCTGGTGAAGGCGCGTTATCTCCGTTACCCGAAGGTGTATGAGCTGATGCGCGAGAGGCATCTTTCCTATAACGCTACCGTACAATATATTGAGGAAAAGAAACGGAAGGGCGAGCTGTTTGTGATCCGTCCGAAGAAGAAAAGCGAAGTCGGCAGGATCGAAAAGGATAAGGAAAAGATGAAGGCGCTCTACGAGGAAGGCTACCGTGACGCGCAGGAATGTTATTTGGAGCTTTTAGAATATTTAGATTAGGCAGAGCAGAATCAGGCGTGCACTGCCGTATGGGAAAGGAAACGATATGGATATGATTGAAATTTTAAAGGCGGTGCTTTTCGGCATCGTGGAGGGCATCACGGAATGGCTCCCCATCAGCAGCACCGGACACATGATTCTTCTGAATGAGTTTGTGACTCTGAATGTGAGCGAGGACTTCTGGGAGATGTTTCTGGTGGTGATTCAGCTCGGGGCGATTCTGGCGGTGGTGCTTCTTTTCTGGAATAAGATATTTCCCTTCCGTTTTAAGGGGAAGCCGGTGGTACAGAAGGATATTTTTGTGCTCTGGTTTAAAATTCTTGTGGCCTGCGTCCCGGCGGCAATCGTGGGCCTGGCTTTTGACGATGTGCTGGATGCGCTTTTTTATAATCCCTGGTGCGTGGCCATTGCGCTGATCGTGTTCGGTATCGCTTTTATTCTGATTGAGAACAGAAATAGGGAAATGACGCCGAAGATTACGGAGCTTGGTGACATCACCTACCGTACCGCACTGATGATCGGTATTTTCCAGCTTTTGGCGGCGGTGTTCCCGGGAACCTCCCGCTCCGGCGCAACCATAGTGGGGGCGCTTCTGATCGGCGTTTCAAGAACTGTGGCGGCAGAGTTTACTTTCTTTCTGGCGATCCCCGTTATGCTGGGAGCAAGCCTTTTAAAACTCCTTAAGTTCGGGTTTTCCTTTACAGGGGAGGAATTTGTTATTCTGGTGGTCGGAATGGCGGTGGCTTTTGTGGTATCCGTGGCGGTAATCCGTTTCCTGATGGGCTATATCAAAAAGCATGATTTTAAAGTTTTCGGCTGGTATAGGATTGCGCTCGGCGCATTGGTGCTTTTATATTTTGCTGTGGCATAAAGGCGTAAATAGGGGGCGTTTTTGGGGACTGGTTCGGTCAATTCGTATAAGAATTTAGTACAGAAATTAACTATTTCTTACAGATTGTTAGTTGACAGTCCTGTTTTATTGAGATAAACTACATCTAGCAGGGTCATGTAGCAGGTTCAGCGGGGATGCATGGCGGTACAGCAAATAGATCGGTATTATGAAAAAGTAGTTTTAGTGAATGTGGGGAAGGAGATTACTCATGGCAGAAAACAAAAACCCGGTTGTTAAATCGGAAGCTACCAAAGCGGCAGATACAAAGACAGCGACAGCGGCGACATCAGAGGCAGCACCTGCGGCAAAGACAGAGCCTGTAGCAGAGAAGGCGGAAACAGAAAATAAGAAAACTACGACAGAGAAGAAGAAACCCGGCAGAAAGCCTGGGGCGAAGAAGCCTGGCAGAAAGCCCGGGGCAGCGAAGAAAGAGACGGCTGATAAGACTACTACAACAAGAAAAACGTCAGTGAAAGAGACCGTACATGTACAGTTTTCCGGCAAGACTTACACTACGGAAGATCTTGTAAAGATTGCCAAGGATGTCTGGAAGTATGACCTGAAAAAGAAGGTTGGCGATTTCAAGGCTGTAGAGCTTTATGTGAAGCCGGAGGAGAGCGTAGTGTACTATGTGATCAACGGCGAGGAGAAAGGCCAGTTTAATATCTGATCATTCCTGTCAGAAAGAATGCAGGCGGTTAGTTTAGGGTATGCTAAACTGACCGCCTTCTTTTGTGTGCCCGGCGGACACGAGCGTATGAGTATCCAACATGATTTCATACATTTTTTATAAATTTTTTCCATTCAGATGTTGACAATAAAAATCTTAAGTGATAACTTACTACTAGAAGGTGTTAGCACTCTAATGGATTGAGTGCTAACAATTCAACTGGCAGGAGGGAAGTAACTATTCAGCGCAGGTTACTGAACAGTTACTGAAGGAAATGGTATGCAGCTGGACGAAAGAAAATATATCATATTGCAAGCCATCATCCGAAACTATCTGGAGACGGGGGAGCCGGTAGGCAGCCGTACGATCTCCAAGTACACCGATTTGAACTTAAGCTCCGCAACCATTCGGAACGAGATGGCGGATCTGGAAGAGCTTGGATACATCTTACAGCCCCACACCTCCGCAGGCAGGATTCCCTCCGACAAGGGCTACCGCCTCTATGTAGACAAGATGATGGAAGAGAAGGAGCGGGAAGTTGAGGAGATGAAGGAGATGCTTCTGGAGAAGGAGGATAAGATGGACCACCTTCTCAAGCAGGCCGCCAAGGTGCTTGCCAACAATACCGAGTACGCGGCGATGATCTCCGCGCCCCAGTACCACCGCAATAAGCTGAAATTTATACAGCTTTCCCGGGTGGATGCCGGGCAGATTCTGGCGGTGATCGTGGTGGAGGGAAATGTAATTAAGAACTCCATGCTTACGGTATCTGAGGAATTGAGCGACGAGACGCTTTTGAAGCTGAACATTCTTCTGAACACCCACTTAAACGGACTCTCTCTGGAAGAGATCAATCTGAGTATGATTGCAGCCATGAAGCAGCAGGCGGGCATCCACAGCGAAATTGTGGCGAATGTCATAGACGCGGTGGCGGAGGCGATCAAGGCGGATGAAGATCTGGAAATTTATACAAGCGGCACAAAAAACTTTTTCAAGTATCCGGAGCTTGCGGATCATGAGAGAGCCAGCGAACTGATTACCACCTTTGAGGAAAAACAGCTTTTAAGCGAACTGGTGCAGGAAAATCTTTCGGGAGACAATAACACGGGCATACAGGTTTATATCGGTGACGAGACGCCAGTGGCGGGTATGAAGGACTGCAGTATTGTGA
Organism: uncultured Lachnospiraceae bacterium; assembly: GCA_947174505.1. Lineage (GTDB taxonomy): Bacteria > Bacillota > Clostridia > Lachnospirales > Lachnospiraceae > UBA3282. The sequence goes on from CAMWJF010000005.1 coordinate 26,995, forward strand.
CGGCGACTTACGAGCTGGATGCGGGCATGAAAGGGACTATCGGCATCATCGGCCCCAAGAGGATGGATTATGAGAAGGTTGTGAGCAGTCTCAGGCTGTTAAAGCATCAGCTTGATGATTTGTATAAGAAATAGCAGGATGGGAACAGCAGATTTTGCCTGGCTATGGATAGAGAAAGCAGAGTTGACAATAACAGTCAGCATATGGAATCAAAGAAAGGGATGAGCACAGTGGCAGCAGAGGAAAAGGATAAGCAGGAAAAAGAGCTGGAAGAACAGGATATGGCACAGCAGGAAGCGGAGGCAGAGACGCCGCAGGCGGAAATGGCCGGTGAGCCTTCTACAGGAGACGAAGAGAAGGCCGCTAAGAGCGAAAAGAAAGAAAAGAAGAAAAGGGACAAAAAGCAGGACGCCCTGAAGGAGAAAGTGGAAGAACTGGAAGACCGGGTAAAACGCCAGATGGCGGAGTTTGACAATTTCCGCAAACGTACCGAGAAAGAAAAGACAGCGATGTTTGAGACGGGCGCAAAGAGCGTGATTGAAAAGATCCTGCCCGTGGTGGATAACTTTGAGAGAGGGCTGGCCAGCGTACCTGAGGAAGAGAAAGACGGCGCCATCGCGCAGGGGATGCAGATGATTTATAAGCAGCTCATGACAGAGCTGGAGAATCTGGACGTGAAGCCGATCCCGGCAGTTGGGGAGGAATTTAACCCCGAGTTCCACAATGCGGTGATGCAGACGGAGAGCGAGGAGTTCGAGTCAGGCGTGATTGCCCAGGAATTGCAGAAGGGTTATACGTACAGGGACAGCGTGGTCAGACACAGTATGGTAGCGGTCGTAGAGTGAGAAGTACTTCTAAAGACGTCCCGCCATAGGACGGGACGCCAAGAAGTACTAAGTCTCACTCAGGAGAATGCCTGAAAAGAGGCATTCTCCGTATATAGCAAAGAACAGTTTCAAAATCATGTATAGAGTGGAAGGAGAAAAATTATGAGTAAAATTATCGGCATTGACTTAGGAACAACAAACAGCTGCGTGGCAGTTATGGAGGGCGGCAAGCCCACTGTCATCGCGAATACAGAAGGCGCGAGGACCACACCGTCCGTTGTGGCGTTCACAAAAAACGGCGAAAGACTTGTGGGTGAGCCGGCTAAGCGTCAGGCGGTTACCAACGCGGATAACACCATCGCTTCTATCAAGAGAGATATGGGTACGGACAGAGGCCGCACCATTGCGGATAAGAAATATTCCCCGCAGCAGATTTCCGCGATGATTCTGCAGAAGCTGAAAGCGGATGCGGAGAACTATCTGGGTGAGAAGGTGACGGAGGCGGTTATCACGGTTCCCGCTTACTTTAACGATTCCCAGAGACAGGCAACCAAGGACGCAGGCAAGATCGCGGGTCTGGATGTAAAGCGTATCATCAACGAGCCTACCGCGGCTGCGCTGGCTTACGGCCTTGACAATGAAAAAGAGCAGAAGATCATGGTTTACGATCTGGGCGGCGGTACATTTGATGTGTCTATCATCGAGATCGGCGACGGCGTCATCGAAGTGCTTGCCACAAACGGCGACACCCATCTGGGCGGCGACGACTTTGACCAGAAGATTATCGACTGGATGCTTTCTGAGTTTAAAGCGCAGGAGGGCGTGGATCTGTCCAATGACAAGATGGCTCTCCAGAGACTGAAAGAGGCTGCTGAGAAGGCGAAGAAGGAGCTTTCTTCCGCAACCACAACGAACATCAACCTTCCCTTCATCACGGCGACGGCGGAAGGCCCCAAGCACTTTGACATGAACCTGACAAGGGCGAAGTTCGACGAGCTGACAAACGATCTGGTAGAGCGTACCGCGATCCCTGTACAGAATGCGATGAAGGATGCGGGTCTGACCAACGCAGATATCGGCCAGGTGCTGCTGGTGGGCGGTTCTACCCGTGTACCGGCGGTGCAGGAGAAAGTGAAGCAGATCACTGGCAAGGAGCCGAGCAAGTCCTTGAATCCCGATGAGTGCGTGGCTTTGGGCGCTTCCGTACAGGGCGGCAAGCTCGCGGGCGATGCAGGCGCGGGTGAAATCCTTCTGCTGGATGTGACACCCCTGTCACTTTCCATCGAGACAGCGGGCGGCATTGCCACCAGACTGATTGAGAGGAATACAACCATTCCCACCAAGCACAGTCAGGTGTTCTCCACCTACTCCGACAACCAGACGGCGGTGGATATCAATGTCCTGCAGGGTGAGAGACAGTTTGCGAAGGATAACAAGTCCCTCGGCCAGTTCCGTTTGGACGGTATTCCTCCGGCAATGCGCGGCGTACCGCAGATCGAGGTAACTTTTGATATCGACGCCAACGGTATCGTTAACGTGTCCGCAAAGGATCTGGGCACAGGCAAGGAGCAGCACATTACCATCACCGCAGGCTCCAATATGTCGGATGACGAGATCGAGAAGGCCGTAAAAGAGGCGGCAGAGTTTGAGGCGCAGGATAAGAAGCGCAAAGAGGCGGTAGATACGAGAAACGACGCGGATTCCTTCGTATTCCAGACCGAGAAGGCATTGAACGAGGTGGGCGACAAGATCGACGCCTCCGAGAAAGCCGGCGTGGAGGCTGATCTGCAGGCGGTGAAGGATATTCTGGAGAAAACCAAGGATCAGGAGCTTACCGACAGCCAGCTTGACGAGCTGAAGGCGGCGAAGGAGAAGCTGACGAACTCCGCACAGTCCCTGTTTACGAAGATGTATGAGAACATGCAGCAGGCACAGGGCGGCCCTGACATGGCCAACATGGGCGGCGCGCAGGAGGCAGGCCCGCAGGATGGCGGCGCGGCTGATGATGTGGTTGACGGAGACTACAGGGAAGTATAAGATATTAAAAGAATCCAGGGAAGGATAAAGTTATGGCAGAACAAAAACGGGATTATTATGAGGTGCTCGGCGTAGAGAAAAGCGCCGACGACGCCGCCATAAAAAAAGCATACAGAGTTCTGGCTAAGAAATATCACCCCGATATGAATCCCGGGGACGCGGAGGCGGAGAAAAAATTTAAGGAAGCCTCGGAGGCCTATGCTGTTTTGAGTGACCCCGAGAAGAGGAGACAGTATGACCAGTATGGTCATGCTGCCTTCGACGGTGCGGGCGGCGCAGGCGGTTTTGGCGGCTTCGACTTTAACGGCGCGGATTTCGGCGATATCTTTGGCGATATTTTCGGGGATCTTTTCGGCGGCGGCAGCAGGCGCGGCGGCGGAAGAGGAAACGGCCCTATGAAAGGCGCGAATATCAGAACCAGCGTCCGCATTACATTTGAGGAAGCGGTCTTTGGCGTGGAGAAGGAGATCGAGCTGACCCTTAAGGATGAGTGTACTTCCTGCCACGGCACGGGAGCGAAGCCGGGAACCAGTCCCGAGACCTGCAGCAAGTGCGGCGGCAAGGGACAGGTGGTATTCACTTCCCAGTCTTTCTTTGGCACGGTGCGCAATGTGCAGACCTGTCCCGACTGTCACGGCACGGGTAAGGTGATTAAGGATAAATGTCCTGACTGCCGCGGCACAGGCTATATTGCAAATAAAAAGAAGATACAGGTTTCCATCCCCGCGGGTATCGACAACGGACAGTGCGTCCGCATCCGCGATAAGGGCGAGCCCGGCTCAAACGGCGGCCCCAGAGGAGATCTTCTGGTTGAGGTGGTAGTGGGAAGGCATCCTATCTTCCAGAGACAGGATGAGAATATTTACTCTACCGTACCCATGTCCTTCGCCATTGCGGCGCTGGGCGGGGAGATCGTGATCGACACCGTGGACGGCAGGGTGATCTATGAAGTGAAGGCCGGAACACAGACTGACACTAAAGTTCGCTTAAAGGGCAAAGGCGTGCCTTCTCTCAGGAATAAGGATGTGCGCGGCGACCATTATGTGACGCTGGTGGTTCAGGTGCCCGACAAGCTATCCCATGAGGCTAAGGATCTTTTGAAGCAGTTTGACGAGTGCACGGGCGACAGCCTGAATGCGGCTAAGAATATAACCTCCGAGGCATCCGGGGAACCGGCGGGCGGCAGCGGGAAAAAGAAGAAAAAGTTTAAGTTTTAAACAAATATGATGAGCAGAGACGGTTACGGGAGCGGTTCCTGTAATCGTTTTTGTTTATATTTAAAAAATATACTATTTTTACTACTGGAATTTTAAGAATTTTAAGGGTTTTTTAGGGGAAAGGGGTGTGATATAATAGGATCGATATGTAAGATGTCTGTGACATGCAGGGGGAAGAAGTGGGTAAGGAAAGCGAAAAGCCCAGAAAATATGAGTATTAGAGTGATACAGAAACATGATCCGGACATCAAAGAGGAGGTGAAAGATTGAAGATGAAAATGGTCGTCCTTGTGTCGGGACTTGTCCTGCTTTCAGCGGTGGGATTATGGGGCTGTGGCGGTAATAGACAAATAACAGGAGTGATAACCGACGACAGTATACCGAAGTTTCAAAAATCAGAACCGGCAGTTGTGGGCGACTTGCCCAGCGATTCCGTAGAAACTGACGCTCCGGCGACTACAGAACTGGTTGCCTTGGCAGACACGCGTGAGGAGGCGGAAAAAATTGCCGAGTTATATGGTATTGAGTTAAGTTCTTATTCCAGTGGTGTAGCTACTTATACGACCGACAAAAATGCGCAGGAGCTCATTGAGTTTGGTGCTGAAAATGACTACCCCGAATTAACTCCTAATTATGAAAATAAACTCTATACGGAACAATAAACCAAGAAATATCTTTTGATTAAATAAAGAAAGAGAAGGAGAAAAATGAAAAGAGCAAAATTGTTATCCCTGTTTTTGGCAGGTTCCCTGCTGTTCCAGACGGCAGGAATCGATGCAATGGCGACTGCACCGTCTGAGCCTGCTCCGATCAGTGAAACCGTTGAAGATGTTGGCAGTGATCTTTCTGGACAGCCGGCTGAAGAAGAAAGTGGATTAGATGAATCCACGGAAGAAAGCAATCCTGAACAGCCCTCCGAGGGTGAGGAGAGTAAGGATCCTGCCGGGGAAGAAGAAACTCCTGAACAGCCCTCTGAGAGTGAAGAGGACAAAGATCCTGCCGGGGAAGAGGAAATTCCCGAGCAGCCCTCTGAGGATGAAGAGGACAAAGATCCTGCCGGGGAAGAAGAAACTCCCGAGCAGCCCTCCGAAGGAGAAGAGAGTAAGGAGCCTGTTGAAGAGGACGACGAAAGCCAGGATTCTGTGTCTGAGAACACTGTCTCAGAGAATACTATATCCGAAAATACGCTTCCCGAGAATGAGACGAGTATTTTCTCTATTTTCCCGGGTTTGGGTGACAACTATAAATTTTCTTCACAGCAGTTGTCGGATAAACGCGTATTGGCTTCCCATGTAGAAGATGTCGTACAAATCCAATCGGCGGAAACCGCCACGATTGAAGACTATCAGGATGCTGAGGGCGAGTATGAGCCTGGTGAGGTCGTGTATCTGGCGGAAACCAGGGAAGAAGCCGAAATGGTTGCTGAGGCTTTCGGAGGTACGCTGGGCAGTTATGTTTCTGAGGTAGCCGTAATCCGTCTGCCTAAAAAGGCAACTGTAGCGCTGGCGATTGCCGCAGCGTCGGAACCGGAGATCAAGCTGCCCGCCGTGTGGCCCAATTATTACAACTACCTGTACACTGACACAAACGCGACGGTTAATCCTGTGCTTCCGGCTGGTTATGACGAGCAATGGCATCACGATTATATTGGCACCCGTTACGCTTGGGCTGCCGGATATAAGGGGCAGGGAATCGAAGTCGCTGTCATTGACACGGGTCTTACCAAGAATCATGAAGATTTAGCGGCGAATGCTCTCAACGGAAAAACTTATGTTGATGGTGCAAACGGAACTGAATTTAATGCAGATAATGATACGCATGGCACTCATGTGGCGGGTATCATTGCTGCAGATGATAATAACGTAGGTGTTGTCGGCATCGCGCCAGACGCGCAAGTACGCGGATACAGTGTATTTGCGGCAGACGGTAGGTGTACAACCGCTTGGATAATGAGCGCTATTAGGGCTGCCGTTAAAGACGGAAATGATATCATTAACATGAGTCTGGGAAGTCCGAATTATAATAAGCTCTACGAGGATACCGTTAAAGAGGCATATGAAAAGGGTGTAGCTATTTTTGCTGCTTCTGGTAACGATGATTCAAATGGCAATAATTTCCCTGCTGCCTACGCCAGTACTATTTCTGTAGGCGCAGTAGACGAGAACAGCACAAGGGCATCTTTTTCGTGCTATGGCAGTACGGTGACACTGTCTTTCCCTGGCGTGAATATATACTCTACAGTCCCCGACGGTTATGGCAATATGAGTGGTACCAGCATGGCCTGTCCGGCAGCGGCCGGTACGGCGGCGGTTATCCTTTCTGCTAGAGAAGATATCAAGAGCAAGGAAGGTAAGGGAAGAGTGGATGCACTTGTCTCCGCTATGAAATCTTCCACAACCAAGTGTGCCAACTCCGGCATGGGTGCAGGCACAACCTACCTGCCTGGTGTGTTGAAGCTTGCTACGGATATGACTGCACCGGATGCGCCAGTCATTGATGTGGTTGATGAAAACACCTATAAGAGAGGTGCAAATAAGAAGGATTACATAGCAGAGAGCGTCGGTGTGACACTTTCCTCTGCAACTGCCGTGGGTATTGATATTTATTACTCAACAAGCGGTAAGACACCGGCTTATAAAAATGGTGTCATCACAAATGCTGACAATGAGGAACCATATCAAATCGGCAGCGAAATAGAATTGGGCGGCGCTAAGAGCATTACCATTAAAGCTATCGCTGTCAATCCGATTACTGGTATGGCAAGTAAGGCAGCGTCTAAAACCGTTACACTGACACCGATTCCAAGTGGGGTATCTGTAGAGTCTGCCAGCAATGTAAAGAGAGTGGTTGCCGGGAAGAGCCTGAAATTCACTGCCACTGTCACTCCTTCTTATGCGATCTCCAACAAGGTTGAATGGTCTGTGGATGATAAGGCAAAGGCGGCAGGTATCACAGTATCAAACGGCACGGTTAAAACAAAAAGTGGCACTGCTCCAGGAGAATATACGGTTACTGCTAGGGCTGTCGGAAATGATGGGATAAAATATGATGGTGCAAAGGATGATTTCAAATTTACTGTAATCGAGACATCTGCCGTAACGAAGGTTGCATTTATTGATCCTACAACCTCAAAAGCGCCTAAGGCAAAGAGCATAAAGACAAGCGACAACAAAACAGCGGATGACGACAATGCGGTCATTGATTTAGGGAAATATCTTACAGTAACTACGACAGACACAAATAAAGTGAAGAAGGATATCACTGGCGAGTCTGCCCTTGCAGAAGTGGTCTGGTCCAGCAGTAACGTTAAGATTGCCACAGTCTCTGACGCTGGTGTTATCTCTGCCGTTGCACCCGGTAAAGCGACCATCAAGGCGACTTCCAACGACGGCGGTAACAAGAGTGCATCCTACAGTGTGACAGTCGTACAGCCCGTTACAGAGATTATCATAGCCGGTTCTCCCAAAGTGGCTGCCGGAAAAGGAATTGCGCTTACGGCAAAGGTATTACCTGCAAATGCCAGCAACAAGAAAGTGGAGTGGAGTGTAGCTGGCGACGGGAAAGTAAAGATCGGCAAGGGCAACGGTAAGATAACCACGACAAAGGACGCCAAAGGAACATACACGGTAACAGCTATTGCGGCAGATAAGCTTGGTGTTGCCAAAGCAGCCACGTATGAGATCACGATTACGGATGAGGAGATCACTAAAATTATCCTCAACGAGAGTAAGCTGACCCTGTTCCCACCTAAGACAAGCGCAACAAAAAATACAACAGCTACCCTAACTGCCACTGTGACGGGGAAAAAGGGTGGCGCAACGCAAACCCTGACTGATCCTTTGATCACTTGGACCAGTAGCGCACCTTCCATAGCCTCCGTGGATAAAGACGGTAATATTACTGCAAAATCGTCCGGCAAAGCGACCATCACCTGTGCCGCTACTGACGGCAGTAATAAAAAGGCAACCTGTGCGGTTACTGTCAGCGCACCTATGTCCAGACTGGTGATCGGTCCTACAGACGGAAGCGCGGGCTGTATTGCCGTCGGCAAAAAGACTAAAATGGTAGCCAAATACTATAGTAATTATGGAAAGCCAACAAGCAATAAAATCAATTGGGAAATAGTGCCAGGCTCATGCAAGAATGTAGCTGCAGATAAGGTATCTATTGACAAAAATGGTACAGTTTCCGTAGCAAAGGATGCTACTTATGGCTCCTTCGCTGTTCGCGCAACAGCACAAGATGGCAGTGGGGTAACTTCAAACCAGTATACGCTGGCTATCTGGCCCAGCTTTGTTGCGGCAAGGCTTAAAAAAGTTGTTACTACAGATGATAATGGTAATATAAATGGATATCATTTTATAGTGGAGGCAACTGACGAAAAGGATAATAAAGGAAAACCTGATTGGGACGAGGCAATGATGCTTCCCAGCTTTTATTGCACAGCTACAGTGTCAGGCCCCAAAAACATAGGACTGTATAAGGACTACCTTGTGATTGATGGTGCGTCTTACGCATTATATGATCCGCAGCCCCTTAAAGCAACCGATAAACAGTTAGATTATCTTCCGCCTAGAGGGAATGTACAACTATATACAAACGAATGTGATAAAATAACCTTGACTGTAGCGCTTAAGGATGGTTCTAATCTTAAGGCAACGGCAAGTATGTATGCTATTCAATATCAAAATACCGCTGGATATTATGTAATTGGATATTATTAATAATATTTTGCTATCGACCAGCCGAATCCTATGATTCGGCTGGTCTTCTCTTTTTTGACGGTTTAAGGCTGTCTTGTAGAATCAGCTTTAAATGGAATAGTCAAGAAGCCGGTTGACTTTATGCTTCCAAAATAATATGCTGATTATAGGCTTTCAATAATTATATCAAGTGATATTTTTATTGTGGAAATGAGGGAGAGAGAAGCATGAAATCAGTAAAAAGAGTTTTAGCAGGTATTCTGGCAACCATTTTGGTGCTTTCCTCCGCGCAACTTCCGGGAGGCATTTCCTATGCGGAAGAACTGACACCCGTGCAGGAAGGCATATCGGATGAAGAACCGGCTGTGCAGGAGGATGCGTTGCAACAGGAGCCGGGGCAGGAAGATGCGGACGAGAAGGCAGGAGAAGAAAAGACGGAGCCACCTGGGGCGGAAGCGTCGGAAGGCACTTCCGGCGACAGCGGGACGCCGGAGGAAGATCCTGCGCAGACAGAGAAGCCTGTGGGTGACGAGGAACCGTCTGATCAGGACGCAGAAGACCCCGCAGACCAGCTTGCGCCGGATGCACAGTTACCTGATGACGAGGTGTCAGTTTCCGAAAATGACCTGCAGATTTCCGCAAATGATTTAATGTCTGTCGGGGCAGTGGAGGTTTGGGTGGATGCGGAGATGGAAGGTGTGTATCAGTTTGGCGATGCGCCTTCCGCGGATGAGGGAATTGCACTTTATTCGGAGTCTGCCTATACAGACGATCAGATCATGGACTATCTGTATATACAGATGAAAGAGCGCATTACGCCAATTGATGTCTCCCAATATGAGATACCCTTCGAAAAACGGGAAACGGAAGAAGAAAAAAAGATTCCAACAAAAATACAGCTTTTGGTCAGCGGCGCATTAAATGAGCACCCGGATCTCTACTATGTGAGCGGACGGTATAGCTATAGTTATAGCCCGGCCACAGAGAAAATAACGGAGCTTAATATTACCTACGATGCCACGCTGAATGCTTCCGTATGGCAGCAGGGTGTGGACGCGGCGCTGGCTTCAGTGGATCAGGATATGACCGATTTGCAGAAAGCAATTGTTCTGCACGACTATCTGACGGTCAACTGTGAGTATGACAAAGAAAATCTGGATAAAAATACCGTCCCAAGTGTATCCCATTCCACCTACGGTGTTTTTGCTAACCGCACTGCAGTCTGTGACGGGTATGCGCTTTCCTATAAATACCTTTTACAGCAGGTGGGAATTGACTGCTATATGGTCACCAGTGAAGAGATCAACCATGCATGGAACCTGATTAAACTGGACGGAGAATATTATCAGGTGGATGTCACATGGGATGATCCGACGTGGGATTTGGTTGGCAGGTCGGTGCATACTTATATGTTCCGCAGCGATGAAAGCTTTGATCCTGCTGGTGCTCCACAAAAGCATAGCGGCGGACGGGTAACGTACGGCAGTCAGACGGTGGATTATCAGGCGACGGATACCCGCTATGACGATGCTTTCTGGACGGACTGTACATCGCCGATGGTGCTTTCGGGCAGCGAATGCTATTACATATCGTCCGATGGCGGAGCAGGCGGGAACCCCGCCTTGATGAAAGCCAGCCTTGGCGCAGTCACGTCAGACGGCGCGCCTCTGCAGCAGATTGACAAATGGCCGGTTTGGCTGAACAGCGGGGGGATTTGGCCGGGCGTATATTCCGGGCTGTTCCGCATCGATGACCGCCTGTATTTCAATGATAAGGCAAATATCTACAGTACCGCCATGGACGGGACAGACAAAAAGACGGAGTTTGTCGCCAATACGGAAAACGGTTACATTTATGGCAGCGCCTACTACGGCGGTGCGGTGCGTTACAGCATTCACCAGTCCCCGAATCTGACGGAGAAGGAGAAGGTGCTGACGGCGGATCTCGGTGAGGGAGGCACAGAGCCGGCTCCTTTGCCGGAAAGCGGCGTGGCGCTGGAACTCGAGAATCTTTACTGCCAATATACGGCTCTTGATGGAACACAGATCAGTTCTACCGCAGAGGGAAAGCCGAAGCTTTTGGTCTTCTACAGCAATTCCTGTGCAAATTGTCAGAACACGATTCTTGATATCAGCAGTGAAATTGACAAATTTTCGGGTATTGACATCTATGCGCTGGAGTCGGATGGAGGAACAGAGGAAGCCGTTGCCCGGATGAAGGACCAGTACGGCTGTGAAGAGATTACTTTTTCCTATGATACCACGACAAAGAATATGAACAGTATGTGGGCGTATCTGCGGGTAGCCGGGATTGAGGATGCTACGGTTGCTATGCCTGTGCTGTGCTATATTGACGGAAATAACCGCTTACAGTATATCACGCGGGGATTGAAGACCGCAGATGAGGTGCGTGCCAACCTGGAAAAATATTGCAACTACTCGCAGGCGTATACGATTACTTATATTTTAGGCGGCGGGACAAACAACAGCGAAAACCCGTCTGTCTATACGGAGAAAGATACGGTCATCATACTAAGGGATCCTGTCAGAGAAGGATTTCAGTTTGAAGGCTGGTATGCTGATGCGGCATATTCTATCAGGGTGATCGAGATATACGGAGAGAACAGGAGTGATATTACACTTTATGCAAAATGGAAGCCGCTAACTGAGACGGAAACGCCTACGATTGACCTGACTCCGGCTGAAGGCAATGTGCTCATGGGCTTTTCGGGTGCATATTATACGGAAACTGCGGATAAGATACTGAACCGCCTGAATGAGATTCGTTTGGAGGCGTGCCGGGAGGGGGTGCGTAAACCTGGAACAGATGTGCCGCTGACGATAGAAGATTATGTGCCGCTTCAGTGGTCTTCGGATCTTGAGGCGATCGCTAGGCTGCGGGCGGCGGAAGCGACTGTCAAACAGGCGCACGAGAGGCCGAACGGACAGCGGTGTTTTACGGTGGTTACCAAGAACGGGGAGCAGTCCTGGGCGGAAAACCTGGCATGGAATTATAACGGTCTGATGAAGGGAATCGAGCAATGGTACGGAGAGAAAAATGACTGGGTAAACCAGACAGGTGCGGTGACCGGGCATTATACAAGTATTATTAATCCGGGTTATTGTGCTGTCGGTGTGGGAGCTTTCCGGCTGTCCAGCGGCGGCTGGTATGCCGTGGCACAGGAGTTCAGTTACAAAGACGGTATGGATGCGAAGAAGGATGCAAGCTCCGGGGAGTGCGTGCAGTATATGGAAGTACAGGGAGAAAATGTTTCCAACCTGTCATTTTCCGGGACGCAGACCGCTTTTTTACAGGAGGGTGATACCTGCCGGTTTTCGGTCAATGTGACAGTGCAGTATAATGATTATTATAATAATGCCAAAAGCTTTACTGGGCCGTATCAGGCAGGGGGAAAATGGACCACTTCCGATGAAAAGGTTGCGGTAGTGGATTCCACAGGCGAGGTGCGTGCCGTGGGGAAAGGAACGGCGCAGATCAGTGTGAGCGCTGGTTCGCAGTCAGCCTCTGCGCCGATCACGGTTTACGGAGACGACGAAAGCCCGGTCGCGGTGAAAGCGCCCGATAGCACGACTTATAAGGTTGGGGGGAAGATCAACCTTAAGGGTGGGACTGTCACCTATCCGTCCGGCGATACGCTAAAAACGGATGCACTGACAGAGAATATGATCAACGGCTTTGATTCCTCCAAGCCTGGGATCTGCGAGATACGTGTCAGTGTCGGCGGCTATACGGCGGGTTTTGATACGCTGATTGTGGAAGAACCAAAGCTGACGGCTTCGGTCGGACAGAGACTCAGTGAGATTGCTTTGCCGCAGAACGAGCACGGAACATATACATGGCAGGATGATACGCAGACTGTTGAGAAGGCGGGGATTTATACTTTTGTGGCGGTATTTACCCCGAAGGATGAAACGAAGTTTCAAAAGCTTTCGGATATTCAGGTGCAGGTGACAGCGCAGGAGATGCTCGGAGACGGAACGGACGTCACTTTTAAGACAAATCGGTTTACCTACAACGGCGTGGATCAGGAGCCGAAGGTGGTGGTGCGGTCAGCGGATGTTGTCCTGAAAGAAGGACAGGATTATGAGCTGTCCTATGAAAATAACAGGAATGCAGGTACAGCGACTGTGACCATAGAGGGAACAGGCTGCTACCTTGGCACTATCCGCAGAACCTTTGAGATCCAGCCTGCTCCGCTCCGAATCAGTGCCAAGGATAAGACGATTCTGGTCGGGGCGGCCATTCCGGCAGGCGGTGCATATGAATACGGGATAAGCGGTCTGGTGGGAACGGATGTGCTGCTGACTGAACCTGTATTTTCTTGTGCGGTTGCGGACACGACGGCTACAGGGCAGTATGAAATTGTTCCTTCCGGGGCGGACGCGGGAGCGAACTATACAATTACCTATGAGAACGGCAGACTGACCGTAGCCTATGAATATGTTTCCTGTACGGTGACCTTTGATGTACAGGGACATGGAACGGCGCCTGCGGCACAGTTTGGTTTGAGAGCAGGGAGTACGGCGGAGAAACCGGAGGATCCGAATGCCGCCGGATACCGTTTTGACGGCTGGTATCGGGACGCCGCATGCACAAAAGCATGGAATTTTGAGACTGATATTGTGCAGGCGGATATGACGCTGTATGCGAAGTGGCTTGAAGAAAGCAAGGAGGACGGCGGCTTCGCTTTTCAGGAAATAGCTGACGTATATTATACAGGCAAGGCATGTAAGCCGGTGGTAAGCGTGTATGACGGGAATGTGCTCTTAAAATCCGGCAGGGATTACCAGATCAAGTATTTCAATAATACAAATGCGAATAAAGGCGGCGTGCTGAAAAGCGGAAATGGGGAAGGCGTCAACTTCAATTCGGAGCTCCCATATGTGGAGATCATCGGCAAAGGCAATTATACGGACAGAATTAAGGACGGGAACAAGGATACCGTTAAGGTAAATTTCAATATTCTACGGGCGTCAATCGGAGACGGTACAGCGGAACCGGCGGCCGGAGTCACGCTGAAAGTATCGGATCAGCTTGTCACGGCGAACAAAGTGCAGAAGCCTTTCTCCTCCATTAAGTATGCGAAGGGCATGAAACGGGACGTGGATTTCCGGCTGCGGCTGACGCCGGAAAATGCCCGTGACGGGTTGGGAAAGAGTCTGGAGAAGGATATGGAGCTGCCCAACGCGGAAATTCCGGCTAATTCTGAAGGGGAGTTTCTGCTGACGCTTGAGGGAATCGGCAATTATGCGGGAAGCATCTGCAGGACAGTCTATGTGACGGACAAAGCACATTTGATGAAAAATGCCACGGTCACTCTTGGCAGGAATCAGAAAAATGTCGTGTTTACGGGACAGGCGGTAAAACTGACTGCGGCGGAGGAGGATTCGCCGGATACCTTTACCGTGAAGTATGGGAAAATCTTTCTTAAACCGGGACGCGATTATGTGGTGAGCTATCGCAATCATGAAAAAGTCGGCAAGGCGGAACTTGTCATCACCGGGAACGGGGAGTATGTTGGGACGAAGACAGCAGCTTTCAATATTACTGGAAAGTCATTTTCGGCGAAGACGGTCCAGGTGAGCGGCGTAGAGGATAAGCAGTATACGGGAAGGGCGCTGACACAGAATGACGCTGTTTTGACCTACCTGACGCAGGACGGAGCGGAGATGCCGCTGCAGTACGGCACGGATTATACCATAAGTTACTCGAAAAATGTCAACAGGGGCAATGCCACAATGACCTTTAGGGGTGTGGATAAGGCGGGTTACAGCGGCAGCTTTAAGAAGACCTTTAAGATTGAGGCAGTGGATATTGCGGATCAGGATCAGGTGAGTCGTGCGGGCACGATGGAAAGCATGAGTTTCCAGTACTGCAAGGCGGGTGTGAAGCCTGTGGATGAGATTGTTCTCACAAATAAGGCGGGATTTATACTGCGCAATGGAAAAGACTACACGCTCGCCTATAAGAACAATAAGGCAGTAGCGAATGCTTCCTCAGAAAATCCGCCTACGGTAACGGTGAAAGGAAAGGGCAATTACAACGGCAAATTTGATATTACTTTCCAAATCACGAAGAGCGGACTGAATCAGGCTGTGGCTGAGGGCAGCATCCGGATTACGCCAACGGCTGTCGCCTACAATCCGGACAAGGCGGAGGACTATGAGTATAAGCCTGCGATAAAGCTGATGGACGGAAAGAGCGCGCTTCGCGTGAATACGGATTATGAATTGGAATACCTGTGCAATACGCAGGCGGATTACAGCGCGTATCTGCGGTTATATGAGGAGACCGTCAAAAAGGCTGAAAGTGGGGAGACTGATCCTGATTCTGATGAAAAGCTGCAGGAGCTGATGCCCAGAGCTGTTATTACGGCAAAGGCAGACGGCTATTATGAGGCTGACGGGGAAATCATTGTGCCGCTGCCGGTCTATCGGACGAAGCTGGTAAAGAAGAATCTGCAGATAGAGATAGCGGAGGCGGTTTACACCGGAAACCAGGTGACGCCAGCGGCGACTGTCCGTGATGCCGCCAGCGGAAAAACGCTTACGGAGGGAAAAGACTATACGGTTTCCTACGGCGCAAACAATAAATCGGGAAAGAACAAGGGCAGTGTTACAATTACAGGAATTGCGCCGGAATACGGCGGGAGCGTGACGGTAAAATTTGAGATTGTGAGGAAAGCGATTATTTATTAAGTTTCCAGCGGGGCGCCGTGAGGTGTCCCGCTGTTATCTTTCAACTGTTATTTTCTTTGACTTTTCTTAGTCATTTCTTAGTCTTCCAATTTTTTGAGTGTACAGCCTTCCATTTTTCGGTTATAATAAAAGTGTTTATGCGCCATATACTAATTTGTGCATATGCCTGTGTATGTGCATAAGCATGATGTGTGATTCATCAGGACAACCAGAGAACGTGTAATGTAAGAAAAACGTAGGAAAGAGGGAAAGATGATTCAAAAGAAAATAACTTTACTGAGTACGATGGTTTTATGTATGATACTCTGTCTGGCAGGCTGTGCCAAGGCAAAGGAAGAAGCGGAGGAACCGCCGAAACTGGAGATTGAACCGATCGAGCCGGAGGAGCCGGAAGAACCTGTTGTGGAGGAAGAGCCGGAAGAGGAGGAGCCTGAGTCCCTCGTGATTGCGGAGCGGGTGGAAAAGGATGGTAAAATACAGAGCTACCTGACCGGTAAGTGGACGGATGTTAGTCAGGCAAAGAGAAGACCCATTGCGGTGATGATACCGAACAATGCGCCCGCCCTGCCGCAGTACGGGCTTTCGCGGGCAGGGATTATCTACGAGGCGCCAGTGGAGGGACGTATCACCCGTCTGATGGGTGTGTTTGAGGATTTTGACGATCTGGACCGGATCGGGCCTGTTCGGTCGAGCCGGGATTATTATGTTTATCAGGCTATGGGATACGAGGCTATTTACTGCAACTGGGGACTGGCGGTGCCCTATGTGGAGGAACTGATCAACCGCCCGAACTATTACAATGTCAGCGCGGCGGTGGTAGGTATCCACAATCCGGCGGACGAGGCGTACGGCAGACATAAGCGCCCGGGCTATGCGACGGAGTTTACGGGGTATCTCTTTATTGACGGTCTTTTCAAAGCGGTGGAAAGACTTGGCTATGACTGGAATTATGATGATGCGTATGTGCCGCCCTTCCTTTTTGCGGCGGATGATGTGAGGGCGGATTATGCAGACAATGAGGATGCAGCTTATGTTTATCCGGGAGGAAAGTCCTCAAATAATTCTGGCGGGTATGGCGCGTACCATCCTTACTTTGAGTACCATGAGGGCGACCAGCTCTATTACCGCTATCAGGACGGCAAAAAGCAGATTGACGAGCTTACGGGCGAGCAGCTCACCGTCAGCAATGTGGTGTTCCAGTACTGCCATGGGGAAGTGAGGGACGCTCACGACTATCTTGCCTTCGGCGTGCACGGAGAGGGCGACGCTATTGTCTTTACAAACGGCAAGGTGATAAAGGGCACGTGGAAACGTTTGGACGGGGATTTTACGCCTGCGAAGTTCTATGACGAGGCAGGCGAGGAGATTGTCTTTAATCAGGGAAGTACCTGGATATGTAATATCTGGGACGAGTATGGGGAATTCGTGGAATATGGACAGGAATGAGTGGTATCGGGCCGGAGAGGATATCCGGGATCAGGTACAGCAGGCGGTTGAGTCGGGTAATTTTACGAATCTGGGAAAGAACATTGGCGACACGGTGAATGAAACCATAAACCGCACCATGCGGGAAGTGAACCGCACCGTTGGGACGGTGGGAGAGAGCGTAAACCGTGCGGTCAATGATGTGGGAAACGGCATAGGACATACCGTGGAAACGGTGAGTGAAAATATAAGCCGTGCGGCGGGCGGTATGGGCGGAAATGGAGGCCGTGGCGCAGCAGGAGGCATGGGCGGGAGTGCAGGACACGCACAGATAAGCCCTTATGCGTCCAGTCCCCGATACAAACGGCCCAATGCCCGACCGGATACCAGGCTGTTTCAGAATACGCCGAAGGGAACCGTGTCCGGCGTATTATGCATGGGAGCAGGATACGGCGTGATGGGCATTTCGGCGCTGGTCCTGATTGGTTCGGTGGGAGAGCTTGTTCTCTATTCGCGCTCTGTGGTTCCCGTGGTTATATCGGGCATTTTTACCGCAGCAGGGCTGTGGCTCGGCTGTCACGGGTCACGGCTTGCAGGGCGGGCGAAGCGCTATAAGAGATATGTGGGTATGGTAAAGGATAAGCTGTACTGTTCCATTCAGGAGATGGCACAGCGGACGGGAAAAAGTGAACGGTTCATTATAAAGGATCTGCGCCGGATGATTCAGCTCGGCATGTTCAAGCAGGCGCATCTGGACCAGAAACAGACATGCCTGATTGCCAGCGATGAAATGTACGACCAGTATATGCTCACACAGAAAAATTATGAGGAAGAGCAAAAAAAGCTGGAGATGGAAAAGCTGGCCGAAGAGCACAGGCAGCAGGAAAAGGAGCGTCTGGGAGAGGCAGCGGAAGTGATCGAGGAGGGAAAGGGTTATGTGCGTCTGATCAGACAGTGCAACGACGAGATCCCCGGCGAGGAAATGTCAGATAAGCTGGACCGGCTGGAGCTTCTGGTCACGAGGATTTTCGATCAGGTGGAGAAGGAGCCGGAACTTGCGCCTGAGCTTAGAAAGATGTTAAGCTTTTATCTGCCCACCACGAAAAAGCTGCTGGAGGCATACCGCGATCTGGACAGCCAGCAGTTGGACCTGTCCAATATAGAGCAGACCAAGCGGGAGATCGAGACGGCAGTGGACAATATAAACGAGGCATTTGAAAAGTTTTTGGACGAGCTGTTCCGGGAAAAGGCGTGGGATATCCAGTCGGATATCTCTGCGCTACATACGATATTGAAGCAGGACGGATACCTATAGTAACAGTTCAGCCGGAGCGCGATTTTGCGAAAGGACGTGCGCTGAACCGAAATGGAGGAAACTATGAACGAGATTGATGTGATGGAACAGAAGGCACCCGCGCTGCTGTTCGGGGAAGTGGAGGATACGGAGAAGGACAGGCATCCTCTGGCGGAGATCCCGCAGACACAGGAAGTAAAAAAAGATGAGTTAGATGACTCGGTTTTGAGTGATGAGGAAAGACGACAGGTGGATGAGTTTGCGAGTCAGATTGACCTGCACAATTCAACGGCGATTTTGCAGTATGGCGTAGGAACCCAGAAAAAGATTGCAGATTTTTCGGCTAATGCGTTAGGGAATGTCAGGGCGAAAGATCTGGGCGAAGTTGGTGAGATGCTTTCCGATGTAGTGACCCAGCTGAAAGATTTTGACGAGGACGAAAAAGGGCTCTTCGGTATTTTTAAGAAACCGTCGCATAAGCTGCAGACCATGAAGGCGAAATATTCTAAAGTAGAGACAAATATTAACAAAATCTGTGAAGCGTTAGAAAGAAATCAGGTCAAGCTTCTTAAAGATATTGATATACTGGATAAGATGTACGATCTGAATCTGGTTTATTTTAAAGAACTTTCTATGTATATACTGGCTGGCAGGAAGAAACTTGCGGAGACAAGGGAGAAGGAACTGCCGCAGCTTCTGGAGAAGGCGAAGGCAAGCGGCCTGCCGGAGGACGCGCAGGCTGCAAGGGATATGGAAACTCTTTGTGACCGTTTTGAGAAAAAGCTTTATGATCTGGAGCTGACCAGAGTGGTGTCGATCCAGACTGCGCCCCAGATCAGACTGGTGCAGAACAGCGATACGATGATGGTAGAGAAAATCCAGTCCACGATCGTGAATACCATTCCCCTCTGGAAGAGCCAGATGGTGCTTGCGTTGGGTGTGACGCACGCGGAGCAGGCGGCGAGGGCGCAGAGGGAAGTGTCCGACATGACTAACGAGCTTCTGAAGAAAAACGCGGAGGTGCTTAAGGTATCAGCCATTGAGAGCGCGAAAGAGTCAGAGCGCGGCATCATTGATATGGAGACGCTGAAAACCACCAACGCGAATCTGATTTCTACCTTGGATGAGGTGATGAAGATTCAGGCCGACGGCAGGGAGAAGAGACGTGCCGCCGAGGAAGAAATGCGGGTAATGGAGAACGACTTAAAGAGGAAGCTGCTGGAGCTTAGCGAAAGGAAGTAAAGCGATCCATGAAGTGGATGAAATTCAGGATAAAGACGGTCGTGGAGGCGGAGGATATCATTATCAGCGAGCTTTACGACAGGGGGCTTGAGGGGGCGCAGATTGAGGACAGGGTGCCCCTTTCACCGTTGGAAAAAGAGCAGATGTTTGTGGACATTTTGCCGGAAAACGAAGCGGATGACGGCGTGGCGTATCTCAGCTTTTTTGTGGAGGAAAAGGAAGACGGAGTCTTGGATCTTGGCGGGGAAGAGACGGACAAAGCAGGCGTGCTTGCGAGAATCGAGGAGGCGCTGGCGGAGGTCCGTCTGTTTATGGAGATCGGGGAAGGAACTGTCACGGTGTCTGAGACCGAGGATATAGACTGGATCAATAACTGGAAGCAGTATTTTCACCAATTTTACATAGACGACCTTCTGGTGATCCCTTCATGGGAGGAAGTAAAGGAGGAAGACCGGGATAAGAAGATTCTGCACATTGACCCGGGCACGGCTTTCGGTACGGGTATGCATGAGACAACGAGGCTGTGCATCGGACAGATCAAAAAGTATGTAACGCCTGAGACCAAGCTTTTGGATGTGGGGACGGGCAGCGGTATTTTGTCCATTATCGCGCTTATGTATGGCGCAAAGCACGCCGTAGGTACGGATTTAGATCCCTGCGCGGTGGAGGCCGTTGCGCAGAATAAGGAAGATAACGGCATCCGCGAGCAGGACTTTGAGCTGCTGATCGGCAATATTATTACCGAAAAGGAAGTGCAGGACAGGGTCGGTTACGGGTGTTATGATATTGTGGCGGCGAATATTCTGGCGGATGTGCTTGTGCCGCTGACGCCGGTTATCGTGTCCTGTCTGAAACCGGGCGGCGTTTACGTCACTTCGGGTATTATCGAGGGTAAAGAGGCGCTGGTGACGCAGGCCTGCGAGGCGGCGGGGCTTACGGTTCTGGAAGTGAATGCCCTTGGAGAGTGGCGGTCCGTGACGGCGAAGAAAAAGTGAACGCGCTGACTGAGGAGACGATGCGTGGCGTAGCAGGGATACAGATAAAATAGCGTATGTTATTAATGGGGCGGAATATGAGGAAAGCGGAAGAAAAATTTGGTATGGTGTTATTTAGAAATCTGGCGGGCGCGCTTGCAATTGTGTGGATGTGCATTATCTTTGCTTTCTCTGCCCAGCAAAAGGAGGAGTCTGGCGCGGTGAGCGCGAGCTTCACTTTTCATATGGTAAGCTCCACAAGAACCTTTTTCCATCTGGATTTAAGCGATGCACGGGTGAAGGAAATTTCGGACGCCATAGAGGGATTCATCCGAAAGGTAGCCCATATGGCGGAGTTTGGTATTATGTCTGTCCTGCTTTACATATGGGTCGGGCAGTGGGAGATGAGTTTCCTGCGGAGGGGAGGAACCGCCGCAGGTGCGACAGCCATCTATGCCGCCACGGATGAAATTCATCAGCTTTTTGTGCCGGGGCGTGCGGGACGGTTTTCGGATGTGTGCATTGACAGCGCGGGCGCTCTTGCGGGGGTGATTGTATTCGCCCTGCTTGTGCGGATTGTGCGCCGTATGCGTGCGCGGAGACTGGAGCGGAAACTGCGTGCGCAGCAGGAACAGAATGCGTAAGGACTGCCGCGCAGACACTGGGCCGGGGAGCTTAGCGTTCCATATTGGAGAATGCCCTGCGGGTGTGTTTGGGGAATGGAGATCGGGCAATGTATCAGTTTTTCGTGGAACCTTCACAGATTCAGGATAAAAAGGTGATTATTACGGGCAGCGACGTCAATCATATGAAAAACGTCCTGCGGATGAAGACCGGCGAGGAGATCGCGGTCAAAAACGGCGTTGACGGAAAAGAATACCGCTGCGGCATTGAGGAATTTGCGCAGGATCAGGTCATCTGTTCCCTGCGCTTTATCAGGGAAGAGGGCGTGGAGCTGCCCTCAAAAATTTATCTTTTTCAGGGAATCCCCAAGGCGGATAAGATGGAGCTGATTGTCCAGAAGGGCGTGGAGCTTGGCGTGTTCGAGGTCATTCCAGTGGCGGTGAAACGCTGTGTGGTGAAGCTGGATGAGAAGAAAGCGCAGGCGAAAGTGAACCGCTGGCAGGGCATTGCGCAGGCAGCGGCCAAACAGTGCAAAAGAGGGATCGTGCCTGTGGTGAAGGAGCCGATGACCATGAAGGAGGCAGTGACTTACGCGCGGGGGATGGACGTAAAGCTGATTCCCTACGAGCTGGCGGAGGACATGGCCCATACGAAAAAAATAATTGAGGCGATACGTCCCGGCGAGAGCGTGGCGGTCTTTATCGGACCGGAAGGCGGCTTCGAGGAGAGCGAGGTGGCGGAGGCGCTTGCGGCGGGCATAGAGCCAGTCACCTTAGGGAAAAGAATCCTGCGTACCGAAACGGCGGGACTTGCGGTGCTGTCATGGCTGATGTACCATTTGGAGTAGGCAATGAGCAGTGCGCAGACATAGAAAGCTGCGGAGTGGGGAGCTTGCTCACCGAAACGCATCTTTCTATGGATGCATAGGGCGAAGCTCGTCAGCGAGATGAAGCGAAGTGGAATCGAGCTGGCACTGCCGAAGATAAAAAACATATATTAAAGATATAGGGTTTAGGAAGGAAACAGCAAAAATGGAAGTATATCTGGATAATTCCGCGACGACCGCCTGCTTTGAGGAGGCCGCGCAGCTGATGCACAGGATTTTGTGCGTGGATTATGGAAATCCTTCCAGCCTGCACCATAAGGGAGTGGAGGCGGAAGCCTACTTAAGATACGCGAATGAGACATTTGCAAAGATTTTAAAAGTGAATGAAAAAGAAATTTTCTTTACCTCTGGCGGGACAGAATCAGATAATATTGCGCTGGTCGGTGCGGCGATGGCAAACCATAGAACGGGACGTCATCTGATTACTACGGGAATTGAGCATCCTGCGGTGCTGCAGCCCATGTCTTATTTGGAGAAGCAGGGTTTTGAGGTGACGTATCTTTCTGTTGACAGGCAGGGAAAAATATCTCTGGAAGAGCTGGAACAGGCAATCAGGGCGGACACGATACTGGTCTCCATTATGCATACGAACAATGAGATCGGAAGCATACAGCCTATTGCGGAGGCGGGTGCGCTCATTAAAAGGAAAAACCCGAAAACGCTTTTCCATGTGGATGCGGTGCAGGGCTTCGGCAAGGCACGCATTTATCCCGGGAAAATGCATATCGACATGCTGAGCGTAAGCGGCCACAAAATTCATGGGCCGAAAGGCATAGGCCTTCTTTATATGAGGGATGGCGCGAAGGTCAGCCCCATCATGTACGGCGGCGGCCAGCAGCGCGGACTGCGCTCCGGGACGGAAAACCTGCCTGGTATTGCCGGTTTTGCCAAGGCGGCGGAACTGGTGCATCAGGATCTGGAACAGGATGTGGACAGAATGTATGCTTTGCGGGAGGAACTGACCAAAGGAGTCAAGAATATTCCTGACATAGTAATAAACGGCTGTCCCGGCAGAGAGGGAGCGCCCCACATCGTGAGCGTTTCTTTCAGGGGCGTCCGCAGCGAAGTGCTTTTACACGCCTTGGAGGAGCGCGGGATTTATGTTTCCGCCGGGAGCGCCTGCGCGGCGCGTAAACCGCAGCCTTCGGCAACTTTGCGGGCGATAGGCGTGGAGAAGGAACTTCTGGAGTCTACGATCCGATTCAGTCTCTCGGGATTCACGACGGAAGAAGAGATTGCGTATACCTGTCAGAATCTGGAGGAGACCGTGCCGTACCTGAGAAGATATACGAGACACTGAATGAAGTGATACGGGCTTTGTAAGGGAGCGGTGCAAAGTTCACGGGCGCGGGACAGAATGGGGTATTTCCCATGCTGCCCGCGCTGCACGGTGATACGCTTCGGAATGGAGAAAATATGTACAAGTCATTTCTAATCAAATATGCCGAAATCGGCGTGAAGGGCAAAAACCGCTACCTGTTTGAGGAGGCTTTGGTCAAACAGATCAAGTACGCGCTGAAAAAAGCGGAGGGCGAGTTCGCGGTGCGCAGGACGGACGGGCGTATCTATGTGGACGCGCAGTCTGATTTTGACTTTGATGAAGTGGTGGGGAGCCTGAAAAAGGTTTTCGGCATTTCCGGCATCTGCCCTGTGGTTTATGTGGAGGATGAAGGCTTTGAAAAGCTGGGACAGGATGTGGTGCGTTATATCGGCGACGTGTACCCAGACCGGAATAAAAGTTTTAAGGTGGCGGCAAGACGTGCACGCAAAAATTATGCCCTTAATTCCATGCAGATCAATGAGGAGCTTGGAGGCGTGATTCTGGACGCTTACCCGGAAATGCATGTGGATGTGCACAACCCGGATATCCTTCTGCATGTGGAAATCAGGGACAAGATTTATCTCTATTCCGAGATCATACCCGGCCCCGGCGGTATGCCCGTGGGAACGGGAGGAAAGGCTATGCTTCTGCTTTCCGGCGGCATCGATTCCCCGGTGGCGGGATGGATGATCGCCAAGCGCGGCGTGAAGATTGACGCGGTGTATTTTCATGCGCCGCCGTATACCAGCGAGCGGGCGAAGCAGAAGGTGGTGGATCTGGCGAAAAAGGTGGCGGCCTATGCAGGGCCTGTCTGGCTGCATGTGATTAATTTTACAGATATCCAGCTTTATATCTATGACAAGTGCCCCCACGACGAGCTGACCATAATTATGCGCCGCTATATGATGCGCATTGCGGAGCACATTGCGAAGGAGACGGAGTGCCTGGGGCTGATTACGGGTGAGAGTATCGGCCAGGTGGCTTCACAGACCATGGCGAGTCTGGCGGCGACAAACGAAGTGTGTACCATGCCCGTTTACAGGCCGCTGATCGGTTTTGATAAGATGGAGATAGTGGATATTGCAGAGAAAATTGACAGTTACGAGACGTCTATTCTGCCTTACGAGGACTGCTGCACCATTTTTGTGGCCAAGCACCCCGTGACGAAACCGAATCTGAATATCATAAAAAGACATGAGCAGAATTTACAGGAGGGGATTGAGGAACTGGTGCAGAAGGCGCTGGAGACAGATGAGGTGATTGTGGTGCAAAGCTAGACAGGTCCAAGAAGCGTTTCACGCGGGAGTGCCGCCGCAATATGAAAAACAGCCCGGAGAACTCCCGAGCTGTCCTTAATTTTCGTATGGATTTGAAGGTGAAGCCGCGATTACATGATGTAGGGCTTCAGTGTCTCCATAACCTCGTCCGTGCCGTCTTCTGCATGGATGTTCAGGTCGATGGGCTTGGACAGATCCAGGCTGAAGATGCCCATGATGGATTTCGCATCGATAACGTATCTGCCGGATACCAAGTCAAAATCATAATCAAACTTTGTGATATCGTTTACGAAAGACTTAACCTTATCGATAGAATTTAAAGAAATCTGTACTGTTTTCATTGCGGAAATTACCTCCTTTGATTTTTATACCTTCTGGGTATTATACTATATGTTGGAAGAGCAAAAGTCAATGATAAAACAATACAAAAAATGCGGGGATTACTATGAAAAGTGTAGCATTACATAATCTGGGCTGCAAGGTAAATGCCTATGAAATGGATTATATGCAACAAATGTTACAAGAAAAGGGATATAAAATTGTATCATTTGATGAAGCGGCCGATATTTATATCGTGAACACCTGTACGGTTACAAATATTGCGGACAGGAAGAGCCGGCAGATGCTCCACCGGGCAAAGAAGAGAAATCCAAACGCTGTGGTGGTGGCGGCCGGGTGCTATGTGCAGACCGGACAGGAGACGCTTGAGAGAGACGGCACGGTGGATCTGGCCATAGGAAATAACCGGAAGAAGGATCTGGTGGAGATTCTGGAGGCATATCTGGAGAGCCGGGGCGGAGCGGCTATGGGGCAGGGAGAAGCGGCAGAAGGGATGCCCGGGCAGGAGAAAGAAGAACAGCAGGAAGAGGCAGGAGGGATGCGGGGAACGGCGGTGCCGGAGCCGAAAGCGGCACAGCCTAAGCCCATGACAGACAGGATCGACATAGACCATGCGCCTTACGAGGAGATGACGCTCAGGACGACGGCGGAGCATACCCGCGCCTACATTAAGATTCAGGACGGATGCAACCAGTTTTGCTCCTACTGCGTGATTCCCTATGCAAGAGGCCGGGTCAGAAGCCGTCTGGAAGAAGACGTTCTGAAAGAAGCGGGGGGTATGGCGGAGGCGGGGTACCGGGAGATCGTGCTGACGGGTATTCACATCAGCTCCTACGGGCTTGACCGGGGCGCCAGCGGGCTTGGCCGTCTGCTGGAAAAACTTTCAGAAGTGGAAGGGATCGGGAGAATCCGCCTTGGCTCCCTGGAACCGGGGATTGTGACGGAGGAATTTGCGGCTCTTATCAGCGCATTGCCGAAGGTCTGCCCCCACTTTCACCTTTCCCTGCAGAGCGGCAGTGACACGGTGCTTCGCAGGATGAACAGACGGTATGATACGGCGGGTTATCTCGGTGCGGTGGAGAGACTGAGAAAGTATTATGAAAACCCGGCTATCACCACGGATGTGATCGTGGGATTCCCCGGGGAGACAGAGGCAGAGTTTGCACAGACAGAGACCTTCCTTCAGCGGGTGGGGTTTTATGAGATGCATATTTTCAAGTATTCCAGACGGCAGGGCACCCGTGCGGCCGCCATGGAGGGACAGCTTACGGAGGCCGAAAAGGCGGTGAGGAGCGAACGGCTGATGAAGCTGGAAAGGGAAATGTCCCGCGCGTACCGGGAGGAATTTCTGGGAAAAACGGAGGAGGTTCTCTTTGAGGAGCTTGTGGAAAAAAGTGGGAGGAGATATTGGACTGGACATACCACCCGTTATTTAAAGGTGGCAAGAGAGGCAGAGACGGAGGAAAATCTGCAAAACCGCATATCCAGCGGCAGGCTGGTCTCCTTTTTGGCGGAGGATATTTTGCTGGCCGTGGACTGACCGGGATGTAAGCCGGGCGGATCTGATTTGCCGGAGTGCGCGGCAATGCGCCTGACAGGCTGGAAATAGGCGTTGCTGTGACATTTTATTTGTGGTAAAATATACCATGGACTAACAGCATGGTCTGAAATTTTCTGCAAATAATGGTAAGACTATAACATATAGATAAGGGCGTGAGAATATGCGGGATCAGGATTTGGAAAATACACAATTTTTTACTGTGGGGACGGAGCCGGAGACAGGCGTGAAGCTTGTGCTGTCCACGGTATATGAGGCGTTGACGGAGAAGGGGTACAATCCGGTCAATCAGATCGTCGGCTATATCATGTCAGGCGATCCCACTTACATTACCAGCCATAAGAGCGCGCGGAGCCTTATTATGAAGGTGGAGAGGGACGAGCTTGTGGAGGAAATGCTGGTGGAATATATCAAAAACTCTATAGAGAGTGTGAAGAAAGGTTGACCATATGGGTCGATAACGGTGAAAAGAACATATGAGAATTATGGGTCTGGATCTCGGTTCCAAAACGGTGGGGGTGGCCATCAGCGACCCCTTGCTTATTACGGCGCAGGGGATCGAAATTATCAGGCGGAAGGAAGAGAACAAGCTGAGACAAACGCTTGCGCGTATTGAGGTATTGATTGAAGAGTACGAGGTGGACAGGATCGTGCTGGGTCTGCCGAAGAATATGAACGACACATTGGGGGAGCGGGCGGAGTTCTCACTTGCATTTAAAGACAAGCTGGAGCGGCGCACAGGACTTCCTGTCGTGATGTGGGATGAGAGACTGACGACGGTGGCGGCGGATAAGGCGATGATGGAAGCCGGAATCCGCAGGGAAAACCGTAAGGACTATGTGGATAAGGTCGCAGCGTGTCTGATTTTGCAGGGGTACTTGGATTCGCGCGAAACTTCTTCATAGCTGCTGAAATTGCGCAGACAGCACAGAAATTTGGAGGACAAATGGAGAAAATTACATTTACGCCGCAGGAGGGCGGCGCTGTCGAGTTTTATATTCTGGAACAGACGATGATTGGCGGCGTGAATTACCTTCTGGTGACAGATTCTGCGGAGGGGGACGGAGAGGCGCTTATTTTGTGCGATGTTTCCGCGGCGGAAGACGCAGAGGCGGTATATGAGATCGTGGAGGACGATGAAACATTAAACGCAGTGGCGGCTGTGTTTGAAAAGATTATGGACGACGTAGACATTATTCAGTAGAAAGTGGAGGTAAATTTTTTGAAAAAAAATGAAGAAGGAAGGTCAGCGAGTAAGCTGAAGGCTATCCCATTAGGCGGACTTGAGCAGATTGGGCTTAATATTACTGCCTTTGAATATGAGGATAGCATTGTTGTTGTGGACTGCGGCCTGTCATTCCCGGAAGACGAGATGCTGGGAATTGATCTGGTGATACCGGACATTACTTATTTGAAGGAAAACGCAGAGAAGGTGAAGGGGTTTGTGATCACCCACGGACATGAGGATCACATCGGGGCGCTGCCCTATGTATTAAAGGAGCTGAACATACCGATTTATGCGACGAAGCTGACTATGGGCATCATAGAGAATAAGCTGGACGAGCATGGGCTGATGAAGACCACCAAGAGAAAGGTGGTTAAGTTCGGACAATCCATTAATCTGGGGCAGTTTCGGATTGAGTTTATCAAGACGAACCACAGTATTGTGGACGCGGCGGCGCTGGCGATTTATTCCCCGGCGGGCGTGGTGGTGCATACGGGAGACTTTAAGGTGGACTATACGCCGGTATTCGGTGACGCCATCGATTTACAGAGATTTGCGGAGATCGGGAAAAAGGGCGTGCTGGCGCTTATGTGTGACTCTACCAATGCAGAGCGGGCAGGCTTTACGCCCTCCGAAAAGACGGTGGGAAAGACGCTTGATTCCCTGTTTCTGGAGCACAAGGATACCCGTATTCTGATCGCAACCTTTGCTTCCAATGTGGACAGGGTGCGCCAGATCATTAATACGGCGGAAAGATTCGGCAGAAAGGTTGTGGTGGAAGGCCGCAGCATGGTAAACATTATTGATACGGCTTCCAAGCTGGGCTATCTGCAGATTGCCGACAGAACGCTCATCGATGTGGAGGAGCTTAAAAATTACCCGCCGGAGAAGACGGTTATCATTACGACCGGCAGTCAGGGCGAAAGCATGGCGGCCTTAAGCCGCATGGCAGGCAATAACCATAAAAAGATATCTATTATGCCGGGAGATACCGTTATTTTTTCCGCCCACCCGATACCGGGCAATGAGAAGGCGGTGACTAACGTCATTAACGAGCTGCAGATGAAGGGCGCGGATGTAATTTTCCAGGACGTGCATGTGTCCGGACACGCCTGCCAGGAGGAAATTAAACTCATTTATTCTCTGGTCAGGCCCAGATATGCAGTTCCCGTCCACGGAGAGTACAAGCACCGCAAGGCGCAGGCGAAGATTGCGGCCCAGCTTGGCATCCCGAAGGAAAATATCTTTATGCTGCAGTCCGGCGATGTGCTGGAGATGGACGACCAGAAAGCTGTCGTCAACGGCAAAGTGCCCGTGGGAGCGATTCTGGTGGACGGACTCGGCGTGGGCGACGTGGGCAATGTGGTGCTTCGCGACAGACAGCATCTGGCGGAGGACGGCATAATGATCGTGGTAATGGCGCTGGAATCCCACAGCGACCAGCTCATTTCCGGCCCGGATATCGTATCGAGAGGTTTTGTCTATGTGAGAGAGTCCGACGAGCTCCTTGACGAGGCCAGGCTTCTCGTGGAGGAGGCCGTACAGGACTGCCTTGACAGAGGCAAGACAGACTGGGGCAAACTCAAGAGTACCGTCAAGGATGTGCTGAGTGACTTTGTCTGGAAGAAGACAAAGAGAAGACCGATGATACTGCCGATCATAATGGAAGTTTAACGGTTTTGCGAATGAGAGCGCGTCAAGCTGTATGAGATAAGGAGAAAACATCATGTCAGATAAGGAGATCATAGAGGCAGCCAGAGCGTTTGCGGATCAGATTATGACTTCGGATACGTATAAGGAATACCTGTACCAGAGAGAAAAAATCAAGAAGCAGCCGGAGCTTTATGAGAAGGTGAACGAGTTCAGGCAGCGCAATTTTGATTTACAGAATGATACGGACGACGGGGATATGCTGGACCGCATGGAGGCTTTCGAGAGGGAATATGAGCAGTTCAGGGAAGATCCCCTCGTGGACGATTTTCTCCGGGCGGAGCTGGCATTCTGCCGCATGATGCAGGAGGTGTACGTGCTGCTGGCGGATGAGATAGATTTCGAGGTATAAAGGTGAATAAATTCTCTGAAAGAGCAATTTATTCACCCGGGAATTTGTGCAGAGGCGTCACAAATTCCCTTGATCGCAGAACCAAATTTGAGATTTGGTTCGCGTTCCTAAGCATTGCATGCTTCGGAATGGAGGAAAACATGAGTATAAAAGAAGTCATCGGTTCCACGGCGGAACTGATTATCAAAATAGCGCTTTTGCTTTTTGCCGCCACCTATATTATCAAGGCATCCACGGCAGCCTATGATTACGGTTACCGCATATTCACCGAGGAGCCGGTGGCCATCGGGGAGGGCAGGACGATCAGCGTCAGCGTGGAAGATCCGGTTTCCGTCATGGAGGTAGGCGAAATGCTGGAGGAGCGGGGACTGATCCGCGATGCGAAGCTCTTTCTGTTACAGGAGCTTTTGTCGGAAAATCACGGTAAGCTGCAGCCCGGGATCTATGACCTGAGCACCGCCATGACGGCTGAGGAGATGATGGACGTGATGGCGGCGGATGCCCCGGAGGAGGGCGAAGAGGATGCGGAAGGAGAGTCAAAGTGATTTTGGGCGAGCGTATGGACACCTTTCTCGCTTCTCTTGACGCGGGCAACACCCCATTTCTGGATCAGATAGAACGTGAAGCTTTAAAAACCAATGTGCCGGTTATACGCACGCAGACGCAGGGACTGCTACGGTTCCTGCTTGCGGTGCGAAGGCCCATGTCCATTTTGGAGGTGGGATGTGCCATTGGTTTTTCTGCGCTTCTGATGAGCGAGTATGCCCCGGAGGGGTGCAAAATTACCACCATAGAAAAATATGAGAAGCGAATCCCCGTGGCGAGGGAAAATTTCGCGCGGGCCGGCAAGGAAGACGTTATCACGCTTCTGGAAGGCGACGCGGCGAATATTCTGAAAGAACTTGCGGGACCTTATGACTTTATTTTTATGGACGCGGCAAAGGGGCAGTATATCCACTTTCTGCCGGAAATTCTGCGGCTCCTTGCGCCCGGCGGACTTCTGGTGTCCGACAACGTGCTGCAGGACGGCGATATTCTGGAATCCCGGTTTGCCGTGGAGAGAAGAAACCGTACGATTCACAGCAGAATGCGGGAGTACCTTTACGAACTGACACATCATGAGGCGCTGCGGACGGTGGTGCTGCCTGTGGGGGATGGCGTAACGGTCAGCTGTGTGACAAAAAGTTCTAAAGACATCGAGCCATAGGACGCGGTGCCGGGAACTTCTAAATGTCACACTGGAGAATGCCGTACAACAGGTATTCTCCGAAGGTGGAGGGATGATAGGATGAAAAAACCTGAACTGCTGGTGCCCGCCGCCAGTCTGGAGGTATTAAAAACAGCTGTTATTTTTGGGGCGGACGCGGTATATATTGGCGGGGAAGCCTTCGGCCTGCGGGCAAAAGCGAAAAATTTTTCGGCACAGGAGATGGCGGAGGGCATTGCCTTTGCCCATGAGAGAGGCGTTAGGGTGTATGTGACGGCCAATATTCTGGCGCACAATTATGATCTGGAAGGGGCGGAAGCGTATTTCCACGAGCTGAAGGGACTGCAGCCGGATGCGCTGATTATAGCGGATCCCGGCATGTTTGCGCTGGCGCGGGAAATCTGCCCGGAAATCGACGTCCACATTTCCACGCAGGCCAACAATACGAACTATATGACCTACCGTTTCTGGCATGGGCAGGGGGCGAAGCGGGTTGTTTCGGCAAGGGAGCTTTCCCTGAAGGAGATAAAGGAGATCAGGGAAAATATTCCGCAAGATATGGAGATCGAGAGCTTTGTGCACGGTGCGATGTGTATTTCTTACTCGGGACGGTGCCTGTTAAGCAATTATTTTACCGGGCGGGACGCGAACCACGGGGCATGCACCCATCCCTGCCGGTGGAAGTACGCGCTGGTGGAGGAGACAAGGCCGGGAGAATATCTGCCCGTTTATGAGAACGACCGCGGTACCTTTATCTTTAATTCCAAGGATCTGAATATGATTGAGCATATCCCAGAGCTGGTCGAAGCGGGGATTGACAGCTTTAAGATCGAGGGCAGGATGAAGACCGCGCTCTATGTGGCTACCGTGGCGCGTACCTACAGGCGGGCCATCGACGATTATTTTGTCTCTGAGGAGCAGTACCGCGCCAACATGGACTGGTACCGGGCGGAGATCGCCAAGTGCACCTACCGGAAATTTACTACGGGCTTTTATTTTGGTAAAGCCGATGAAAATACCCAGATTTATGACGAGAGCACTTATGTGAGCGAGTATGTTTATCTCGGCACTGTGGGCGCGGTGGTGGAAGCCGGGGCAGCGCAGGCGGGCGGGGCAGCGGCGGACACGGCGACAGGCGGAACATCTGCTGCGGGCGGAGCAACGGCGGACGCGGCGACAGATGGGGGATCGGCTGCAGCAGAGGACGTGGCCGTGGGCGGAAATAAGCGGGGACAGCTTTGCGCCCGCATCGAGCAGCGCAATAAATTCAGCGTGGGGGACCGGATCGAGATTATGAAGCCCTGCGGGGAGAACATTCCCGTGAAAGTGCTGGCCATGTATGACGGAGAGGGAAATCCCGTGGAGTCCTGTCCGCACCCGAAGCAGACGATCGACGTGAAGCTGTCGGAAACGCCCGAGGCGGGGGATATTCTGCGGGTGGAGAAATAGATACGAATTTTCGGTGTAAAAAATGTAATGATATCACGAATTTTCATTGTAATTTTTGTATGTCCGTGCAAGACAGGTTGGAAAAACCTGGCTGATGAAAGAATTTGGCAGTCGGGCTTATGAGGATGTCGTTTACATTAACTTTGACGCCAATGTTGGAATGGCGGAGTTGTTTGCCGCCGATTTGAATGTTGACCGTCTGCTGATGGGGATAGAGCTGTATGCCGGAAGAAAGATCGATGCGGAAAGCACGGGCTGCACCAGCGCATATTACTGGAGGGGGTGCGTGGAGCTATTATCTGCCGCCCCTGCATTTTTATCTGGGAGAGCAGGAGGAGGGGGCTGGGCCGCACGACATGGGCGGGGGAACGGCTTTATATGAGGTTTATCCAGGGGCTGTTAAAAAGTTTACAAAAAAATTCGCAATTTCTGCTTGCATTTTGAGAAAAAGTAGGGTATTCTTATAAACGTAAATTGTATACAGGTATTCAGAACGATGGCGTTCCAAAAAAGGAGTTTTTTTGGAACGCATTTTTTTGAAGCCGGGTGAGGAGGATGATTATGAGAGAAGTATTCAATGTGGAAGAAATATTTGCGAAAAATGTGTTCACCCTCGGCAAGATGCAGGAGCGTCTGACGAGAAATGCTTACAAGGAAGTAGTCAAGGTTATGAATGAGGGCGGAGAGTTGTCAATGAGCACCGCGAATATCGTTGCCAAGGCAATGAAGGACTGGGCGGTAGAGAACGGCGCGACACATTATACACACTGGTTCCAGCCGCTTACCGGCATCACCGCGGAGAAGCATGACGCTTTCGTATCCCATCCCGATGAGTTGGGCAAGATGCTGACGGAGTTTTCCGGTAAGGAGCTGATTAAGGGCGAGCCGGACGCGTCCTCCTTCCCTTCGGGAGGACTACGGGCGACCTTCGAGGCAAGAGGCTATACCGCATGGGATATTACATCCCCTGCGTTTTTGAAAGAATCCGGCTGCGGCACGGTTCTCTGTATACCGACCGCATTCTGCTCCTACACGGGTGAGGCGCTGGATAAGAAGACGCCGCTCCTTCGTTCCATGGAGGCGCTGAGCGAGCAGGCGCTGCGGATCGTGCGGCTGTTTGGTAATACGGAGGCAACCAAGGTGACTGCCTCTGTCGGCCCCGAGCAGGAATATTTTCTGGTGGATAAAGATTTGTATATGAAGAGGACGGATCTGATGTTTGCGGGCCGCACCCTTTTCGGCGCACCGGCGCCTAAGGGTCAGGAGATGGAGGATCACTACTTTGGCGTGATCAGGGAGCGCGTGGGCACGTACATGAAGGATCTCAACGAGGAGCTGTGGAAGCTTGGCGTGACGGCCAAGACCCAGCACAACGAGGTGGCTCCCGCCCAGCATGAGCTTGCGCCGATTTACGAGACGGCCAATATCGCGGTTGACCACAACCAGATCGTTATGGAGACCATGAAGCGGGTGGCTGTTAAACATAACATGCGTTGTTTATTGCATGAAAAACCGTATGCGGGCGTAAACGGTTCCGGCAAGCATGACAACTGGTCGATCACCACGGACAACGGTGTGAATCTGCTAGACCCCGGCGAGACACCCAATGAGAATGTGCAGTTCCTGCTGGTGCTGGCCTGCGTTATGAGAGCGGTGGATGTGCATGCGGATCTGCTGCGCCAGTCTGCCTCGGATGTGGGCAACGATCACAGACTGGGTGCGAACGAGGCGCCCCCGGCGATCATTTCCATTTTCCTCGGCGAGCAGCTTGAGGATGTGGTGACACAGTTGATTGAGACGGGTGAGGCAACTACCGTTAAGGAGGGCGGAAAGCTCCTCACGGGCGTGAGCACCCTGCCCGATTTCCAGAAGGATGCGACGGACAGAAACAGAACATCGCCCTTTGCTTTCACGGGTAACAAATTTGAGTTCCGTATGGTGGGGAGCGCGGATTCCATCGCAAGCCCGAACACCACACTGAACGCCATCGTGGCGGAGGCCTTCTGCGAGGCGGCTGACATTCTGGAGAAAGCGGAGAACAAGGAGCTGGCGATCCACGATCTGATTAAGAAATATATGACCGAGCACCAGAGAATCATCTTCAACGGCAACGGCTACTCCGACGAGTGGGTGGCGGAGGCTGCAAGGCGCGGCCTGCCAAACATTAAGTCCATGATTGAGGCTGCGGGCACGCTGACTACCGACAAGGCGGTGAAACTGTTTGAGAAGTTTGGCATCTTTACGAAAGTGGAACTGGAGTCCCGCGAGGAGATTATTTACGAGACATACGCGAAATCCATCAATATAGAAGCACTCACCATGATTGACATGGCGGGCAAGCAGATTATTCCCGCAGTCATCCGCTACACGAAGACCCTTGCGGACACTGTGAATGCGGTGAAGATGGCGGGCGCGGATGCGACTACGCAGGACGAACTTCTGCAGATCGTCGGCGAAAAGCTGACGGCTATGCAGACGGCTCTTGAGAAACTGAAAAAGACGGAGAAAGAGGCTTCTGCGATGGAGGACGCGAAGGCACAGGCGTTCTTTTATAAGGACACGGTCAGGGCGGCCATGGATGAGCTGCGCGCCCCGGCGGATGAGCTGGAAATGATCGTGGATAAGGAATATTGGCCCATTCCGACCTACGGGGAGCTGATGTTTGAGATTTAATAAAAAATTTTTAAAATTTTTTTAAAAAAAGTGGAAAAAGGGCTTGCCAAACGGCCCTTTTTCCGCTATAATCGTTAATTGTTGATGGGCTATCGCCAAACGGTAAGGCAACGGACTCTGACTCCGTCATTTCAAGGTTCGAATCCTTGTAGCCCAGCTAATAAAACCCTGATGAAAGCGTTTCATCGGGGTTTCTTTGACTTTATCGTATTTGTGCAGAGGGAAAATGATAAAGATTGCTATTATCGAGGACGAACAAATTCATACGCAGCTTCTGGCAGATTATTTGCGGACATGGGGAGCGGCGCATGGACAGGAAGTTTCAATACAGGAATTTCCCAGTGCGGAAAGCTTCCTGTTTGTCTGGGAGGAAACGAATGATTTTGATATTCTCTTTGTAGATATTCAGATGCGGGAAATGAACGGGGTCGAGATGGCAAGGAAAGTCAGGGAGAGGGACAGGGAAACGGCTATCGTATTTACGACAGGCGTCACGGACTATATAGGAACCGGCTACGATGTGGAGGCGCTCCATTATCTGCTGAAACCGATCAGGATGGAAAAGATCGGGCAATGTATGGATAAAGTGATGCGGAGCAGACGCAGGGAGGCGTATGTGATTGTGCATGGGAAGGAGGAAACCGTCAGAGTTTCCGTCGGGAGCATTTCCTATGTTGAGGCGAGGGGGCATGGCTGTGTTATGGAAACATACACAAGGGCGGATGACTGCAGGCAGACAGAAATTACAGAGAGCATTTCTGAGATGGAACAGCGGTTGCAGACATACGGCTTTATCAGATGCCACCGCTCTTATTTGTGCCGCATTGAAGGTATCTGCCGGATTGGAAGAACGGATATTACACTTGACAGCGGGAGTGTGATTCCGGTCAGCAGGCGGATGTACGCAGATATAAACCGTGCGTTTATTGCACATTTCCGCAGGGGTTAAAGCGGATTGCGTGCAAACGTTTTGGAATGGAGATGAATGGGATGCAGGAAATGCCTGTGATATGGATATTGATTGCCGCAGCGATATGCTTACTTGCGGCGCTTGTGGTTTTTCTCCGCTATGCGGTCGGTTTTCTTGTGGACAGGCGCACACTGCGCTACCAGAGCGACCTGCTGCAAAAACACTGTGAGGAAGTGCAGAATATGTACCGTCAGACGAGAGGGTGGCGGCATGACTATCACAACCATATACAGACCATGAAAGCGCATCTTGCAATGGGTAATCTGGAAGAATTGGAAGCTTATCTGAATGAACTGGATAAGGATCTGACTACGGTGGATACGGTTATAAAGACGGGAAATGTAATGGTAGACGCCATCCTTAACAGTAAGATTTCCGTGGCTGCGTCCAAAGGAATTACGGTAGAAGCAAAGGCAGTGGTACCGAAGGAGCTGGACACTTCCCTGTCAGAGGTGGATATCTGTCTGATTGTCGGGAATCTGATGGATAATGCCATAGAGGCATGTATGAAGATACGGCAGGAGGGACAGCGCTTTATCCGCGTCTATATGGATATTTTGAAGGGGCAGCTCTATATTTATATGATAAACGCGGTCGGTGAAAACCCGAAAAAGGCAGGCGGCGTTTATATATCTGCCAAGAATACAGGCAGTCACGGGTTTGGCCTTATGCGCGTTGACAAGGTGGTAGACAAGTACCACGGCTATTTGGAAAGACAGCATGAGGAGGGGGTGTTTGCCACAGAGATTATGCTGCCTTTGTGATTTTAATGATACCATTCGTGCACGAGTATGACCGCTCGTGCACATTTTTTTACAGGGAAGCCGGCTGTGTTATGGTACTGACAGACCATACGATAAGGCGTCGGTTCCGGACAGTCTGCAGCGCATGGAACAGATGAAGGCATGCCTTATCCTATTAGGAAAAAATGTCGGACATGGGGAGGAAGAATGGAATCACAGGACAGGAGACAGGAACTGAAACACAACACGATCACAAGCGATATCCGGTTTTATATCCGCTATTATAAGAGATATGAACCGTTTGTACTTGTGTTTTGTGGGATAGAGATCATTCTCGGTGCGCTTTTGCCGTTATTTATGATCTATCTGCCAAAGATTGCCATAGATCTGGTAGAACAGAAGGCGCCGGTGGGCCATTCGCTGCTTGTTCTGGGAGGCTTTGGCACTCTTTCGATGCTTGTCTGTGGCGTTAAAAAGAGTGTAGAAGCCGGGAAATACAATCTGTACAATACCCAGAGAACCAATCTTATGGGCATGTTCTTTTTAAAAAGCCTGCGGCTTGGATACGCGGATCAGGAATCGGGAGAGATCAAAAAACTGTATTGGAAGGTCTACGACGCGATCTGGGGCGGAGACTGGTGTTCCGTTTCCCTGATGGTGAACGGTACGGTTAACCTGTGCGTGAATGCGCTCAGCTTCCTTTTGTATTCGACAGTGCTCGCTTATCTGAGTGTGCCGGTGTTTGCCGTCCTGCTTGTTCTGGCGCTGATTAACTACGGAATCAGTATGAGACATATCAGGTATGAGGAATCCCTGCGTGAGAAAAAGGCGCAGGCCCAGAAACATTTTCAGTGTGTGGAGAATGCGATGGGAAACGTATATGGCGCAAAGGATATCCGTATTTACGGGATGAAGGACTGGATGACGGGGCTGCGTGACCAGACGCTCCGGGAGCTTCGAAAATTAGCGGAGCTGTCAAAGAAAAAGGATGCTTTTTATGAGAGGGCAGGGCTTGTCCTGTCGGCAGCGCGCAATCTGGGCGCGTATGCCTATCTCCTGTATCAGACGCGGGCGGGCAGTGTGAGCGTCGGGGAGTTTGTGCTGTATTTCGGGGCTGTGACGGGTTTTTCCGGGTTTGTCAACAGCATGATGAGCTCGCTTGCCATACTGCGCGGCGCGGCGAACGGTACGGATTATATCAGGGCCTATCTGGAGCTGCCGGAGGAAAACCGAAAAAGCGGAAGCAGACATATCGACCGGCTGACGCTGCCGCCAGAAATTACTTTTCAGCATGTGGGCTTTTCCTACAAGAACACGGAAGAGGGGGACAAAACCGTATTTTGGGATTTGAACCTGACCATTCATGCCGGAGAGAAGCTCGCCCTTGTGGGAGTCAATGGCGCGGGCAAGACAACGCTGGTAAAACTTTTGTGCGGTATGTATGAGCCGGACGAAGGCAGGATTCTCATAAACGGAATCGACAGGAATGAGTTTCCCAGAGAAGAGTGGTATCAACTGTTTTCGATTGTGTTTCAGGAGACGCTGATTCTGCCTTTCACGGTAGGAGAAAATCTTGCCATGGACCGTGTGGAGCGGGTGGATGAGGAGAGGGCGTGGACGGCACT
Organism: uncultured Lachnospiraceae bacterium; assembly: GCA_947174505.1. Lineage (GTDB taxonomy): Bacteria > Bacillota > Clostridia > Lachnospirales > Lachnospiraceae > UBA3282. Next base: position 65,392 of record CAMWJF010000005.1, read on the forward strand.
GGAACAGGCCGGCCTGAAAGAGACGTTTCAGGAGCAGGGAATTGATATGCAAAGTTATATGACAAAGTTGATGACGGAGGACGGTATAGAGCTGTCCGGCGGGCAAAAGCAGCGGTTTTTGCTGGCAAGGGCTTTGTATAAGAATGCGCCCGTTATGGTTCTGGATGAGCCTACGGCGGCGCTTGACCCGATTGCCGAGAGCGAGGTGTACGACCATTACAGTCAGTTCAGCCAGGAAAAAACGGCGGTGTTCATTTCCCACAGGCTTGCCAGTACGAAATTTTCTGACCGGATTATTATGATGGAGGATGGAGGGATTGTGGAGATGGGAACCCACGAAGAACTGATGGATGCGGGCAGCGCCTATGCACGGATGTTTGAAATGCAGAGCAGCTATTACTGCGAAGAAAACAGGAGCGGATGAAACGTATTTGAGAGACGGGAAACTCTGGAGATGAAATTCTGCATGGAGGGAAAATGACTGCTGATTATTTGTTGATGAAGCTTCCGCTTCGGGAGCATTGTAAGAATATGAGAAAAGTTTTGAAATATGCGCATGGTCTGGACAGATGCTATTTTCCGGCCATGGGCGCATCGCTCCTGCTGAAGGTGTCGGTCCCCTATATGGAATTAATGCTGTCAGCCTATATTCTGGACGGAATCAGTACACATACGGGGATCAGGGAAATGCTTACGGTAATAACGGCGTCGGTGGTTGTGATTATGCTGGTACAGTTCCTTTCCCAGGCGATCTTTCACAGGATGGAAGTGCACAGAGAACAGATGTATTGTCTGTACGGATGTGAGACGCAGACAAAAATGCTGGAGATGGATTATTCGAGAATAGACAGTCCGAAGGTCAAGGAGCTGAAGGACAGGATTAGAAAAGACAATAACTGGGGTGCGGGAATAAACGGCGTTTTCTGGAGCTTTAACGGGGCGATGGAGAATCTGTTTCACCTGATCGGCGCGGCTGTGGTGGGTCTGCCTGCTGCAGGGTATTTACTCCGGTCTGGAACTGCGGTTGTCTGGAGTCTTCTGGCGGTTTTGATGATCGTGCAGGTGACTGCCGTATGTCTGCGGATGCATTTCCGGCGACAGGGGGACTGCTGGCGTTATCATGAAGCAGACACTGTGGAAGAGAAGGAGGAGACACTTTGCTTTGCATGGGATTTTGCGGGGCAGGAATCTTATAACTATAAGAACGGCAAGGATATCCGCACATATGGCGGCTATGGCCTGATGGAACGCTGGACCACGGAGGTCCTGCGGCATAAAGGATTTCGGAATGCCATGGTCAGGGCGGCCCGGAATGACGCCGGCGAAGAGTTTTTCGGCGCAGCGGCAGGCGCTGCCGCAAATGGAGGCGCTTATCTGATCATAGTGGCGGTTGCGCTGGCAGGTACGATTACGGTAGGAAACGTAGTGCGTCTGGCGGGCGCTTTCAGCCGGTTTCTGGAAGCGGCTGCTGGGACGCTGCAGGATGTTTCCCGGCTTGCAATGGCGGCGAGACAGCAGATGAGTACCCTTGCATTGATTCATATGGAAAACGAGATGTATCAGGGCAGGCTCCCTGTGGAGAAACGCAGCGACGGGGCGTACAGGATCGCCTTTCGGAATGTGTCCTTCAAATATCCGGGAGCAGAGAGATACGCGCTGAAGAATGTATCCCTGGAGCTGGTGGTCGGGGAGAAGCTTGCCATTGTCGGGATGAACGGTTCGGGTAAAACGACGATGATTAAACTGCTGTGCAGGCTATATGATCCGCAGGAGGGAGAAATCCTTTTAAACGGCGTGGATATCAGAAAATATAAACAGGAGGAGTACAGCCGGCTGTTTTCGGTGGTGTTTCAGGACTTCATGCTGTATCCGTTTCCGCTGGCGCAGAATGTTGCCGTATCCGGCTCTTATGACAGCGGACTGGTCAGAAAATGTCTGGAGGATGCGGATTTCGGGGAGCGGCTTGCCTCCATGGAGAAAGGTCTGGAGACATATCTTTATAAAGACTATGAGGATGAGGGAATTGAAATTTCCGGCGGCGAAGCGCAGAAAATTGCCATCGCAAGGGCAATCTATAAAGAAGCGCCTTTCATTTTGCTGGACGAGCCCACGGCGGCGCTCGACCCGCTGGCGGAGTATGAAATTTATTCCAATTTTGACAGGATTACGGGAACAAAGACCGCTGTGTATATATCCCACAGGCTGTCGTCCTGTCGTTTCTGCGAGAAGATAGCGGTTTTCCATGAAGGGGAACTGGTGCAGCTTGGGAGCCATAAAGAGCTGGTGGCGGACAGGAGCGGAAAGTATTATGAATTGTGGAGCGCGCAGGCACAGTATTATGGAGGATAAGCAGCGGTGGGGAGAAACGGGTTTCGCCGGCTTCGCCAGGTACAAGTTGACAAATCCGTGATAACTAGTAAAATAATAGATGGATAGGTCAATTATAGATTGAGCATTTCAATGTTCGAATCCTTTAAAATCCCGACGGATAAGATCTGTCGGGATTTTCTGCACGATATGGAGGCATGAAAGATGGCGGAGAGTACGGTATATACTATAAATCAGATTAAACTGCGGATTTCGCCGATTTTGGAAGAATACGGGGTTAGAAAAGCGACTTTGTTTGGTTCTTACAGTCAGGGAAAAGCGACGGAGAAAAGTGATATAGATCTGCTGGTGGACAGCGGGCTGCGAGGTTTAAAGTTTGTAGGACTCATTGAGGATTTGAGAATTGCAGCGGAGAAAAATGTGGATGTACTAGACATATCCCATATAGAGGCGGGAGCACAGATCGAAAGTGAGATTAGGCGGACAGGAGTGCTGATTTATGAAAAATGAGACTGTGATTTCCAAAATTTGGGAAATTATATCGGACGATTTGCCGATGCTGAAAACGGCTTTGGCGGAAATAAAGGATGCCCGGGAGACGCTATGACGGACTTGATTGACAGTCTCCCCGCAGAGCGCGATCTTACTGACGACGAGTGGCGGTTTCTGATAGAGGGAGACTATGACAGGCAGCGCCTTTTTGACAGGGCGGACGAAGTGCGTAGACAGTATTACGGGACGGATGTTTATATCAGGGGTCTGATTGAGATATCGAGCTACTGCAAAAACGACTGTCTATACTGCGGCATCCGCCGAAGTAATGGAAACGCAGCGCGTTACAGGCTTTCGGAGGAGGAGATTCTGGGCTGTTGTGGGCGGGGCTATGAATTGGGGTTCCGCACTTTCGTGCTGCAGGGCGGGGAGGATGCTTATCATACAACGCAGTGGGTGGAGGGCGTGGTCTCCAGCATAAAAGAGAAATATCCAGACTGTGCGGTGACGCTCTCACTGGGGGAACGGCCGCATGGGGATTATGAAATCTGGTATCGCGCGGGGGCAGACCGGTATTTATTACGGCATGAGACGGCGTCCCGCGCTCATTACGAAAAGCTGCATCCGCCGCCGCAGACTTATGAACGCCGTATGGAATGCCTGCGGGATTTAAAGCAGATCGGGTACCAGACCGGGGCGGGCTTTATGGTGGGGTCCCCCTTTCAGGGAACGGAGGAGCTGATCGCGGACATGCGTTTTCTGCGGAAGTTTCAGCCCCAAATGGTAGGGATTGGACCGTTTATTCCTCATCATGATACGTCTTTTGCGGTGTATCCAGCGGGGAGCCTGATGCGGACGCTGACTATGGTGGCGCTTACCAGACTGACGCTGCCGGGGGCGCTTATCCCTGCGACGACGGCGCTTGGCACCATTCATCCGCAGGGCCGGGAGCTTGGCCTGAAGGCAGGGGCGAACGTCGTTATGCCGAATCTGTCCCCTGAGGATGTGCGCGGGCAGTACAGCCTTTATGACAACAAGGCGTGCAGCGGGCAGGAAGCGGCAGAAGGGCTGACGGCATTGAAGGAGAGCGTGGCGGCAGCGGGATACCGTGTGGTGGTGAGCAGGGGAGACGCGGCACAGACGAACTGCCGGGGATAGATGAGGCGGAGGTTTTCGAAGTCTGCGGGGTGGATACTGCGAATTAAATAACGGTGGTTATCGCGTGATGTTATAGGCCTTGACAGTGCGATACATAAGGGGAATACTGTCAGGCAATGATATATAAAACAGAAAGAAGGCAAAGAGAAGATGTACGATCCGAAATCATTACGTGCAGACGATTTTATCAACCATGAGGAAATCCTTGAGACGCTTCAATATGCGGAGGACAACAAGGACAACATGGCGCTGATCAACGGGATTCTGGAAAAGGCAAGACCCAGAAAGGAAGGAAATTCCACGGTGTGCGCCGGGCTTTCCCACAGGGAGGCGTCGGTTCTTCTGGCCTGCGAGGACAAGGAGATACTGGAAAAAATCTACGCGCTGGCGGAGGAGATCAAGCTGGCTTACTATGGCAATCGGATCGTGATCTTCGCGCCGCTCTATCTGTCGAACTACTGCGTGAACGGCTGCGTTTACTGCCCGTATCACATGAAGAATAAAAATATTCCCCGGAAGAAGCTGACGCAGGAGGAAGTGAAGCAGGAAGTGATCGCCTTACAGGATATGGGGCACAAGCGTCTGGCGATTGAAGCGGGGGAGGACCCAGCCAACAATCCCATCGAATATATTCTGGAATGTATCAAAACGATCTATTCCATCAATCATAAGAACGGCGCGATCCGCCGCGTCAACGTGAATATTGCGGCGACTACAGTGGAGGAGTACCGTATGCTCAAGGAGGCGGGCATCGGCACGTATATTCTCTTTCAGGAGACATACCACAAGGAGAGCTACTTAAAACTGCACCCCACCGGGCCGAAACATGATTACAATTATCACACCGAGGCCATGGACCGCGCCATGGAGGGCGGCATCGACGATGTGGGGCTTGGTGTGCTTTTCGGTCTGGAACTGTATAAATATGAGTTTGCCGGGCTGCTCATGCATGCGGAGCATCTGGAGGCGGTACACGGGGTAGGCCCCCACACCATCAGCGTGCCGCGCATCAAACACGCAGACGACATTGACCCGACGGCTTTTGACAACGGCATTGACGATGAAATTTTTGCAAAGCTGTGTGCCCTGATCCGTATTGCGGTTCCCTACACGGGAATGATCATCTCCACCAGGGAGAGTCAGGCGGTGCGGGAGAAGGTGATCCGCCTTGGCGTGTCCCAGATTTCCGGGGCTTCCAGAACTTCCGTGGGTGGCTATGCGGAGGAGGAGAGGCCGACCGACACGGAGCAGTTTGATGTGTCCGACCAGAGGACGCTGGACGAGGTGATCAGGTGGCTGATGGAGCTGGGGTACATCCCTTCCTTCTGCACGGCCTGTTACCGTGAGGGCCGGACGGGCGATCGGTTTATGAGCCTGTGTAAGACAGGGCAGATCCAGAACTGCTGTCACCCCAACGCGCTGATGACATTGAAAGAGTACCTGATGGACTACGCTTCTGAGGAGACGAAAGCCATCGGCGAGGCTTTGATACAGGCAGAGCTGGCTAACATTCCGAAGGAACAGGTGAGAGAGACCGCGAAGGATCATCTGGAGAAGATCGCGGAAGGGATAAGAGATTTCCGGTTTTAACAGTTCAGCCGGACAGAGAAAGGACGGCGTAAGCGCGAATGGGCGTGGGCTGAACTATCAGGCTGCAGAAAGGACAGTGTAAGTATATGGGCATGAATGACACTCCGGCGGGGGAGCGGGTACATATCGGCTTTTTCGGAAGGCGCAACGCGGGCAAATCCAGCCTGCTCAACGCGGTGACCGGACAGGAGCTTTCCGTGGTGTCGGAGGTTCGCGGAACGACCACTGACCCTGTATATAAGGCAATGGAGCTTCTGCCGCTCGGTCCCGTTATGCTGATTGACACGCCCGGCTTCGACGACGAGGGAACGCTGGGAGAGCAGCGCGTAAAAAAAACAAAACAGGTGCTGGAAAAGACGGATATCGCGGTTCTTGTGGTGGATGCGGCGGAGGGAATGTCGGCCTGCGACGAGGAGCTGGTTTCCCTTTTCAGGGAGCGGGAGATACCGTATATGATAGCACTCACAAAGTCCGATATACGGGACTCTGAAAATGATACAATGAAATTGATAAATTCTTTCATCGCACAGGAGGAAGAGGACCCGGCGGAGCGGCAGAATGCTAAGACGCAGGGTGGAAATGAAATAGCGGGCGTTATTTATGTAAGCGCGGCCACAGGCGAGGGCATCCGCGGGCTGAAAGAGAAGCTTGCGGCGATACTTCCCGACAGGGAGGAGCGTCATCTTGCGGCGGATCTGGTGAAGCCCATGGACATTGTGGTGCTGGTGGTGCCCATCGATTCGGCGGCGCCCAAAGGAAGATTGATCCTTCCCCAGCAGCAGACGATAAGGGATCTGCTGGAGGCGGGTGCGGTTCCCGTGGCAGTGCGGGAGACGGAGCTTAAGGGGGCGCTTTTGAAGCTTTCGGAGAAGCCTGCGCTTGTCGTTACGGACAGTCAGGCGTTCGAGGAGGTGGCGGCGACCGTGCCGGAGGATATTCCGCTTACCTCTTTCTCTATTCTGATGGCGCGTTATAAAGGTTTCCTGAAAATAGCGGCGGAAGGCGTGCGTGCGTTGGACACGCTGAAGGATGGCGACCGGGTGCTGATTGCCGAGGGCTGTACCCATCATAGACAGTGTGACGATATCGGGACGGTGAAAATTCCCCGTTTTTTGAAAAAATACACGGGAAAGGATGTTGTCATTGAAACTGCCTCTGGTACAGGCTTTCCCGAGGATCTTACGCCGTACGCGCTGGTGATCCATTGCGGTGGCTGTATGCTGAATGAGCGGGAAGTTTTGCGGCGGATGCGCTTTGCGAAAAGGCAGGGCGTTCCTGTTACGAACTATGGCATCGCTATTGCACAGATGAAGGGGATTCTGGCGAGGAGTATCGCCCCGGTGGCAGAGACACTTTTATGAGAGGGGCAGGACGGTTTCATTCATATAGGCATCGACCTTGTACGAAGATGCATAAGATACGGATTTGGCGGAAAACGGGGTTGACAGAGAGGTATTGACATGTATACATTTGACGGAAGAGTGCGGTACAGCGAGGTAGGGGAGGACGGCCTCTTAAGCCTGCAGTCGCTGCTGGACTATTTTCAGGACTGCTCTACGTTTCATTCCGAGGATATCGGGCTTGGATTGGAATATATGGATAAGATCAGACAGGTTTGGCTTCTGTCAGCATGGCAGATCTGCATAGGGCGGTATCCGAAGTACGGCGAACGGATTGTGGTTGGCACAGCGCCTTATGAGTTCAGAGGCTTTATGGGGCTTCGGAATTTCCTGATGCAGACGGAAGAGGGAGAGGCGCTGGCTTGGGCCAATTCCATATGGACGCTGATGGACAGGGAGAAAATGCGCCCCGTTAAACCGAATGAGGATATGCGGGCCGGATATGTGCCGGAGGAAAAGTACCCGATGGACTATGCGCCAAGAAAGATTGCAATGCCTGCGGACGGACAGCCGTTGGAAGCGTTTACGGTCAAACCGCACCATCTTGACACCAATCATCATGTCAATAACGGACAGTATGTGCGCATGGCGATGGACTGCATTCCGGGCGGGTTCAAGATCAGCCAGCTTCGCGTGGAGTACAAGGGTCAGGCAGTTCTGGGGGACGAAATTTATCCCATAGCGGCAGCGGGGGCGGACGGGAAGCTGTACACTGTTTCCCTCAATGGGGCGGACGCCAGCCCCTACTGCGTTGTGGAGTTTACTTCACAAGCCCGGCCAGACCCTGCCTGACAGGCAAACTGTGCCTGCACGAATTTGACGGGAAGACGAACACAACAGAAATGGAGATAAACATGATTCAATTAGGTGAAATACAAACCTTAAAAATTGTAAAAAGGGTAGATTTCGGCGTTTACCTGTATGATGGGGCAAATACGGAGGAGCGCGTCCTCCTGCCGAAAAAACAGGTGCCGGAGGGCGCAGCGAATGGCGATGAAGTGGAGGTTTTTGTGTACCGCGACTCCAAGGACAGACTGATTGCCACCACGAACAGACCGAAGCTCACTTTGCACGGAGTGGAGAGACTGCGGGTGGCGCAGGTGGGAAAGATCGGTGCCTTTCTGGACTGGGGGCTGGAGAAGGATCTGCTTCTGCCTTTTAAGGAACAGACAAGAAGGGTGTCCGCCGGGGAGGAGTGTCTTGCCGCACTTTATATTGATAAGTCGGACAGGCTCTGTGCAACCATGAATGTGTACCCTTATCTGAAAAATAACAGCGGTTATAAAAAGGACGACCGTGTCAGTGGCACCGTCTATGAGATCAGCCCTAATTTTGGCGCGTTTGTGGCGGTGGACGACCAGTATTCGGGGCTGATTCCGAAACAGGAGCTGTACGGGAATGTGGCTGTAGGAGATACCGTGAACGCCCGCGTCACGGCGGTGAAGGAGGACGGAAAGCTGGATCTGAGCATCCGCGAAAAGGCGTATCTGCAGATTGCGGATGATGCGGAGAAAGTGATGCGGGTGATTGACAGCCTTGACGGGGTACTGCCTTTTAACGATAAGGCGTCGCCGGAGGTCATCCGCCAGGAGATGCAGATGAGTAAGAACGAATTCAAACGCGCGGTGGGAAACCTGTTAAAAGCGGGTAAAATTACGATAACGGAGAAGGCGATAAAACGTAATGACGAGTAAAAGAGCGAACTGGTTGTTTTTGACTATCATACTGGTGCATTTCGGGGTGGTGGCGTTTCTGATTTTTGGAGGGGGGCTCCTGCCCGACAGTCTTGTACTGAACTTTCTGCTGAGTCAGGGGATTTTGGTTGTGCCGACTCTGATCTTTTTGCTGATTTTCGAGCGAAGGGAGCGGCAGCCTGTGCCTCCTGTGCCGGGTGCGCCGCAGATACCGATGTCGGGTATGGCGCAGGTGCCGATGTCAGGTGCGCCGCATATGCCAATGCCAGGTATGCCGCAGGCGCCGATGCCAGGTACGCCGCAGATGCCGATGCCGGGTATGGCGCATATGCCGATGTCGGGTATGGCGCAGGTGCCGATGCCCGACATGGCGAATGCGCCCCGCGCCCCGCGGCCGTTAGAGGCGGCGGCATTCCACAGGGTTAAGATTTCCACCCTGCTGATGATTGCCCTGTGTACCTTCCTGATTATGCCGCTTGTCACAGTGCTCAACACGCTGACTATGTTTTTTACGGACAACGCGGTAGCGGCTCTGGAAGGAGACATTGTAAGCACGCCCTTTCCGGCGATGCTCTTTATGATAGGGATATTCGGACCCTTTTGTGAGGAATTTGTCTTTCGGGGTGTGATATACAGAAGCTACAGGAGAAGTGGGGAGTGGGAAAATAACATGCGTTATAAAACGCTTCGGAATAACGGCGTATCGGCGGTTATCCTGTCATCGCTTCTCTTCGGTCTGATGCATATGAATTTTAATCAGGCGGTTTACGCTTTTGCAATCGGTGTTTTTCTGGTGATGCTGGTGGAGGCGGCGGGAAGCCTGTGGGCCTCTGTTTTCTGCCATATGTTTTTTAATTCCTGTCAGGTTGTGCTGATGTATGTGTCTGAAAGTCTTTTGGACAGTGTATACGGGCAGGCTGTGAACGAGACGGCGGGACAGTTGACGACGCAGGACCTTCTGGCGGCGCTTTCCATTTATCTGGTGATCGCGGCCGTCACAACGCCTATTGCCGGCTGCGTTATTGCGTGGATCGCGAAGAATGAGGGGCGGCAGGAGGTGTTCCGGGCGCTGTTTCGGCGGGGCGGGCGCACAGTCGGCCGGGGGATGCCGGAGCCGAATGTGCCGCCGCAGCCTGCACAGTGGAATGGTCAGACGCCGCTGCAGTCCGCACAGTGGAATCAGCAGATGCCGCCGCCTGCACAGTGGAACGGTCAGACGCCGCCGCAGCTGGTACAGTGGAGTGTGTCCGAGCCGCGCGCAGACTATCTTCTGAGCGTACCGCTGATTATAGCAGTGGTGCTCTGCCTGGGGTACATGAGTCTGGAGCTGTTTCTTTTATAGGAGATTTTTGACGTGCATAAGTAGACTCGGGATGCTTTGTAAGCTTTTCCGCTCTGCCTATGTGCGCAAAAAAATAACGGCTGTTCAAGCCGTTATTTTTCGTTGTTTAGACTGTCATATCAAAGTTTCCGCCGATGTGGGGATTGACGGACAGCTCCATTGCCGCCGCGTCCATCATGCCGACAACCTGACTGCCTGTGGTTTCAGCCTGATCCAGAGATTTGGCAAGCATTGCTACGCCAAAGGCGTCATTTGTTTTGGCGCTGGACATGGCCATAGATAATCCTGCAATATCCATAAGAATCACCAACCTTTCTTCCGTTTCATTTTAACATATCTCCGGCTATGGTAACAATATGCAATTTTAACAATACCGTGAAAACCTTTAAATCGTCAAAAATCTTAAAAAATACACAAAAAATTCACGAATGCAGGTAGATTTTTTTGTAGATATAGATTAAAATAATACCTAGCTTTTGCTTTTTCGGAAAATCTGGGGTGAAAAGGCATAGTGAATTGTTACGAAACTTAAGAGGGGTGGGGGAATGATTTCAAATCAGATTTTGCAAAATACAATTGAAGGTCTGAAAGCTATCGCCAGAGTGGAACTCTGCGTCATGGATGTGGACGGGAAGACTGCGGCCATGACGGCGGAGGAGATGGAACGGTGCGGCAGGGCGGCCGCAGAGTTCGCACAGTCCCCGGCTGATTCGCAGGAGATTCAGGGATATCAGTATTTTAAAATTTTTGATGAGCAGCAGCTGGAGTATATTCTGGTGGCAGGCGGTGTGGGCGAGGACGTTTACATGGTCGGAAAAATGGTGGCGTTCCAGATTCAGAATCTGCTGATTGCCTACAAGGAGCGGTTTGACAAGGACAATTTCGTGAAAAACCTGCTTCTGGATAACCTGCTTCTGGTGGACATATACAGCCGCGCGAAGAAGTTACATATCCAGACGGATGTCAGGCGGGTGGCGCTTATTGTGGAGACGGACAATGTCAAGGACTGCAATGCCCTTGAGAGCGTGCGCGCTTATTTCGGTGTGAGCAATAAGGACTTTATCACTGCCGTGGATGAAAATAATGTCATTGTGGTGAAAGATCTGTCCGAGGACGACAGCCCGCGGGAGATCGAGAGGTGCGCAGCCGCGGTAGCGGCCTATCTGCGCAAGGAGAGCTTTAAGAACGTCCGTGTTGCCTACGGTACAGTAGTAAATGAGATCAAAGGCGTGAGCAGCTCCTATAAGGAGGCGAAAATGGCGCTGGACGTGGGAAAGATTTTCTTCGGCGAGCGCGACGTGATCGCTTACAGCGAGCTTGGCATCGGGCGGTTGATCTACCAGCTTCCCATTCCCCTGTGCAAGATGTTTATTAAGGAGATTTTTGACGGCAAGAGCCCTGACGAGTTCGATGAGGAGACACTTGTCACCATCAACAAGTTTTTCGAGAACTCCCTGAACGTGTCGGAGACTTCCAGACAGCTCTTTATCCACAGAAATACGCTGGTCTACCGTCTGGATAAGCTGCAGAAGAGCACGGGGCTTGACCTGCGGGTGTTTGAGGACGCCATCACGTTTAAGATTGCGCTGATGGTCGTAAAATATATGAAGTACATGGAGTCGTTCGAGTTTTAGCATGGAGGAAAGGATATGGCAGAAATTATGACAGACAAACAGTTTGATAAAATCATTAAAATGATTTCCATGATTTTGGATGGATGTAAGGACTTGGATGAAGCGAAAAAGAAAGTCAATGAGCTTTCTGACAATACAAGCAAGAACACAGAAGAATAAAATTAGGAGATAGGAAACGTGGCAGTTAAGAAGAGAAGAAGAGCCCCCGCGGTGGAAAATGAAATCATCAACCTGACGAATGTGAGCAAGGCTTACTCAACCGGCGCACCGGCCTTAAAAGATGTGAACCTTCATATCAGCAGGGGTGAGTTCGTTTTTATCGTGGGAGACAGCGGGTCGGGGAAATCCACCCTGATTAAGCTGCTTTTGAGAGAGCTTACCATCACCAGCGGCTATATCAATGTGATGGGCTATGATCTTTCCAAAATCAAGCACAGAAAGATTCCGAAATTCAGAAGAAATCTGGGGATCGTGTTTCAGGACTTCCGTCTTTTAAAGGACAGGAATGTCTATGAGAATGTGGCTTTTGCCCAGCGTATTATCCAGAAATCGAATAAGGAGATCAAGAAAAATGTGCCCAGCATTTTAGCCATTGTGGGGCTTGCGGGCAAATATAAGGCGAAGCCCAGGCAGCTCTCCGGCGGTGAACAGCAGAGAGTGGCGCTTGCGCGCGCGCTTGTGAACCAGCCGACGATTCTGCTGGCGGACGAGCCTACGGGTAATCTGGATCCGAAAAATTCATGGGAGATCATGAAGCTTTTGGAGCAGATCAATGAAAACGGAACGACTGTTATCGTTGTCACCCATAACCGTGAAATTGTGAACGCGATGCAGAAGCGTGTAGTCACCCTGCGCCGCGGCGTCATTATCAGCGACGAGGAAAAGGGAGGGTACATCGATGAGGATTAATACACTGTTCTACACGCTTAAGCAGGGCTTCCGCAATATTTTCCGCAATAAGCTCTTTTCGCTGGCGTCGATAGCGACCATCGCGGCATGTCTCTTCCTCTTCGGTATTTTTTATGCGGTCTTGGCAAACTTCCAGCATATCGTGAAGAGTGCGGAGGAGGGCGTCTCCGTCTGGGTTTTCTTTGACGAGGGTATTGAGGACATACGGATTCAGCAGATCGGGGATATGATTTCGAAGAGGCCTGAGGTGGCGAAGATGGAATTTATCTCCGCGCAGGAGGCATGGGAGAGTTTCCGGGATGAGTATCTGGGCGAGTACGGCGACGGTTTTACGGAGAACCCGCTGGAAAATTCCGCAAACTATCAGGTATATCTGAACGATGTGTCCATGCAGTCCGCGCTGGTGACTTATCTGGAATCCATAGACGGTGTGCGGATGGTCAACCGCTCGGAGCTGGTGGCAACCACCCTGACCGGAATCAATGCACTGATTGCCTACGTTTCCGTGGGCATCATCGCGATTCTTCTGGCAGTATCCATCTTCCTGATCAGCAATACGGTAGCGATCGGCATCTCCGTCCGCAAGGAAGAGATCAATATTATGAAATATATCGGAGCCACCGACTTTTTCGTCCGTTCCCCCTTTGTGGTGGAAGGTATTATGATCGGACTGATCGGTGCGGCGATGCCGCTTGGCTTCATTTATACCATCTATAACGTGGTATTGTCTTATGTGACGGACCGATTTCCGCAGCTTTCCTCCCTGTTGAGCTTTGTGCCGGTGGGAGAGGTCTTTCATGTGCTGGTTCCCATATCGTTGGGGCTTGGCGTGGGTATCGGTTTTCTGGGAAGTATCGTAACGGTGAGAAGGCACTTAAGGGTCTGATGGCCGCAGGGGAAAATAAGCGGCTGTTGAGAAGGCATTTATTTTTCAGCGGCATGAACGAGCAAATGACCAACGCAGGCGGGCGGGGAGTGTGCAGGCGTGGGTTTGCGGGTCTGACTATGTAGGGGATAAGGTTTGAACACACACATTTGGAAGAGGATAAAAAGAATAACGGGCGTTACATTATGTCTTGCACTTGTGATTTCCTGTGCCGTGCCGGGGCCTTCTGTGCAGGCGGTTACCAGCGAGAGCATACGCGAGAAGGAACGTGAGATCGAGAAGGCGAAGGAACAGGTTTCCGGCTTAAAGAGCAGTCTGACTGATGTGGAGAGGCTGAAAAAGGAGCTGGAGCAGTCGAAAAACGACCTGACGGCTTATGTGCAGCAGTTGGACGGGCAGCTTGCTGACATACAGGAGAACATCGCGAAATATAATACAATGATCACCGAAAAGGAAAAAGAGATCGAGGAGACGGCACGTGATCTGGATGAAGCCCAGCAGCGGCAGACACAGCAGTATGCGGCTATGAAGAAGCGCATCCAGTTTATGTATGAGCGCAGTGACTCCTTCTACATGGAAACTCTTTTCGGCACCAACAGTATTGCAGGGATTGTGAACCGCGCCGATTATATTGAGGCGCTTTCCCGCTATGACAGGGATAAGCTGGATGAGTATGTGGAGACCCGCAAGTATGTAGAATTGTGCAAGGAAGAGCTGGAGGTGGAAAAGCAGCTTCTGGACGAGGCCAGAGAGGCCGTAGAGCAGGAGGAGGCTAATGTCAACAGCCTGATCGGGGAGAAAGAGGCTCAGATTGTATCCGTCAGCGGCGATATCGCAAACAAGGAGGCGGCCATCAAGGAGTATGAGGCCATGATTGCCCAAGAGAATGCCGAGATTGCCGCGCTGGAGAAGGCGGTGGCTGAGGAGAAAGCCAGGCTGGAGGCGGAGAACGCACAGGCCAGAGTTTATAACGGCGGCATGTTTGCGTGGCCCTGCCCGGGGTATAAGCGCATTTCCGACGAGTACGGCAATCGCATTCATCCCATTCTCGGTACCCAGCAGTTTCACAACGGATTGGATATGGCGGCGGCCTCTGGAACGCCGATTCTGGCGGCTTACGACGGCGACGTGGTGGCGGCAGCCTACAGCAGCAGCATGGGCAATTATATTATGATCGACCACGGCAGCGGGCTTTACACCATTTATATGCACTGCTCCGCCCTGTATGTGGCCAAAGGACAGACCGTTTCCAAAGGGCAGAACATTGCGGCGGTGGGGTCTACCGGCCGTTCCACAGGCCCGCATCTGCATTTCAGCGTGCGGCTGAACGGAAGCTACGTCAGCCCGTGGAATTACCTAAAATAAAATATAATGTGTTTAAGGAGATGACCCAAATTGGATTTGAGAAACAATAACAACCGCTATTATAATGATTATCCCTATCCGGGGGATGACCGCCAGACCAATCCTTATTATAATAACGGCGGCCCGGGCAGCTATAACGGCGGTTCCGCCCCCCAGCAGCCTCCCCAGCCCGGTAACGGCAAGGGCAGCGGTTTTCTTCTGGGGATGGTGCTCGGCGTGGCGCTTGCCACGCTTGTCTGCGGCTTTGTCTTTGTGGGCATGAAGGTTTATGAGGCGGTGGGCAGTAAGGGTACGGCGAAAAAGACAAGCGCGTCCAGTGTTGTCAGCGAGGACACGGAGAAGAAGCTCAAGGCGATCGAGGACGTGATTGACGAGTATTATTATCAGGACGCGGATATTGATGTGGACGCCATGACCGAAGGTATGTATGCGGGTATGGTGGGCGCGCTTGGCGATCCTTATTCCGTTTATTATACGGAGGAGGAGTGGAACGACCTGATGCAGGAGACTGCGGGCATCTACTATGGTATCGGCGCGTACCTGATGATTGATCCCAACACGGGACTTGGAAAAATATCGGGTGTTATAGAAAATACTCCCGCAGAGGAGGCAGGACTCCGCGCGGATGATTTGCTTTACCTCGTGGATGGCGAGAGCACCTTGGGAATGGAACTTTCCGAGATTGTGGCCCGGGTGAAGGGCGAGGAGGGCACGGAGGTTCACCTTACCATTTACCGCGAGGGTGAGACCGATTATCTGGAGATAGACGTGGAGCGGCGGAAGATCGAGGCGCCTACCGTTAAGTATGAGATACTTGAAAATAACATTGGTTATATTCAGATTACTGAGTTTGACGATGTGACTACCGACCAGTTTACCGAGGCGCTGGCCGTGATCAAAGGCTCAGGCGCGAAGGGGCTTGTCCTTGACCTGCGCGGCAATCCCGGCGGCAGCCTGAACGTGGTGGTGGATATCGCCAGACAGATCCTGCCCAAAGGCCTGATTGTCTATACCGAGGACAAATACGGCGAGCGGGACGAGTATACATGCGACGGCAGACATGAACTGGATATGCCGATGGCGGTGCTTGTAAACGGCAATTCCGCAAGTGCGTCCGAGATTCTGGCGGGCGCGATCAAGGATTATGGGAAGGGAACACTGGTAGGGACGACTACCTTCGGTAAGGGCATCGTCCAGCGCGTGCTGCCCCTGACCGACGGTACGGCTCTGAAGCTCACGATCAGCGCGTACTATACACCCAACGGCAATAACATCCACGGGGTCGGCATTGAGCCGGATGTGCTCTGCGAGTTCGACAGCGACGCCTATTATGATGAGGATGTGGATAACCAGCTGGAGAAGGCCCTGGAGGTGCTGGGGGAGAGTAAGAGATGAGTCCTGCGCCGAATGAATATAAGGAAGGCGCGGGGAAGTAGGGGAACATAGGAAATGAAGAATTATCTGTATAAATATCGCGCCGCGCTGCTTTCATGCATTCCGGCGCTGGTGATTTTTCTGCTTGCAACATACAGGCTGTCCGAGACGGGACAGCCCATCCTGTTTAACGATGAGATCGGATACTGGTCCAACAGCGCCTTTTTCCTGGGGATGGACTGGAAGTCGGTGACGGGGAGGATCGGGTATTATTCATATGGGTACAGCCTGCTGCTGGTGCTGGTCAGGCTGCTCGGCAGATGGCGGGGCTGGGACTGGAGGGCATTGCATCATGCTGCGGTGATCATGAATGCCGGATTTCTTGTGATCGGCTACGCGATTGCCCTGAAGCTGGCGAAGAGATATCTGCCCGAAATGGGCCGGGTCGTCAGAACGATGGCATGTTTTACTGTTTTTACCTACTCCTCTTATATTGTTTATGCGCATATTACGTGGACGGAATGCACGCTGATGTTTTTCTTCTGGGTGTTTCTCTATGTGATGATGCGGGTCACGGACCAGCCGGGTATCCGGAACCATGTGGCCTATGCGGTGGTTTCCTTTTACATCTATACAGTGCACCAGCGCGCGCTCGGCATCGTTGTCACATCCGTGATAATCGTGCTGTACATGCGGCTTATGCGGCGCAATAAGATGCAGGATGTGGCGGCGTTTCTTGGCAGCATGTATTTGTGCGGGCTGTGTCATGCCATGATTAAAACCAATCTCCAGCAGGTAAATTATCTGGGGGGTGAGCCGGTGGGGCTTCGAGGGCTTCTGGGCTATGCCTTCACGAGGATTTCCTTCGTATTTCTGGCAGGAGGACTTATCCTGCTTTTAGTGCTGTACCTGATTGAAAAAAGAAAGTATAAAATTCTGCTGGCGTTCCTGGCAGGGGGAGCTGTTCTGTGCGCTGCCGTTTTTCTGGGCGGCGGACAGGCTCTGCGTTTGGGATCCGGGGAGGGAAACAGGCTTTCCGTGAATGACTTTGCCGGACAGTGGGGTGTGATTAAGAATCTTTTTTCCGCGAAAGGTCTTGCACGACTGGGTATCAGTATGGCGGGTAAATGGTTTTATATGGCGGCTGTCTCCGGCCTGGTGGCCTGCTGGGGAATCTGGGGGCTGTTTAAGAATATCTGGTATTTTCTGAGGGACAGTATCAGCCAGATAAAGATGTCTTATGGGAAAAAGGAGGAACAGGACGGGGAACCCCTGACAGTGGCAGGCATGGAAGAGCATATCTGGCTGTTTGGCATGTTTCTTGCGTGGATTTCCACTTTTCTGATCAGCGCCCTCTATAAAGAAGGCCTTTATAAAAATGACGACCTGTTTAATGGCAGGTATGTGGAATTTACCATAGGATTTATTTTGCTTTATGGCTTTTATCGCCTTTTAAATGACAAAAAATGGGTGCGCACAGCAGTGCTATACATGATATTATATATAGCAGCGGGAAAGCTTTGCCAGCATCTCGTGGACGGACTGCAGAGAAAAGAGTTCGAGCTTGCCCACTGTGTGATGTTTGGCCGGGTATTCTGGAATTATCAGGTTCCTTATGGTAAAGTGGCTGAATTGACAAGATATGTGATGCCCATGAGTGTGTCCTTTTTGATTCTTCTGAAAGCAGCGAGGGATAAACTGCCCCGCGCGGCTGTTGCGAGAACCATTCTTGCCCTGATGATCCCTGTTGCCGTATGGTCTTATCTGGGGAAGACGATTGTGGACGCTTATGTAGTTGTCAGGAATGAGAAGCAGGAAAGACCTTTTGTGCAGTTTTCCGACTGGATCCGTATCCTGGGGAATGAGGAGAAAGTGTATTATATATCGGATTCTTCGAACGACAGGAATCCGGGACTGATGCAGTTTATGCTGCAGGAGCAGCCGGTTACGGTGGCGGCCGTGACTGATCTGTCTTATCAGGAGGATGCTTTTTATATCATGAAAGATTATCTCTGGCAGACGGAAGGTGTGGCCTTGGCTGATGAATGTGAGGCGATCATGAGGACAGCAGGGTATATACTGGCGGTCAATAAGAACCAGAACCTGGCAAGGCAGTGGGATCCTTTCAGAGAATAAGAGTAAACCGGGAGACAGGAGGCGTCCGATGAAGCTGATTATTCAGATACCATGTTATAATGAGGCGGAAACTCTGGAGATTGCACTCAATGAGCTGCCGAAACATATCGAGGGTGTGGATGAGATCGAATACCTTATCATCAATGACGGCAGCAGCGACGACACGGAGCAGGTAGCCCTGAACTGGGGTGTCCATTACATCGTTCACTTTAAACGCAATCTGGGGCTTGCCAAGGGGTTTCTTGCAGGAATCGACCTGGCGCTGCGCCATGGCGCGGATATTATTGTCAATACGGATGCGGATAACCAGTACTGCGGCGCGGATATCGAGAAGCTGATCCGTCCGATTCTTGACCGCGAGGCGGATATCGTGATCGGTGAAAGGCCTATCGACGATAATACGGAGTTTTCTTTTATCAAAAAGAAACTGCAGCGGTTTGGCAGCTATGTGGTGCGGGTGGCGTCAAAGACAGATATACCGGATGCGCCAAGCGGTTTCCGCGCCTACAGCCGGAAGGCGGCCATGCGGGTAAACGTACATAACGAATACACCTATACGCTGGAGACGATCGTTCAGGCCGGCAGAAATAAGATGGCTATCACTTCGGTGCCCGTGAATACGAATCCGGAGCTGCGTAAGTCCAGGCTGATGAATTCCATTTTTGACTATGTGAAGAAATCCATGCTGACGATTTTGCGGGCTGTGTTGATGTACAGGCCGCTCCGGGTATTTACACTTTTGGGGACGACAGCCATGGCGGGCGGTATTGCCATCGGGATACGGTTTCTGATTTTCTTCTTTCAGGGAAACGGAGGAGGGCATACCCAGTCATTGATTCTGGCGGCGATGCTGATCATTATCGGCAGTCAGACTTTTGTCACCGGTTTGCAGGCGGACATCATATCTGCCAACCGAAAGCTTCTGGAGGACATCCAGTACCGCATGAAAAAGCTGGAGTTCGGGCTGCTTGATCCGGAAGGCAGGCCAGTCACAGAGGCGGAAAAAAAGGCAGAAACCACTGTTATTGAGACGGAAGAATAGCATGTGGCATCAAAATTTTGGTATTATGATGTTTTTCGCAAAGAAAAACCAACAAAATACACAAAAAATATTTTTATACTGAGGAGGGATTGCAAAATAAAAAAATCGGATGTATACTTAGTACTAGTCGTAAAAAACTATAAAATGGAGGAGAGAGTACGATGAAAAACATGAAAAAGTTGCTTCAGAAAGCAATGGTGTTTACTCTGGCAGCAGCTATGCTTGTCGGGACGCCATTGTCTGCATCGGCAGCCGGTCTTGTCGATTTGTATAAGGTTGAAGATGGTTGGGGAAATGTGATTGAGCAAAACGGGCCGGATGATACCCGTACCGGTACCGTGTCTGCAACCGAGTCAAATTCGGGTGTTTTAAAAGCGAAGGGTGTTTTGCAGGGCATTGGCCTTAGCGAAAAAGATATCAAGATAAACACCGACGAAGAGGATGAGCATGAGTTGACTGCTTATCTGGAATGGGATGGTGAGCCGATTGCAGACTTGAATGAGACACTGCCCAAAAGTCTGCGCTGGAGTTCTAGCAATAACAGTATCGTTGCTGTAAAGGTTCCGGGTGAAAATGGCAGTTATGAGGGCGCAGGCCGTGAAACGATCAAGCTGATCCCTAAGGCTGCTGGTACTGTAACGGTTACAGTAAGTCTGGAGAGCAGTAAGTATCCTGAAATTAGTAAAGACTTTAGGGCATCAACCACTGTGACAGTAGTACAGTATGCAGATGGACTGAAGTTTGAAATTCCGGCAGAAGATGCTTTTTCTGGCAATGCTCTTGTACTGGATGACTATGTAAAAACGCTGGTAGGTGGAAAAGAAGTAGAGACTCCGGATGTAATCAGCTACGCAGTGATTAAGGATGGAAATAAAGCGGCAACCCTTAAAAATGGCGTACTTACCTTGAAAAAAGCAACAGCAGAGAATGAGCCGGTTATTGTTCGGGCTATGGGTAAGAAGGACGCGGCTGTAGCTGATGCTAAAATCGATATCAGCGCAGGTGTTAATGCTACAAAGATTACATTCAGCGGCACTGGCGTAAAGGGATCTGCCCTTACACAACTGGCTAATGATGGACTGACAGCGGAAGTGACAGCAAAAGTCACGGGGAAAAAGTTCGAAAGCAAGGATGACAAAGAAAAGAATGCGCCATGTACTGACAAAATCACATGGTCTTCTGTAAAACCTGAGATTGTAGAGGTTAGTAGTGCTACAGCATTAGCGAACGATGAGTGCAAAGTAAACCTGACATTTAAGTCTGCCGGAAAGACACAGGTTATCGGAAAGACATCTGCTGGAAAAAGCTTCAAGCTGAATGTCACAGTTAATGCAGAATTAACAGGTGTTGAACTCTCGGGGGATGAGCAGTTATACACTGGTCAGATCATTGACTTGAATGATAGAATAAAAATGCAGTTATTTGCCAATGCAGCTGTTAAGGGTGAGTTTAAAGCCGAAGGTCTGGTGAAATGGGAGTTCACCGACAAGAAAACTATGGCGAAGGTAGCGAAGCTCAATGCAAAGACGGGCGTGCTGGAGATTTTGCCTGATCTCGATAAGAAGGGCGGCCCCTCAGACAAGAAGATTTCAATCAAAGCTGTTAATGCGAAAAAAAATAAAACCCATGACTTTGTGGATGGGGAAAACGTAATCACCTTTACCTTGGTGCCGGTGAATGTTACGTCTATTAGCATTATGAGGGGTGAAAACAACGAAGATCCCTTTGTAAGTATCGCGTCAGGTGGAAAACAGGATCCTAAGAGCGCAAACGATTCGATCAGTGTTGGCAAAACCAAAACATATAAGCTGGTAGCAAAAGGTACCATAGGTGATAGCGATACTGAGGTAGATGTAACAGATGCTTTGGCGTGGACGGCTTCTGGCAATGGCAAAACTGTAAAAGCTGTTAAAACTGGAAACATTGGTAGCATTACCGCGGTTAAGAAGGGTTCCGCTACTGTTACTGTAAGCGGCACAACGGTGAATAGTAAGAACGGCAAACGTGTTGCGATCAAGGCTACCTTCAAAGAGAAGGTTAATGCGCCTACGGAGACGATTGCGCTGTCTGTAAAGAATCTGGGTGTAGCTGCAACGGGTAAGAACCAGACCATTTCTATTACGCCTGTTATAGCAAAGGGTTCTACAACCAATAAGACAAAAGATATTGTATGGACTGCGACAAAGGATGGCAAAGAAATCTCCATTACTAATGGTAAAATTAAGGCTAATTTAGGAACGGATGATCTTGGCGCAAAGATCAGAGTAACTGCAAGAGTTAAGAATGGTCCGAGTGCTTCCATAACACTTACAGTTGTAAAACCCAGCAAGAGTGTTGTATTTGAGGGTGAAGCTGTTACCAAAAAAGGTATAGAATTTGCATCGGCTGATGCTGCGGCACAGACTGCTACAGCGAAGGTTGTCCTTACCGATAAATCTGAGGGTACTCCTGGACAGGGGGGCATTGCTAATGTAACTTATACCATGAACAAAGCTGGTATTGCTCGAATTGTAGAAAACAAGTCGGAAGGTACAATAACAATTTATCCTTTAGCGAAGGGCAAAGTAACTATTACAGCTAAGACATCTGACGGTAAGAGCGGAAAGTTAAATGTTACAGTAAAATAATGAGGTGTCAGAGACAACAAGGTGAGTTTAGGATAGCACCTACAAGTTAGGTATACTGATATCACATATTATGAGTATCTGTGGCTACTCATAGGAAGCAGGGCAGCATTCCCCAAGGAATACTGCCCTGTCTTGATACTTATTCAAATACTATGTTTTCAAATATGGCATTGAAATTTGTCACAGACTCTATAGCCGCCTCTATATAGCTCGGTACGCTGGTAACATTAACTTTCAAAGTTGCTGTCTTTCCATCAGTCATCACAAATTTAATATTTGCTGCCTCTTTTCTAAGCGGATAAATCGTTAATTCGCCGTCTTTTCCAGCCATCACGTAAACAGCGCCTTTTCCGCTTACTGTATAGGAAGCCATCTCTGCCCGTTCGCTTCCATCACCTATACCAGTACCATCTGCTACTGAGGACTCGATGTATGCACAAACCTTAAGCGGGTTCTCGGCGGTCACCGTTTCCCCTTTCTTATCTACATCAACAGGCTTTCCATCTGCACCATACTTTTTAATTACAACTTTCTTGGTCGGATATACAATCGTCAGGGTTATAGAATCACTGGCGCCAGTATTCTCGACCCTGGCATTCACTGTAATCTTGTCACCCACAGCATACTTACCGGCCGGGATTGTCACTTTACCTAAGTTTGGCACAATCGTATCATCCTTTATCTCACCGTCTTTATCATACAATGTAGCTGTCCAAACAATAGAATCTGTGCCACCCTTCTTGTTCTTTGTGGTAGTCCCTTTATCCAGCGCGAACTTGATGTTATTGATCTTCAGATCCGCAAGCTGCCCCTTCTTATACACTGCCGGGATGTAGCTGTTCTTTACAGATAATTTGATATTCTGTGAAGGTGCATTAACGGTGTCCTTGAAGGTTGCCTTAATTGTGGCGAATTTACCATTCTTACTATTCCTCGTCACACCACTTACCGTAATGGTAGCGGAACCCTTCTTTACAGCCTTAAGGTATCCAGTGTCTCCCTCTTTCCAAGCTTTAATTGTCTTTCCGTTACCGGATGCTGTCCAAGCTAAAGCTTTTGCAGCCTCCTCATCCGACAATGCTGTTTCCTCTCCCTCAGGGCCAATCACAGTACCCTTTGCAGACAGTATATATTCTGTAGGTTCTTCATCAGAAACATTAATGGAATCTGTCTGCTTCGTAGGAGTCTGCTTCTTCCCATTTTCTATCTTTAATGTCCACGGTGTTCCGCCACTCTCTACGTCTTCGTTCTTCCTAACCTCAATAGATGAAATATTCACCTGCAGTAAGTCAAAGGTTATCTGGTTTCCTCCCTCAACAAAGTTATGGGAGACATCTTTACATTTACATTTTTTCGCATTTGTTGCTTTAATTGTAATCTTCCCGTCATTTGGCCCGCCTGTTTTTCCACGGTCCTGCAGGATTTCAAGAACTCCTGTCTTGGCATTGAGCTTTGCAACCTTCGACATCGTTTTCTTGTCAGTAAATTCCCATTTCACCAGACCTTCCGCTGTAAAGACTGCATCGGTAACCGTGCTAAAACGCTGCTCATTTATCATATCATTCAGATCTATGATCTGTCCGGTATATAAGGACTGCTCTTCGGCAAGCGTAACGCCTGTTAATTCAGCACTGACTGAGACATTGAGTTTAAAGGTTTTTCCGCTGGATACCGTTCCTATAACCTGTGTATTACCGGCTTTATAAAACTTCAGCTCTACGCTACATTTATCATTATCAAACTTTACAGCTTCGCCAGCTCCGACTTTTTCGCCGTCTCGGCCTGTAACCTCTACAACTTTCACAATCTCTTCATTTGCAGAAGACCATGTAATCTTATCGGTACAAGGCTTGTTTTTATCGCCTTTCTTCCCACTCACCGTTGCCGTTACTGTGGCGCTCGTACCTTTGTTATTGACCAGATGTGTGAGCTTACTGCCCTTTACGCCATCACCTGCAAATGTAAGCTTTGTGGCATTGGTTCCCTGCTTAATTACAACAATACCAACATTGCCATCCTCACCATCAAAATCCGTAGTAGAGACATTTTTGCCACTTGCCACAACCTTAACAGGTCTTCCGGATTCAGTCACTTTATTCAGCTTAAGAACACCATTTTTAAGGGTTGCCTTCCTACCGCCATCGTCAACCAATGTAAAGGTCAGCGTGTCAGCCGTCTCATCAACCAGCCCTCCGTTAACATAGCGGTTCACATATTCATCCAGAACAAGGGAGTTGCCTGTATATGCGTCATCTTCTATTTTTTCATTGTTAAAGAGAAGCTTGGTCGCATACCGATATACATTCACATTGGCCTCAGCCTTGCAATGAATACCGCGGCTTTCATCATCCAGGCTTACCGTAACAACGGCCTGACCGTCCTTCCTGCCTTTTAATATAACGGTGCTTTTATCCTCTTTGTCTTCCTTGTTTCCCAGAAACTTTAAAACTTCAACTATCTGCTTATCGCTCGAATTCCATTCCAGTTTGTGCAGCAGTTCCTTCTCCAACTCTGCGTTCGCGCCATCCGAAACAGCACCGTCCCAGACAAGGCGGGCTGTCAGTTTGGTCGTCTGGGAGCCCATCAGATCAATACTTGCCTGATCCAATTCGAGCTTCAGTTCATTGCCCTTTATTGGACCTGTATTAGTGTTGGTGTCAGTATTGGTGTCGGTGTTACTGTTGCTGTTGCTGTTGTTCGCAGCATCATCCTTTCCGTCCTCAGTCTGGTATAGATCTAGAAGACCAGCTGCAGACGCAGACAACGGCGTCCCGACAAGCATAGCTGCTGCCAGAGTAAACACCATTGCTTTCTGAAGCAACTTTTTCCAACTTCGATGGACATATTTTCGTAAAAAATTCGAATGGAATATAATCATATTTTTAACGTTTTAATATCTTTTCAAGTGTAATATGATTGCATATATTATAAATTTTTTGACATTTCTTAGTACAAAAAATATGATGCATAATTTGCTTCGCATATTTTGTAGTGTAATTTCTATGAATAGCTGTTATAATAAAACCATAGAAATTTGAAAGAAAGAAGGGATTAAATGATTACAACGGAACTTACCCAGAAAATAGATACATTATCCTATGATGAGTTTCGCATGGTAGAAATCTATGTTGACAATATACTTGAATATTCAAAACGGCAAAAAAAAGAAATGGCATGGGATCAAATACAATCAGATTTGAAGCGATCTGAGAAGCGGATGAATCTTGAAGGTGGTATTACCTCCAGGCAACTCCGGGATAGCTTGGGGGTATAGTATGTATGAGATTATTTATTCCCCGGTTGTCAAAGAAAAGCTGGCTGCATTAAAAATTAAATTGATAGAGTTATGCGGTGAGATAACGGGAAAAAAGCGTTTCTTTGCAGTTATAGATGATTTTGAAGGAAGGCTTACCTTTTCGAATACCGGAATACCGATAAAGACTATATATGACGTTGAAAAAGAATTTGAAAAATACTACATTATCTATTCGCACAAAAATTATTTCTTATACTACATGGAAGATAATCATGTAAATGTTATGGAGCTGTACGATGAACGAGAGGATTTTGCAAGAACTATGTTTGGAATAAGTACAACTACGCAGGAAACCTTGGACTATTGGGATGAGTGACAGAACCTCGCTGTAAAATTTTCATGGTTGGAAGACGATGTACAGGATTGCAGGTTGATAATTATATCTTCAGTATATTCTATTCTCAAAAAGGCGTACACAAAACTGTTTTAATATGTCCTTGACTACGGCCTGTCCAGAATATAACTCTTCGGGTGTTCCCAAATATCATTTGTAAATTTAACTATGGCGTATTATTAGCGTGAATAATAAGGTTCATAAATCATCTTGAAAACGAACAAAACAAATTGTTATAACAACTTATTTTTGTGCTAAAAATATCTAAAAAATATTTGAAAAAGTTGCTTCAGAAAGCAATGGTGTTTACTTTAGTAGCAGCTATGCTGATCGGAGCACCATTATCTGCGTCTGCAGCTGGTCTTCTAGATCTATATCAGACTGAGGACGGAAGTAATAATGATGCGGACAACAGTAACACCAACACCAATACCGACACAGGTACTGGTAGCAAAACAGGGCCAATAGAGGATAAGGAGTTTAATCTGCAGATTATTTTGGATCAGACAAATGTCAGACTGCTTGGTTCCAAAACAACCAGACTAATGGCTAAGCTTAAGTGGGAAGATGCTGTCCCGGAGAACTGGAACGAAGATGCAGAGAGGGAACTGCTGGGGAAACTGCAGTGGGAATCAAGCAATCTAAAGGTAGTTACAGCGAGAGGCCTGAAAGGCAGGAACTTGGGTTCTGCGATATTGACGGGCGAGGAAGACGGTGAAGCTACCGTTACGGTGAGCCTGAAGGATGATACTTGGAAGGTTGATTGCAAGGCGGAGACTAAGGTGACTGTATATCGGTATGCAACCAAACTTCTATTTAATAATGAAAAAATTAAAGAGGATGCATTTACAGGCAATTCCCTTGTTCTGGATGAGTATGTGAAGCGGTATGTCGGCGAGGATGAGGTAGACACAGCTGACACATTGACCTATACATTGATTGATGATGGCGGTAAGAAGGCTACCCTTAAAAATGGTATTCTTAAGCTGAATAAAGAAACTGCTTCGGGTAAGCCAGTCAAGGTTGCCGCGAGCGGTAAAAATGTCTCTACTACGGATAATGGCAGTGAAAATGGCAGTGTTGGTATCGTTATAATTTTGCCGGGAACTAACGCCACAAAGCTTTCATTCAGCGGGGATGACGTAAAGGGCAGTAAGCTCACATGGCTGGTCAATGATAAAGGGCTGGAAGCTAAAGTAAAAGCATCAGTGGATGGGAAAAAAGGAAATAAAGACAAGAACTGTACAGATAAAATTACTTGGACTTCTGCGAACGATGAGATTGTAACAGTTGAAACCGTTAAAGGCGAAAGAGAAGTTGGAAGCGGTTGCGCTGTAAAATTCGATCAGGATAAATGCGATATAACCCTGAAAGCCCATAAAGCCGGTAACACGCAGATTATAGGAAAGGTATCCAGCGGGAAAACCTTTAAGCTCAATGTCGCAGTCAGTGCTGAATTAACTGGTGTTACACTTAGTAGTTCGGATGCAACATTTTATACCGGACAGGTCGTAAACTTGAATGAGATGGTCGAACAGCAGCGTTTTGCCAAAGATGCCAATGATGTCAGTGTTACCAGCGATAATTTTACTGCTGAGGGGCTGATAAAGTGGGAATTCACTGATAAGAAAAAGATGTCGAAGGTCGCAAAGCTCAATGCAAAGACAGGTGTTCTGGAAATCCTGCAGGATTGTAGTAAAGGGCCGGATGACTGGACGATTGCGGTTCAGGCCGTAAATGCGAAGAAAAGCAAGGGTAACAAGCATCCCTTTACTTTTAAGGAGACTGATGGGAAGAAGGACAACGTAACAAATCTCCAGTTAGCGCAGGTAGAAATTGATTCGATTACGGTTAAAAAAGTAAGTGATGACGAATCAAACTGGAACCTATCTATCAAATCGGGAGATAAGCAGACCTCTGGGAAAAAGACAGATACGATTAATGTTGGAGAGGTGGCAGAATATCAACTGGCTGCAACGGGTAAAGTGACAACTAAGGGTGAGGAAGAGAAACCCTTATCGCAGGAAGAAGCCGTTAATGCCTTGGCTTGGACAGCATCGGGTAATGGAAAGACAATTAAGGCTTGGAAAGAGGGTGGAAGCGGATATCTTGAGGCTGTAAAGAAGGGTTCCGCTACCATTACAGTAAGCGGTGTGACAAAGAAAGGTAGGAAATATGTTCCCATCAAGGCAACCTTCAAGGATACTGTTAATGCACCTTCGCAGAGTATTAAATTATCTGTGAAAAACAGCTACATTCCGGCAGCGTATAAGAAGGGAGCCCGCACAGACCTGAAGATCAATAATATCAAGCTTACGCTGGATAAGGGAACTACCACAAAGAATAAGTTAAATGGCGCAGATATTATTGAATGGACAGCTACATTGTATGATAAGAAAGGTGAAGAAAAAGAGAATGCTAATGTTACTCTAAACTTGGGTAAAGTGACAATTCCGGCTGGAGACTATGAGGAAGGTTACACCATTGTTGTGAATGCTACGGTTAAGAATACCGGCGCCAGTGATTCCATAACCATGACGATTGTATATCCGACCAAGAAAGTTGTCCTTAAAAAGTTTGATGTGGATGGAAAGCTGACTGATGTAGCAAAAAAGGAAGTGGTAACGGATAAGAACCTTGACGTTTGCGCATACATTGAGTCCTCAGTAGCAAATGGTAATGGTGTGGCTGATGGTGCCGAGCGTGCAGAGATGGCCTCTTATACGGTAAGCGGAAAAGGAGCTGTTTATGTGAAGGCGGGAGACAACGGGAAGTTGACGATCCATCCGCTTAGAACGGGCGCAGTAACGGTTAAATTTGTGATGACAGATGGAAAAGCAGCAACTTTAAAAGCTGAGGTTACTGATGTACCGGAATATATAGAGAATGCCACCGCGGCGATGTTAAATATCAGCACTATATTTGAAAATATTGTAATTGAATAAGTATCAAGCAGGAGAGAATAGTAATAATTCTCTCCTGCTTTTAAAATGCGATTCTGCTATTAACTTACAATGTTACTCAATAACCTTAACTGTCAAAGTTGCTTTCTTGCCATCATGTGTTGTCGCTGTAATCTTTACAGTGCCAGGCTTAATTCCTTTAACTTCGCCGCCTACAATCTGTACGATACCCTTCTTATTTACAGTATAAGTAACACCTGCTACTTCATAGTCCTTATCTGATCTACCAGCTGGCTGCCAATCAGCGGTCGCCTTGCTTCCTACATTAACCATAGATACCATCTCCAGATTTGTCGAAGCATCACTAAGCTTAATTTCAGCATTGTTTTTCTTGTTGCCAACTGTGAAAATATCTTGCTTCTCACTCTTATTGTTACGAATTTCTACTGCAACACTCGGCTTTACAACCTTAAAGGTCATTCTCGACTGCACGCCTGCACTCGGAATCTTAGCTGTTACAAGAATTGTGTCGCCTGCATTATAACCACCTGCTGCAAGCTGCACCTTACCACCTGTTACTTTAAGCGGTTCTGTTTCTTTTGTAACACCATCCGTTATGGATGCGTCCCAAACAATCTCTTTTGCTTTAGATGTGCAGCCTTTGTCCAGCGCTGCCTTGATCGTAACAGTCTGTTTCTTGCCTGTTGCTGCAATCGCACTGTTCTTTGTGCTTAGTTTGATGGACTTTGTAGGTGCAGTAACAGAAGCCGTAAAGCTTGCACTGATTGCCTTATATTTCTTACCGTCAAGAGTGGTAGCGCCGCTTACCGTGATCTTAGCGCTTCCCTTACTCTCAGCCTTTACATTACCCCTCTTAGCGTTATCAATTCTCTTGGCAACAGCAACCTTTTCCTTCGCGGAAGCCCAATTCAGCGTATTCTCGATGTCAAAAGCTACTTTTTCTCCAGTATCAACGACAGTTCCTTCAGCCTTTACTGCATATGTTCTTGTAATACCTGCCGGAATCGTAACCGTGCTGAGCTGCTTATTAATCTTCGCTGTTACAAGCTTCGGCTTACTGCCACTGGAGTCAACATAAGCACGTGCAATTATTCTTCCTGTCTCGGCATTCGTATTCTCATATACTGTAATATCAGTGATATTAATCTGCTTTAAGTCAAATTCTAAGGTTTTATCTCCAATTGGATCAAGGCTCTTCGCCGCATTTACTCCTACAGTATCACCATTCTTGCCAGTCTTTTTCGCATTCGTAGCTGTTACCGTAACTTTCTTTGTCGCAGCAACATCCGCATTAATTGTCAATACACCTGTCTTAGCATTGAGCTTTGCTACCTTTTTCATTGCCTTAACTTCATTAGCGTCTCCGGTAAATGACCACGTCAGACCTGCATCTGTAAAGTTTGCATTTTCTTTCGCATCACCATCCGCGCTTGCAAAATACTGTGTGGCATCCAGCTTAATGGACTGACCAGAATACAGAGTCTTGGTATCCGCAGATATTTCAAAGCCAGTCAGATTAGCTCTGACAGTTACATTAAGTGTGCCTTTCTTTCCGCTCGATGTCTGTGCTGTAATTTTGGAAGTACCCACTGCCTTGGGAACCAATGTTACCACATCACCTTTAGAACTCCCACTCACTGCTACGATTGCGGGCTTCTGAGAAGACCAAGTGATCCTGTCTGTACACAGCGTATATCTGTCTTCACTATCCTTTGTAATATCCTTTGTTTCCTTTGTGTCTAATACTACTTCAAACTGGTTGTCTGATTCTTTATTAACAAGCCAATCATATTTTGAGATCTTATCATTTGTGCCTACCTTTTTGATTGCAACCTTAGTTGCCGGTACTGCTTTCTGAATTTTAATCTCTGTAGGCTCTGATTTTACCTTCTCACCGATAGCAATGATCGTTACGGAGTCACCTTTGTTCAGCTTCCCAAATTTCAGAACACCATTTTTGATAGTTCCATTTCCTTTTACAACTTCATAGGATACTTCATCACTCGCAGTCTTGGGATCCCTTACCAGATATTCCTCAAGTGTAATGGATACGCCTTCAAATGCTTCCTCACCTAATTCTTTTGAAAAGCTCAGTCCGCTTGCATATTGCTTTACAACTACATTTGCTGTTGTCGTAAAATGAATATTATTTTCATAATCGTTAAGGCTTACGGTTACTTTAGCCTTACCACCGGACTTAGCCACCACATTCATCTGGCTAAGATTTCCGTTTTTATTGGGATTATTCAGGGAAACTATATCCCTGTCATCTGTTTCCCACTTAAATTTCTTGGACAGAAGTTCCTCATCTGCTTTGTGTGCCTGACCATCACTCCACACAAAGTCAACCTCAAGAAGTTCGGTTACTGGATGATTTCCGTCATAGGCGCCAACCATCTCCAGTTCGACATCTGTCTGACTTAAAACAATACCTTCAAGTACAGTATCCACACCCAGTATACGTGTATCCGTGCTTGTAGTTGTGGAAGTCACTGTACCAGTACGGGTATCGTTCGGGTCTTCTGGACCAACTGTATTTCCCCAACCATCTTCAACCTTATACAAATCGACAAGACCGGCTGCCGATGCAGACAATGGCGTCCCGACAAGCATAGCTGCTGCCAGAGTAAACACCATTGCTTTCTGAAGCAACTTTTTCTTAGTTCAGAAGATCCAACACAGCAGGAAATTTACTTATTCTTAGTGCCGCCGCCTCTCTTTTACTCCAAATAGTACACCAAATTATAGGACTTTAAGCTTCTTTTCGATGCTCCGAATTTCTTTTGATTTTTCGTCTTCCGTCACGTGAACATATAGATTCATAGTAACACCGATGTTTGAGTGTCCCAAAATCATTTGTAGCGTTTTGGGACGCATACCGCTTTCAATACATCGCGTTGCAAATGTATGTCTCAAAACATGCATAGAAAATCGTTCAATTCCAGCCTTGTCGCAATAGTAGAAAAGCTTTGAGTCGTAGGCACTGTTTTTTGTTGGTGTGCCATCCTTGCAGAGAAAAACGTTGTCTGGGAATTCTGTTGATTCGACGTTCATGGATATTAGTTTTTCCTTTTGATTTTTCAGAATGTTTATAGCTTCCTGTGTCAAAGGGACATCTCTGACACTGCTTTTTGTTTTGGGATCTCCAATCCTCCATTCCCCGATAGAATGCTGATATTCCATTGTCCGGCGAATATGCAGCACCCGCTTTTCAAAATCCACATCCGCCCAGCGAAGACCGATCATTTCGCCAGTTCGAAGACCTGTCTGTAAAAGTAATGCATACTGATTGTAATTGCTTGTCCCTTTGATCGTTTTAAGGAATAATTTCTGCTCATCAATTGTCAGTGCGCGCATCGCCTTTGGCTTTTTGCCGCTCTTGCATTTTACACTTTTGGTCACTGGATTTTTAGCAAGCAGCTCGTTTTCAACAGCACTGTCAAACAGCATCCGCATAACAAGGCGGCTGTGATCAATGACTGAATTGGAATAATGGGCGGACATTTGGTTAAGGACGTTCTGACAGTGCAGAGGCTTGATTTCTTTTAGCAGCATTTCGCCAATCAAAGGTTTTATATTCCATTTGTACCGCTCAAGGTAATTTCTTCTTGTGTTAAATCGGACGTTATTGCCTTTGATGTGTTCAATCCAATAATCAAACCATGCATCTACCGTTGGATTTTCGTATTGTAAAACAGTTCTGTGTGCATCCTGAAATCGTGCGTCAGCAAGCCATTGCTGGCAATCCTGCAGTTCATTAAAATACTGTTGCCTGCGGTTACCAAGCCTGTCTGTAAATCTGGCAGTATAAAGTCCGTCCTTTCTCTGGCAGATGCCAATTCCTAACTCCCTTCCCGTTAGATCTTTTCCCATTGTCAGAATCTCCTCGTATGATAAGTTTGCAGACTTAACAATCTTATCTTTTTCCTGTGCAGAATAAAAAGTGGTATGTCGGATTACTGCTTTTTACTGCATAATTAATGAGTTACGCTACATTTACACTTTTGCGCCTTATACATTTTAGAGAATAGAAATAGCCGCCAACTATTTTGAACAGGTGACGGCTGGTGTGCAACGAAGCATAAATGTTGTTTTAACAGGGGACAGCCGTATCTATGGCATCCCCTTTTGCATTTATAATGTAGCATATCCGATTAAAGGGCACAAGGACAAAATGTATGTTTGACGTGTCGCTTACGCGGATCAGAAGAATGTATTTCTGGAGAGGCTTTCAGTTTTTTTAATAAATATCGTTGATCACTCTACAAATCTCTGCTAAAATAAAATAACTTTTTGATAAGAGATGTAAATGGGAGTAACCTGTATCCGAATATACAGAATATATCATTGGATATGGAGAATGCAGTGTAATGATGCAAAAAAAAATTATTCTGATCGGTCCCGTATACCCATACAAGGGCGGGATATCCCACTACACGGGACTCATGTGCCGGGAGCTGGCAAAACGGCACGATGTGGAGATGATTTCCTATAAGATGCAGTATCCGAAATTCCTTTTTCATAAGGAACAGCGGGACTACAGCAACGACAGCTTCAAAATAGAGGGTGCGCGGTACATGCTTCATACGGCGAACCCTTTCAATATTGTGCGGACAGCGCGTTATATCAGACGTAAGAAGCCGGACATGGTGGTGATCCAGTGGTGGCATCCTTATTTCGCGCCCTGCTATGTTCTTCTGGCACGATTTATGGGCAGACAGAATATCACGTTTGTCTGCCATAATGTGTTTCCCCACGAGCGGTTTCCGATGGATAAGATACTGACAAAACTGGCATTAAATAACGGCAGTCATTTTATAGTGCACGCAAAAGAAGAGGCAAAGGAGCTGGAAAAAATCCGGCCGAACCCGGATTATGTGGTGACACCGCATCCGACCTATAACGCGTTCCGATTTGAGGGCATGAGCAGAGAGCGTGCGCGGGAGAAGCTTCATATCGGGTCGGAGGAGCGGATTCTGCTCTTTTTCGGATACGTGAGGGAGTATAAAGGACTGAAATATCTGCTGCGGGCCATGCCGGAGATCTGCCGTGGGGTTGAACGGGTGAAGCTTTGGGTCGTCGGGGAGTTTGGCTCAGACAAGGAAGAGTACCAGGAACTGATCCGCGAGCTGGGGATGGAGGATAAGGTGCAGGTTCATGATGCATATACCCCGGACCGTGAAGTGGAAAAGTATTTTGCAGCAGCGGATCTTGTGGCGCTTCCCTATACTTCCGCCACACAGAGCGGGATTGTGCAGATTGCGTACGGATTTACCAAACCTGTGATTGTAACCAACGTAGGGGGATTGCCGGATGTGGTGGAAAACGGCAGTACGGGATATATTGTGGAGCCGGAGAACCCGGAGGCAATCGCAGAGGCAGTGGTTCGGTTTTTCAGGGAAAATCAGGCGGAGAGTATGCAGGAAAATATTGAGAAGGAGGCGGAGAGATTCTCGTGGGAGAGGATGGGGGAGGTAATAGAGGAGCTTATGCCGGATGAAAAAGACGGATGATTATCAGGTCCGCCTCTTCATCCGCCGCTCCAGATTCTCCGTAATCCGATACTTCTCCACAAAAAAACGGAGGGTATTGATGAAACGGTTTAGATAGTAGGCTGACATAATGTGCTTTTTGCGCAACAGCCTTATAATTAGAGTATTCCGAACAAACCCTTTTTGGGGTGGGATGGTGTCTGCAGCGGATTGAATGTAAAAGACACTGTCGCATTTCTGAAGACTTCTGATATCCGCAATCTTTGAGAGGGATCGGTGATTTTGATTATGTGATGCCACTAAATTATCTAACTGCTGCAAAGCATTCCGGCACTGCTGCACGTAGACGTATTCTTTGATCACATTCTCAGAAATCCCGTGATCCGCAAGCTGTCCTGTCACATAGTCTGTCAGGCGACGCTGCTTCGCCTCCAGATCGGGACGGTATTTTTCCACACTGTGGTGCGTTTCCGACTTCAGGTTGGTATTCCAATAATATAACATATCGGACAGTGTAGATATTCTTTCGGCACACAAAAAAAGCTGCAGAAGCATAATAAAATCGTCTTCGTGGGTGACAAATGTGCGGAACGTCATTGCATTGTCTGCGATCAGCTTCTTGGAGATAATACATTTCCATATATTCATATAGATGCTGATTTCGTCGTTGGCATGCGCGGCGAAACCCTTAAAGAGCATGGGAAGAAGCAGTTTTTCCGTGATAAGCTGCCCGTCAAATACATGATCTGTATATTGCTCAAAGGCAACCTTCCCGCCATCTTTTTTCTGTCGGTAGGAGCCGCAAAGAGCTGCCTGACTTCCATCAACAGCGATTCTGGTCAACATTTTCTGATACATTTCTTTGGAAACTTTGTCATCCTGGTCGCAGAAAGCGATATAGTCGCCCGTGGCGTGGACAAGGCCAAAATTTCGGGCATCACCGATACCGCTATTTTCCTTGTGGAATACCCTTATACGGGTGTCAGTTTCCGCCAGTTTCCGACAAAGGGCAAGTGAGCCGTCGGTGGAGCCGTCGTCAATCAGAAGCAGTTCCAGATTCTGGTAAGAGGAATCCAAAATGCTGCGGACTGTGCTTTTTATATAGTTTTCGCCGTTGTAAACGGGAATAATAATACTGAGTCTGAAATTTATAGCCATGAGCGGATGGTGACCTCCCGAATAGCAAAAATTGATGTTGTTTGGAGCAGATTTATCATAACATGAAAATGTAATTCGCGCAATTTATGCACGCAATGGGTTTTTGGGAAAAAACCAGCTTATATGCGCTCTTTACACTTTTTTGGTAGTTTGCTATACTCATATTGTAGGAATCAATATCAGACACGATAGAAAGCAGGTGATTAAATGCCCTCCAACGGTGAAATTGTTAAAGACGTAGTTGAACAGTTCCAGAAGGTACAGGCACATATGAAAAACGCCAGGGAAGAGAATGCGACGAAAACATATGAAGGATTAAAGAAGGATTATAGATCTTTAAAAGCAATATTAAATTCTCTGGGCGTGAACCTGACAGATATTGACGAAATAAAAGAATAGCAGTAGTTGAGAGGCGTAGAGTGTGATATCTAATCAAATACAACTCTACGCCCTATTTGTTATATTAAATATGGGAAATCAGGAGTTTGTGACGCTTCGGAATGGGGAAAGTATGAAAAAATTATTAGAACAGCAGGAAACACCACTTGTTTCTATCATTGTTCCGGTGTATCAGGTGAAAGAATACATTGGCGAGTGCGTTGAGTCGTTATTGGCACAGACATACACGAATCTGGAGATTCTTCTCGTGGACGATGGCAGTACGGATGGTTCGGGGGCGATATGCGACGAATATGCTGATAAGGACAGCAGGGTGCGGGTGCTTCATCAGGAGAACAAAGGGCTTTCGGCGGCAAGAAATACAGGGATTGCGCATGCGAAGGGTGAGTGTCTGGCGTTTGTGGATTCTGATGATGCTGTGCTGCCTGGGTTCATAGAGACTTTATATGAGCTTCTGGGGAAATATCAAGCCGACATTGCAGCCTGTGCCTATGTAAAGTGCCCGACTAAGGATTTCGTACAAGTAAAAAATAACTTATCACGTGTGGATGGCAGGAGAGAGAAGCATGACGGCGCTCATGGCAGCCATGAAACGAAACATAAGCAGGAAGACAGGCACTGTAGCAACAAAGAAGTTTGGATGACGTCAGAGCAGATGCTGCGTCAGTGGCATGGGAAGTATAAGACGTGGGAAACTGTCTCGTGGAACAAGCTGTATCGGAGGCGCGTTTTTGAGGGGAAAGCGGGCGACGTTGCGGTGCGCTTTCCGATTGGGCGGAGACATGAGGATGTGCTGACAAGCCATCTGCTTGCTGCAAATGCGGCACGGATTGTGATGACTCAAAGGACGCTGTATCTGTACCGGATCAGACCGGGAAGTATTACAGACCAGCGTGTTATGGTGGGGTTTTGGAATGAGAATCTTCGCGCCCAGAGAGAACGGATGGATTTTTTTAAGAAGAAGCGGTACTGGAGGGCTTATTTAAATCTGCTGTGGGGGTATGTGCTGCATTTGGGGTGGTTTGGGTGGAAACGGATGAGGGAGCATAAATGATCTGAATTCAGTCCTTAGTCATGATTTTACCGATACATGTATATTGATTCATTGTGAATATTTAAAAATTGGCTTACCAGATTCTGGTGGGCTTTTTTTTGACATTAAATGCTTAGAGGAAATAACTCTAAAGTCATAATTAATTATAAATATGCGGTAAAATAAAAAAGATTTAAATATATTTCGACAAGGTATAGGATGGACAGAAATAAGTCAGTTTCTTGCTTTACGCTTCGGCAAATAAGTGCATGCTTAAGCGGTTAGCAGGTTAGACAGATATATTTAGATTATTATCAATAAAGGATATATGAAATGGTCAGAGACGGTAACGATATGAATAGAGGATGCATATATTTTTTTTACGATAAGGATGGGATAGTAGATGATTATATACCGTATCTTTTAGATGATTTGACCCGGAATATAGACGAGCTGGTAATTGTATGTAATGGGAAACTGTGTGAAGACGGAGAAAAAATATTTAAAAAGTATACTACAGAAGTAATTGTCAGACCGAATGAAGGATTGGATGTCTGGGCGTATAAGGCAGGTTTATCCCGCCTCGGCTGGGAAAAGATTGAACAGTTTGATGAGCTTGTTATGTTAAATCATACAATCATGGGACCGATTTTTCCCTTTCGCGAAACATTTGACAAAATGAAGCACAGAGATGTGGACTTCTGGGGAATAACCAAACATAACAAGATGGAAGAGGATATATTTGGTATAAACCCGTATGGTTACATGCCAGAGCATATCCAGTCACATTTTATGGTTTGCAGAAAGAAACTGCTGTGTTCGAAGGAATTTCAGAATTACTGGGATGGATTTAGAAAAGTTAATAATTATAGAGAATCGGTAGGATATCATGAATCCTATTTTACGAAGTATTTTTCGGATCTTGGATATAAATGGGAAGTCTCTGTGGATGTTGACGATTTGCAGGACATGTCGGATAATCTTGGATTTTACTA
Source organism: uncultured Lachnospiraceae bacterium (assembly GCA_947174505.1). Lineage (GTDB taxonomy): Bacteria > Bacillota > Clostridia > Lachnospirales > Lachnospiraceae > UBA3282. The sequence continues at coordinate 103,020 of CAMWJF010000005.1, forward strand.
TATTCGAGAGCTAATTGAAAAAAGGCGTTGCCCAATCTTCAAAAGGAGAGCTTTTTTTCATGATTATGGTCAGTTCCTGGAAACGACAGCAGGGCAGGTAGTATTTGAACTTTATAAATATTTGGAAGAGAACAAACTTTATGATACGAGTATGATCTGGCAAAATATTCTTCGGACAATGGATCATACTGATATAGCAAAAAATCTGCATTTGAATTATACGCTCCCTTCTAAAGCGGTGGCGGATCATAAAAAAGATAATCAAAGGAGAAGGATTGCTCTTTTGATACATATTTATTATCTGGATGAATTTGATAAGATGATGAAATATGTCAAAAATATACCTGTGGATACAGATATTTATATAACAACGCAGACAAATGAGAAGAAAAAAGAACTGGAACTAAAATGTAAGGCGTTGCCAAATAAAGTGCAGGTAAGCCTTGTTAAAAACAGGGGGCGGGATGTGGCTGCCCTTTTGATCAAAGGCAGGGAGCTGATTGAGCAGTATGAATACATCTGCTTTGTACATGATAAGAAAGTTACGCAGGACAAGCCTGGATCTATAGGGGAGGGTTTTGCGTATAATTGTTATGAAAATGTTCTGGGCAGTAAAGAATATGTAGAAAATGTAATTGCTTTATTTGAAGAAAACGAAAGGTTGGGAGTATTATGTCCTCCAAAACCGACGCATGGCCCCTATATTATTAGTTTATTAGGATCATGGGAAAAAAATTATTATAATACGGTAGAGTTATTGAAAAAACTGGGAGTGGATGCTCCTATTGATAAATTTAAAGTGCCGATTGCCCCCCATGGTTCCTGTTTTTGGTTTAGGACAAAAGCGGTTAGAAAATTATTTGAGTACAACTGGGATTATGAAGACTTCCTCGAAGAACCGCTGCCTATTGATGGGACAATTTCACATGCAATAGAAAGATGTTATGCTTATGTAGCCCAAGCGGCGGGGTTTTATACGGCAGTGGTGATGACTGACAAATATTCCAGGATCGAATATACGACGTTGATGCACTATTCGGTTAACTATGTAAATCAGATTTGTAATTCTATGAGCGGTGGATTTAAGTTTAATTTTCACGGATGGGATTATCGGGTTAAATACTTTTTGAGAAAAATTCTGCCTAAGAAAGTATTTGTCAATGTGATCAACGCGAAAAGAAAAGTCATGGGGCCGCACAAAGTATATAAATACGAGGATAATTAGGGAAGGTATTGCCTGAATATGAAAGAAATATATGAATATAAGGAAATGATATTTAGTCTGGTCAGGAGGGATTTGAAGGGCAGGTATAAGAATTCGATTTTGGGATTTTTTTGGACGTTTCTAAACCCGCTTCTCCAGTTGCTTGTCTATACATTTGCCTTTGCAGTTGTGATGCCAATGAACATTGAAAACTATTATATGCATCTATTTGTTGCTTTGGTTCCTTGGATTTTTTTCGCGTCATGCCTTACAGGAGGAGCCCGGGCGGTTATAGATCAACAGGAATTGGTCAAAAAAGTCTATTTCCCAAGGCATGTCTTACCGATTGCGTTTGCTACGAGCCAGTTTGTGAATATGTTATTGACATTTGTGGTGGTTTTTGTTGTATTACTCATTTCAGGAATAGGGATAGATTTAGTTAAATTATGTGTTTTTCCGTTGGTTGCTTTTATCCAATATTTTTTAGCAATGGGTGTAACGCTGATCTGCAGTACAATTTCAGTTTATTATAGAGATATGGAGCAAATATTTGGAATTTTATCTATTGGATTGATGTATGCAACGCCAGTTGTTTACTCTTTAGAGTCTGTACCGGAAGAATTCAGAAATGCATTATTGCTGAATCCAATGACGACAATTATTGTAGCATATAGAGATATTTTGTTTTATAAGAGGATGCCAGATTTGCAGATGCTTTTTATCACATTGCTGGAAAGTTTATGCATTCTGATTATTGGCTGGTGCATATTTGCAAAAATGCAAAAAAGATTTGTTGAGGAATTTTAGAATGGACGCAATAGAAGAAAAAGAAATCGCAATACAAGTAAAGAATGTGTCGAAAAGCTTTAGAATGTATTTTGACAAAGGACACTTGCTTAAAGAGAAGGTGTTATTTAGAAATAGAAACCATTTCGAAATGCATGAAATATTAAATGATGTCAGTTTTGACATATATAAAGGCGAAAGTGTAGGCCTGATCGGTAAAAATGGATGTGGGAAAAGCACGGCATTAAAGCTGCTTACAAAGATTATTTATCCGGACAGTGGCAGCATTGAGGTGAAAGGAAGGGTTTCCAGTCTCTTGGAGTTAGGGGCAGGATTTCACCCTGATCTTTCTGGACGGGATAATATATATATTAATGCTTCAATTTTTGGACTAAAGAGACAGGAAATAGATGCAAGAATTGACGAAATTATAGCTTTTTCAGAACTGGGTGAATACATCAATAATCCTGTGAGAACATATTCATCAGGAATGTATATGCGACTGGCTTTTTCTGTAGCCATTAATGTAGAGGCAGATATATTATTAGTTGATGAAATTCTAGCTGTCGGAGATGCAATGTTTCAGACAAAATGCTTGAATAAAATTGAAGAGATTAAGAAAAACGGAACTACAATCGTATTGGTGTCCCATTCGATGGATCAGATTAAAATGGTCTGTGACAGATGCATATGGATTAATAATAAGAAGATTTCTGCAATCGGTGACACTGCGGATGTGGTAAAAAAGTACTTAGCTTATATGGGACGCGGAGGCATGATTGAGACAGAGGAGGATGGAAAGGCAGTAGTTAAAAATTATAAAATTGAATCTTATACGGTAGAAATGTTCGACGTGGAAGATAACGATAAGACTGTGTGGCATACGGGAGAGAAGGTAAAGATAAGAATTAGGTTTAAATATGATACGGAAATTTTTGCAAATGTAAGAATGGAAATAGTCCGCTTAGATGGTATAAAAATTTACAGCGAAGTTTTCAATAATGAAGGAATAGGATATTTGATTAGAAAAGATACTTGTCTGGAATTGAAAATTGACAGTTTGAATTTATTGATGGGTAAATTCTATTTTATGTTATATCTGATAGATGAAAAAGAAAACGTTGTTGGAAAAATTGAACCTTTTGCAGAAATAGATGTGATTGATTCTGTGGAAAGGCAAGGGATGACTTATCTGTCTTGTCGATGCAGTATGGAGAAAACGCTGGAAAATATATAGGCTTGTATGAGGTGGGGATATGAAAAGAATAGCTATTTATTTTTTTTGGGACAAAGATGGTATTGTAGATGACTACAATATTTATATGTTAGATGATTTGCGAGAAAATGTAGAAAAAATGGTTGTTGTATCAAATGGGAAATTAGGCGCTGAAGGGTATGCAAAATTAGATAAAGTTGCAGATCTAATTATTGAAAGAGAAAACAAGGGATTTGATGTCTGGGCGTATAAAAAGGGCATTGAGTATGTTGGTTGGGATGAATTAGCTGAGTATGATGAGCTGATTTTGATGAATTTTACAAATTATGGTCCGGTATATCCTTTTATGGAAATGTTTAAGGAGATGGATAGGTCAGATGTCGATTTTTGGGGAATTACAGAGCACTACGGACATGACTTTGATCCATATGGAAAGTGTAAATATGGATATATTCCCCGGCATATCCAATCCAGCTTTATTGCAGTCAGAAAGCGGATGATCAACAGTGAGGAGTTTCATGAATATTGGGAAAAGATGCCGGAGGTAAATGATTACGCGGATGCCATCTGTCTTCATGAAGCTATCTTTACAGAAGATTTCACAAGAAAGGGATTCAAGTCCAGTGTATATGTGAAGACACAGGATCTGAGAGATTATAGTGAGTATCCTTTGATGTTATATCCGTTGGAGTTGGTTAAAAACAGACGGTGCCCTATTTTTAAGCGGAAGACCTTTTATAACTTATATGAGGAGTTCTTGGATGTCAGTTGTGGACAGTCTGCAATGGAGTTTTTTGAGTACTTGAAAAACGAAACTGATTATAATCTGGATCTGATATGGGATAATCTGCTCCGCACTGCCAATATGGCGGATATAAAGGAACGGATGCAGCTTAATTATGTGTTGCCGGCCGAATACAGTAAGAAACAGGGAACGGATGCCAGAGTTGCACTTTTTATGCACATATACAATATGGATATGGTCGGGTATTGTAAAAAATATGCAGAAAACATGATCGAGAGTGCGGATATTTTAGTAACTACCGACACGAAAGAAAAAGAAGACATAATTAAAGCTGCTTTCATGGATTTAGGCTTGGACAGAGTAAAGATTATACTTATAGAGAACAGAGGGAGGGATGTTTCAGCGCTTCTGGTTGGATTAAAACCCTATTATAAACAGTACGATTATATTTGTTTTGCGCATGATAAAAAAAGTGAGTATGATAAGCCCTATATGATTGGGGAATCGTTTGCTTATCATTGTTTTGAAAATGTTTTGGGATCTAAAGAATATGTAAATAATATTGTGACGCTGTTTGACGAGAATCCGCGGCTTGGACTGGCGGTTCCGCCCACGCCGTGTCATGGATCATATTATTATCTGATCGGCAGTGAGTGGAGAGAAAATTATACCAATGTGAAGAAATTAATAGAACAGTGGGGATGGGGAATACCGATTTCGGAAGGTAAAGCGCCGATTGCTCCGCTTGGGACAATGTTTTGGTTTCGGGCTGAAGCATTGAAACCGCTGTTTGATTTGAACTTTGTTTATGATGATTTTGACAGAGAGCCCGTTGAAATCAGGGACGGGGGATTTATGCATGCAATAGAGAGAATATACCCATTTGCGACACAAAAGGCTGGTTACTACGCAGCGTGGATTATGAGTGATAAGTTTGGGAAATTGGAAATAACAAACTTGCATAAAATGCTACGGGATGCAAATCAAACAATGTTTTGGAATTTGGGGATTGATGATAGACATCAGGAGTTACATAAAATATCCTGTTTAAAAAATGAGTTAGAGGTTACAAAGCTATCCCTCCTGCAATCATGGGATGAAACGGTCAATTATAGAAACGAGATCGAAAAATGGAAATACCCAAAGGGAATAAGAAACAGAGTAAAGATGATAATTCGGTGTATCCTGGGGAAAAGGCTGTATGGTATGATAGCGAAACGCGTTAAACCGGAAGGGTGATAGGTTATATGAAACTTGATGAACCTAAGATAAGCATTATTATGTCAAATTATAATGGCGAACAATTCATAGAGCGTACGATCATAAGCGTTCTAAATCAAACATACGCCGATTATGAATTTATTATTATAGACGACTGCTCTACGGACAGATCAAGAAGTATTATTGATTCATTTGAGGACAGCAGAATAAGAAAAGTCTATTTTGATAACAATGAACATATGTGTTATGCGTTCAACCATGCAATCAGTATTGCGCGAGGGAAGTATTACGCCAGGATAGACAGTGACGATTACTGGCAGCCCGATAAATTACAAAAGCAAATGGACTATATGGAGGGGCATCCGGAATGTGGGGCATGTTTTACTTTAGTGAATGTCGTGGATGAAATGGGGACACTCCTTACTGCGGATGATACGGATCGGGTTAAGCTGTTTGAAGTAGATAATCGATCTCGTGCCGAATGGATCAAATATTTCTATTTTAATGGAAGCTGCTTATGTCATCCGAGTGTTCTTATGAGAAAAGAGGCAATAGAAAAAGTCGGGGTATACAATTACTCACTGGTGCAGATTCAGGATTTTGAATTATGGATCAGGATTGTTAAAAAATATGACATATATGTAATACAGGAGCGGCTTACAAATTACCGCTGGTTTATATCAGGGAAAAACGCCAGCGCTCCGTCAGATACAGTTAACAGGAGATCGGACACGGAGTTTGCGTATGTCTTGTCACGCTATTTTGACGATCTTTCGGATGAACTATTTATAGATGCTTTTTCGGATGAATTTGTGAATAAGGAAGCGCAGTCACATGATAGGTTGCAGTGTGAGAAAGCCTTAATGCTTTTGCGTCCTGTATTTTGTGGCTATCCGGGGAAAGTAGGGGGAATTATTAAACTGATGGGGTTGATTCAGAATGAGAACACTAGGAAAATCCTTAGAGAAGAGTATCAAATCACACAAAAAAATATTTATAAATTGACAGCATTACCTATTTTTCATGATTTGGCAATGGAAAATAGATTAAAAGAATGTGAAGAGAAAGTCATATTATATGAGAATAAATTAAAAGAGTACGAGCATGAGAACGAAACATTGAGAGAATTTGCCCTGTGTGCGGATGTCCTGCATCATCAGGTGGAAGACTTAAAAGCACAGTTGGGGAAAAGAAGATTATCCAATATGGTTAAAGGAATTAAGGATAAGTTGGCTAAAAAATGATTGGCAAGTTGTGGAGAGAATATGAAGAGTCAAATAATACATGTGAGTCAGAAGGGAAACAGGACAGATGGGGAAGGGTATTTAAAAGAAAATGCGGGTATTGTATTTATGGATACAACAGACATCAGCATGGGAGTACCTGAATCGCTGGAACATCAGTATGCTCGATATATTCGCGAATTGGAAAAGGATCGGGAAGAAGGTTTCGCAGCAAAGGATGAGTATATCAGACAATTGGAAAAGGATCGGGAAGAAGGTTTCGCGGCAAAGGATGAGTATATTAGACAATTGGAAAAAGACAGGAAAGAAGGTTTTGCGGTAAAGGACCAATATATTCGGCAGTTGGAAAAGGATAAAGAAGAGGGATTTGCTGAAAAGGATGCATATATCCGGCAGTTGGAAAAGGATAAGGAAGAGGGATTTGCTGCGAAAGATAAATATATCATGCAGTTGGAGAAGGATAAGGAGGAAGGATTTAAGGCCAAGGACATCTATATTGGTGAATTAGAACAGGACAGGGAGGCGGGATTTGCTGCAAAAGATATGTATATTCATGAGCTAGAAGAAAAGGTATTTCAGGTTGAAAACAAGTATTTGGAAATTATCAAGAGCAAAAATGAATATATAGATCAGGTAGAAACATTATATAACAAAGAAAAGCAAGCTACTAGAGAACTTTTAAAAGATATGAAGAGCATTATGTCAGAGAAACAGGAAAGAATTGACAGTCTTTTGGATGAGCTGAATCAGATTAAGAACAGTAAATATGGGAAATGGATTTACCGTATAATTGGTGAAGGTAGAAATAATGGAGCTTAACATTAAAATAAGTGAAAATGAAGTAAACAAGGATTTGCTGTATAAAAAACAACTGGAAATTGAGCATAAGAATTTCAATGTTTTTTTCATTGGGAAGGGAAGTTACGTAGGAGATTTGCTGCTTTTATCTCCATGGGAAATTACGGGTAAGGATTATTGTCATAATTTTCAGGTTGGAAGATATTGCTCTTTAGGAAACAATATAAAAGTTTTACTGAACATGAACCATGATTATAAGTCGGTTTATCAGGGGATAGTTGAGGAATTGGCAGATACTGATAGTTTAAATCAGCTATCTGCCAGAGGGCAAATGCATCATAGAACTCGGAAGAAAGGTCAGGCTATTATTCAAAATGACTGTTGGATAGGGAATAATGTCATCATAATGGCAGGAGTGACGATACATTCCGGTGCAGTCATAGGGGCAGGGGCGGTGATCACGAAGGATGTTCCGCCATATGCCATTGTGGCAGGGAATCCGGCAAAGGTGGTCGGTTATCGCTTTGAAGAGACGATAAGGGACGAGTTACTTAGAATAGCATGGTGGAATTGGGAAAGTAAAAAGTTGATTGAACAGAAGGAGCTATTACAGGGCGATGTGGCAGAGTTTATTGTGGCGAATTCGAGTGGAAAAGCAGACTATGGGCGTACATGTAGTGGAGAAGAGCGTTCTGGTTCTGCCAGCAAATATTTATTCTTTATAGATAGTGAGGATGACTATCCGCTACACGAGAGGATAATGAAAGAATTTATCGAAAAGTTTGATTATCATGATGCCGAATTGATGATTGCCTATAACATCAATAGCATGGAAGAAACGAAACAAATTGAGCGATTGCATGAAGAGTGGAAAGAGTACAATGTGATCTCCTGCAGCATCAATTTTTATGGGATAGATATGTCGGAGCAATACAAACTTTTTCAAATGGCTCACTGTTATATTACAAATCGATCCAGCCATAATATAGAAAGAACTTGTCTTGCGGATTTGTACAAGATGAAAACTATTTCAGGCGTGGATTTGCCGGTTTTTTGAGCGGCGGCATGGGATAACCACAAATTAGAGAGGATAGGAGATAAGAATGAAGGTATTAGTTACGGGGGCGGCCGGATATATTGGAAGACACGTGGTGAAAGAACTACTCGATCTGGGTCATGAGGTTGTAGCGGTTGATTTCGTTACGACAGGAATCGACGAAAGGGCTGAATTTCTGTCAATAGATATTTTTTCAGGTGATACTGATATATTTCAGAAAACCGGATGCCCGGATGCATGCATTCATTTGGCGTGGCGGGATGGATTTGTACACAATTCGCATGCGCATATGGGGAATCTATCGTCACATTATCAATTTTTATGCGATATGATTGACGGTGGCTGCTTAAGAATTGCTGTCATGGGAACAATGCATGAAATAGGATTTTGGGAGGGAGTAATTAATGAGAATACGCCCTGCAACCCTCTTTCTCAATATGGAGTTGCTAAGAATGCTTTAAGGCAGTCGTTATTACTTTATGCAAAGGACAAGGAAGTAAATATATATTGGCTAAGGGCTTATTATATACTAGGTGATGATCTGAAAAATCACTCTATATTCACAAAAATATTGCAGGCGGCGCAGGAGGGAAAGGAAGACTTCCCATTTACAACCGGTCAGAATAAGTATGACTTTATTGAGGTGGAAGAACTTGCCAAGCAGATTGCCATGGCAAGTACACAGGATCAATATACCGGAATTATTAATGTATGTTCAGGAATGCCGGTATCGTTAGCTGACAGAGTAGAGCAGTTTATTAGGGAGAAAAATCTTAATATTAGATTGTCATATGGTGCATTTCCGGACAGGGCGTATGATTCGAAGATTGTTTATGGGGATAATCAAATTATAAACAGAATTATGAATAACTAAGGTTTTAATTGGAATGAGGGGAGAAATAGTGGATTGAACCCAAAAAGAATTCTCTATTTTGATGCAATAAAGTTAATAGCGGTTATCTTTGTGTTTGTCTGTCATTTTGCAAGAACATTGGAGTACTATCAGATATCATATTCGCTTAAACTTTTACCTGATAATATTTTTTCTGTTTACACGGGCTCGGTAGGATGTGCGCTTTTTTTCATTGTAAGTGGAGCGTCTTTATTCTATGTATATCAAGATAATTTGGATTTAAAAACATATTTTATAAAGAGAATCAAAGGAATATATCCAATGTTTTGGATATCATTCGTCATTTTCTTTTGTATACAGTTTTATATTGATGGCGGATATAACTCCAATATTCCAATATCGAGAAGTTTGCTTACGCTTATTGGATTTGATGGTACAATGGCTTATTTTTACAGTACTTTTTATACAGTAGGAGAGTGGTTTTTAGGAATTCTAATTATAATGTATTTGATATTTCCGATATTGAAAAAGTGGGTGGACGAGTTTCCTTATGCAACTTTTTTGGTGTGTTATATGGGCGGAATAATTTTAGACTATTTGTGTGATGATCAGAGGACGCTTTTTTTTGAGTGGATTCCGTTTTTTGTTTTTGGAATGGTGTTTTATAAATGCATCAGGAAGGTGAATGGATACATATTATTTGGAGCTATGGTTATTTTAGCAATATTTACAGTTTTTGATCTTAAATCAATAAATAATATGATACGAGCTTATTTTGTCTGTACCGCATTTTTTTTAATATTGGTTTATTTATTTGAAAATTTTAATGGCAGTGTTTTTATAGCAGTTAGTAGATTTGTCGGCAGATTCTGTTATCCGATTTTTTTGGTTCATCACCGTTTAATGTTAATTTTTATGAAAAAGTTCAGTAACTCAACATTTTATAAAGGGGATGTAATTTGTATGTTTATCTTCATGATTATGATAACACTTATAGTATCATATTTTCTTGATAAATTAACGAGTTCTCTTCTGGCAATATGGAGGAAGTAATGTGAACAGCAAAAGGAAGTTTATTAAAATAGTATTAATCATTGTGTTTTTAGTTATTCTAACGAAAATCAGCTTTGAAAAGGAATGGGAATACACGGATGAGGAGCTTAATGCCCGAATTATATCCGATACTGCTCCGAAAGTAGTCAAACGTGGAGACGAATATACAATTAGTATTGTGGTAGAAAATACGGGGGGGGGGGTATGGACGAACGAAGAAAGCATAAAATTATGTATATGGCAGGATGGATTTGACCGGGGATATCGGATTGACTTGCCTGAAGATGTGCAGATTGAAGGTGGGGAACGGTATACATTTGTGCTGGAAGGGTTTTCTGTGCAAGATAAAAAGAGCACCAAGTTGGAATTTCAAATGATTAAAGAGGGAGTTGCCTATTTTGGAGAGCGAAAGGCAGCAAGTATCAAGGGTAGATAATTGTAGCAAAAAGAGAGAATGATATGCTTAAAAAAGATAATTGGAGAATTTTAGATAAAAATATTTTAAATCTTTTTTTATTGGTTACTTTGATGTTTACTGTAATCTATCACAAATTTTTATTTGGTGAGAAGGTTTACGTAGCGACTTGGGACGCATTTTATCAGTTTACATCTTATTATAGAGCAATAAGAAGAACATTATTAAGTGGGAAATTCCCAGACTGGACATTCCAAATGGGGATAGGAGGGACTTTTCATGTAGAATCGTTAGGCGACGTTTTTAGTTTGCTATCGGCACTTGTAAATGATGAAAAAGCGTATATATATATAGAGCTGTTGAAGGTATATCTGACGGCCTTTTTTTCTTATCAATATTTAGGAAAGCTTAATTTTCAGACAAAGATCTCGATATATGGTGCCATTTCATACACCTTTTGTGGAATGATGATAGTAAGGGCTCCTTGGTATAGTTATTCGACAGAGATGTTCTATTTTGCAGTGATAATTTTTGGCTGTGAACTTTTTTTTCAGGATGGCAAAAAAGGACTGCTTATTACATCCATTGTTCTATTTTTTGCAAGAAGTGGAGGCTATCAAATAATTCTAAGTAGCATTTTTTTATTAGCTTATACAATTATCCGATATTATATAGTTGGTGGATACGATTTGAGAAAGTGTTTGATGGAATCAGCAAAAATATATATTACATCGGTTATGATATCCGCTGTATTCTTGATTCCTACCATAATAGCAACACTCAATGCAGGGAGATTTTCCAATCAGGTCAGTGGCTTGAAATTTGAACAGTGGCTGCCAGAAAAAGATAGAATGCTAGCGGTAGTGTGTGGTTTTTTAAGTGAATCACTTGCTGGGCCGGCAAATTGCTCTAGTTTTCAGCCGGATGGGCTAGATGGCCCATTATTTTATATAGGGATAATTAACATATTTTTACTTGTAATAGGAATTAATTTAGCAAATAGAAAAATTAAAAAGGTATCATATTTCGGTTTAGCTCTTTTCTTTTTATATTTATTTTGTCCAAATGTCACATATTTATATAACCTTGGCGTAGCCAATTATTATTACAAATTATTTGTGGTATGGATAGCAATGTTTCTGGTAGTGTTGGCGTGTATGGGGTTAAAAAATATTTTAAATGCGGAAGAAAATTTGAATATTTCTGTTAAGGTATGCTTTATATTTGTATCATTACTCACGTATATTGCTTTTATAGATGAGTATTCTAAGGAACGTATTGTGAGAGATGTTGCAATATATTGTATCATTTTATTTTTATTATATATGGCAATGTTCCTTTGTATGGACAAAATACAACATAAGGTAAAGCTATTCCTATTTTGTCTAATAATAGAATATATATTTATGTCAATTCCTACAATTGATTTATTTGTTACTAATAGTGTTAGTTTTGCCGAACTATATGATAGTGAATTGGAGTATATTTGCGAAGAATTATATTCAAAAGATAAATTTTTTAGGCTTGATTTTAAAGGGGAAAGAGCAGAGGCACTGAAATATAATTTTTACGGTACATCATATTGGACCATGTATATGGGAAAAAGCTATATAGAATTTTTGAAAAACACTACTAGGAACTATTCTTACTGGAGCAATAGAGGAGACGGTGCGATCAATAATCCTTTGATAGAGCAGATATTAGGGGTGCGTTATACAATTAAACCAAAAGGCAGTAGGGAATATACAAACTATATTTACGATAAATCATATGGAAAATACGATTCCTTTTATAATCCGTATGCGTATGATCTGATTACTGTATTTGATAAATATATGTATGAGGAGGAATATAGTGAGAAAAATATTAGTCAGAAACAGTTAAGCTTACTGGATACATTAGTAGTGAGAAACGAGGCAGAGGTTGGGGAATTGAAACATGATGCGAGCGAAAAATATATGGTAAGCGAAACGGTTTATCCTAGGCTAAGTACATGGGCAGAGATGCTTACCATGTCTGAAACTGATTACAAATTTAATGTATTGGATAATGCTGATTTAGAGTTTTACTTTGACAAAGCTTATAATGGCAATTATATGATGAGTTTCATAATGTCAGGAGCAGCCGATGTAGATGCCGAATTGCTCTATAGAAAAGGAGAGGAAGAATTTTCGGTAGGAAAGATTTGTATATCTGAAAATGGGGAAAGTAATACTTTTAGTATTGATGAGGGAGCAATAGATTGTTTTATTGTACGAATTAATAATTCTGGAACATATACATTAAACAACTTGCATGTGGATATTCAAGATATTTGTTCCCAACCGGTGGTGACGAATGCTCCTCAATTGAGCAGTTTTTCTTTTATATTGTTTGAGAATAATCATGTAATCGGGCAGTTGGAGTCTTATGTTGATGGAAAAGCGATGATAAGTATTCCATGCGAAAGGGGATGGAACCTGTATGTAGATGGGGTGAAGACAAGCATTGAAAAGGTGGATTTTGGGCTGATGGCATTTGAATGTAGTGTAGGTAGCCATACTGTGGAATTAATTTATAGGAGACCTGGTCTTAGACTAGGGATTATTATATCATTAACAACGTTGATTATTTATGTGGGATATAGCGTTTATTTGAAAAGAAGAAATAAGGGAATGCAGATGAATGGTTTAGGATAAAATGTAAATTTTGAATTTGCTTACACTTATTTGCGCACCTAAAATTAGATTTGCTCACAGTTTAGAAAGGGATGTAGATGAAAAAAATACTTATTACCGGCGGAGCCGGATTTATCGGAACAGAAATTGTAAAGCAGTTACATCGGATGGGTGGATATGAGGTTACTGTTTTGGATGTAATGACACAGCAGATACATGGGAAGGAATGGGAGAAGTCCTATCTTTATGAATCTATTAAGGACATGTGCCAGTTTATTAAAGGAGATGTTAGGGATTACGATTCGGTGGAAAGGGCGATCGGAGAGAATGAGTGTATTATCCATTTGGCTGCAGAGACTGGCACTGGGCAGTCAATGTATATGATAAATCGGTATAATGAAGTTAATATTATGGGGACATCTAATATTTTGCAGGCGATCTCAAAGTTAGGAACTGAAAGCAGAGTAAAGAAAGTTATTCTTTCTTCTTCCAGATCTGTATATGGCGAAGGTAAATATCGTTGTCCAAAATGCGGTATCGTGTACCCATCTTCTCGTAAAAAAGAAAATATGCTGAAAGGCGATTTCAATATATACTGTAATATTTGTGGACAAGGACTGGAGAGAGAGCATACTTCTGAAGACAGTCAAATTAATCCGGCATCCTTATATGCGTTTACAAAATATGCGCAGGAAAGGATGTTGGAGACAATGTGCCCGGCAATGGGAATTGATTATACAATATTCCGATTTCAGAATGTATATGGCGTTGGTCAGTCACTGAAAAATCCGTACACAGGAATTTTGTCTATTTTTTCGACATTGATGTTGGAGGACAGACCGATCAATATATTTGAAGATGGACGGGAGAGCAGAGATTTCATTAATGTTGTGGATACAGCAACGGCGGTCATTAATTCGATTAACGAATCCAGAAGTAATTCGGAGACTATTAATATTGGAAGTGGTGTTGGTACGAGTGTGATTGAAATAGCAGAATTCTTAAAGCGCACATATGACAGCAAAAGTCAAATTAACATTACGGGAGATTTTCGACTAGGTGATATCGCACATAATATTGCAGATATTTCGAAAGCAAAGGATATATTGGATTTTAAACAGAGCATTTCTCTCGATGAGGGTCTTCTGCAGTTCTGTGATTGGGTAAAAGGGCAGAACACGGATAATAGTAAGTATGAAAAATCGTTGAAAGAAATGGAGGCATCAGGAATGTTTATTCGCAAAATGTAAATATATTAGTGACAATGGATACAAGGAATATTTATGGAGAATTAGTCGAGAAGCTAAGGTCTAGGAAAGGGAGGGCTAACATGTACAGTATTTCGGTGGTAGTGCCAGTCTATAACGAAGAGGGAAATGTAGCGGAATTACACAAAGAAATTAAAGCTGTTTGTGAAAAGAATAAGTATGAATATGAAATTATTTTTATTAATGATGGATCGTCAGACAGGACAGAAGAAATCTGCAAGACTTTGGAGCCATTAAAATATGTAGCTTTACGCAGAAATTTTGGACAGACAGCAGCTATGGACGCAGGAATTAAGGCGGCACAGTATGATTACATAGTGACAATGGATGGGGATAGACAAAATGATCCTGCAGACATTCCACATATGCTGGAATATCTGATAGAAAATAATTTTGATGTGGTATCTGGATGGAGAAAGAACCGCAAAGACAGTTTAATGAAGAAGTTTGTTTCCAGAGGAGCTAATTTTTTACGAGGAATTCTGGTAAAAGATAATATTCACGACAGCGGATGTTCACTGAAAGTATATCGTAAGGAATGCTTTAAAGGGGTTAATCTGTATGGTGAGCAGCACAGATTTATACCAGCTATTTTGAAAATCAAAGGGTTTAAGGTCGGAGAGGTAGTGGTGAATCACAGGCCAAGAATAGCAGGAAAGACTAAATATAACTGGAAGAGAACTATTAAAGGGTTTGTGGATATGATATCTGTCTGGTTTTGGAATAAATATGCCTGCAGGCCAATGCATATCTTAGGCACCTTTGGAATGTTTTTTCTGCTATTAGGTGGGATATGCGGCGTGTGGTCGGTAATGCTGTATATTATGGGGGCGAAGATGTCGGGGTTTGTTATGGTTCCGCTTTTGACAGTGTTCTTTGTGATTATTGGGCTACTGATGTTTATATTTGGACTGATGAGTGAGATTATGATAAAAACATATTATGGAGTGCAAATTGATACACCGTATAGTGTAAAGGAAGTTATTTTGATAAAGGATTCGATGTGAATTAATCGAGGGGAGAAACAGTGAAATTACCAGTATATGTGAATGAAAAATTAAGTTTAAGAGACATTGTCTTAAAATATATATTAAGAGATTTTTTATTGGGTATATTTAGATATTTTCCGTCAGCAGTTGGTATAGTGATTCGAATGGGTTTTTATAAAATATTTTTAAGAAGTGCAGGAAGTGGACTTAGAATTGCTGAAATGGTTACAATTAAATTCCCAGAGCATATCACAGTAGGAAATAACGTTTCGTTTAATGAGTATGACTGGATTGATGGTAACGGAGAAATAGTAATTGGTAATGATGTAAGTATAGGCCCCAGAGTAACTATGGTATCGTTTGAACATGGTATTAGTGACATAGATATAGCTATTAAACGGCAGCCTAAAGAATTGGGGAAAATTGTTATAGAAGATAATGTCTGGATTGGGGCAGGCGTAACTATAACATCAAATGTAACGATTGGAACTGGCAGCGTCATAGGAGCTGGCGCTGTAGTATTAAAGGACGTTGAGCCATATTCTATTGTAGGAGGAGTTCCTGCAAAATTAATAAAGATGAGAATGGACGTAAGAAATGAGAAGTAATTTTAGACTCCCAAAATACTTGGCACTCATAGCTATAATCATAATTGGATTGCTGTTAGTGGTAAAGAGAGAATGTGTGTGTGTGGGGGGGGGGGAGGAATCGTATAGCGTAAATAAAAGTGATTGGCTAATGATTCACATGTCAATTTATGATTCGATTGGAGTATTAAAAGCTGACTATT
>CAMWJF010000006.1 GCA_947174505.1 uncultured Lachnospiraceae bacterium
CCACCCCCCCCCCCCCCCCCACCCCCCCCCACCCCACCCCCCCACCCCCCCCCCCCCCACCCCACCACCACCCCACCCCCCCCCCCCCCAGGGGTAGACGTGGCTATATGCGTAAAATATCCCAGTTGGGACAAGTATGTAAGGAGGACAGAGAATGGGTAGAAAAAAGAAGAAGCTGTATCAGGCGAAACGGTTATTGGCCATGATACTGGCAGTGACGATGGTTTTCGGTATGACGCCCACGGCGGTTCAGGCAGCTCCCGGTGAAAATGCGGAGCAGACCGGGGCAGAGGCCGCAGTACCGGACGGGAAAGGCGACGACAGTACGGAACCATCGCCGGAAGCTTCCGGTCAGCCGGAGGAAGATAATATTGGGCCGGCGGAAGAAGCAGATCCGCCGGATAATACCACGGATAACGGTGACAGCCCTTCGGATTCGGAAAATACGGGGGAGCAGGAGGGCAGCCCGGACCAGGAAACGGAGGATTCCGGAAATAACGGAGGCGAAGCTGCGGCTGAAGAGAACCGGGAAGCGGATGCAGATAACGCTGTGGACAATAGTCCTATGGCGGATGCGGCAGAAGCGCAGACGAAGCCGGAGTATGAGATTATCACGGACGGGTTTGAGACGGAGATGGAGTATACCGGCTCTTCCGTGTTTGATTTAAGCAGTATTGAGCTTGCGAAGACAGAAAACGGCGAGACCACCAGAGAGTCTGCACTTGACGCGGGCGTGACTGCCGTATGGAAGGTACAGGGAGCGGATGCGGCAATGACAGGTGAGCCGGTGAATGTGGGTAAATATGAGCTCACACTGACCTATCCGAAGGTGGAAGGCAAGCATGACGGCACTGAAAAGAAGGTGGAGTGTGAGATCACCAAGGCGTCTGTACGGTTTATCTTTGAGTCGGAAAGGGTAAACGTAAAGCCGGGTACGGCTGCGAAGGATGTGAAGCTGCCGGCGATCAGTTATGTCAGGTGCGCGGGGAATAATTTAGACGCAGAGGACTTTGACTTAAAGGTGGCGGCAGTTAAGGACGCTGTGACAGGGACTGAAATAAAAGGCGACGACAAGCTGCTGCGGGGCGGCGATTATGCGCTGGAAATCAAACCCGATATCAAAGCGGACGCGGCGCAGGCAAAGAAGGATATCTCTGCCAACTATGATCTGGCGGCTTTCACGGCTGACATCGAGATCGGGGAACTGATTGAGACATATATTGAGGTTAAGCTGGCAGAAAAATGGCAGGAAAACAATGCCATAACGCTGAAAACATATGACGGAAAGGCGGCTGAAGGGCCGGGCTCCGATGACTATACTGCCGAGGTGCAGTATCTGGATGAAGCGACCGGCGAATATAAGAAGCTGGAAGGCGCGGAGATTACCGGAAGGTGGATCACAGGTTGGGATGAACAGGAAAATCCTATAAATGTAGCGCCTGTAGACGCAGGTGAGTATACTTACGAGCTTGTGTTTGAAGGAATTGAGGGCGAATATCAGGAGACATCTGCGTACATAGATGTCGAGATTGCCCCCGCTGCCTTAAAGATACAGGTCAAGGATGCGGATAAAAAACTGGTTCTCCCGCAGGGAACCACGATGCAGGAAGTACTGTCCAAGGCAGACTACGTGGTGACGGATGAAGCCGGTAAGGATATCACCGGGGAGATTAAGAAGAAGCAGATCTGGGGTACGTCTTTTGATGATTCCAATATGAGCCAGATCTATGAGCCCCTGCTGTCGCTGGAAGTGAAAGAGGGGACTGTTTTTACAGGCATTACGGACGCGGATTACGAGCTGGAAGGCGGCAGGGAATACCGTGTTGTTTTTGACGGCAAAAAGGCAGTTTACAATGCAGACGGCACTTTTGGACACAGGACGGATATCAATGAGTCCGAAAACATTAACGGTTACGATGGCAATTATACCACCGATACGACAAAGACGGCGGATGATAAGGCGCGGGCCGTTGAGGTTACGGCGGCGACAAAAGCAGTAATTGACGTCAGCGAGCTGGTTAAGGATGAGAATGCGGCATTGATCGGCCAGATCGCCACGTTAAACTCCAAGGTGTATGACGGCAGGGAGATTTACAGCGCGCGGAGCCAGTATAAGAATAAGGTGGGGCTTAAGACTGCGGATGCCCAGGGCACAAAGCTCAAAACACTGGCGAAAGAGTTTTCTTATGAGTGGCAGAGGAATAACGCTGCGGAAAACCTGCAGGATAAGGAAAATCTGGAAAATGAAGATAATTGGTCTCGGGTATATGACTGGGAATTCATAATTTCACCGGCTGACGCAGGTATTTACAGACTGAAAATTACTTATCAGGACATGACGGACGATGGCACGCTATACTATGCGGAGAATCCGGAGTATGTTTATTATGCCATTGATAAGAAGAAAGTAAGAATCATACCGGATAAGGATAAGTCCTATGAGACCCTGTCCGGACGTTATGTTGCAGACTTTTTCTATGAAAATGAAATTACCTGCTCGATCCTGGATGCGGACGCGGAGGGAGAAAAGGCCGTTGCGTTTCCGGAAGGACAACATACAAGGGTTATCTGGCAGGTACAGGAAATCATTGAAGGGGCGGCAGAGCCGAATATTTACACAGAGGATGACTGGCATTCCTTTGTGAGCGACGGAAAGACCTCCTATGCGATTCAGGCGGCGGAGCTGGCAGTGTATACAGGCAGTTATTATGATATGCGGGAAGACTACAGCCGTAATTATACAATCGTGTCAGCCGAGACGGCGCCTCTTATCGTGAAGCCCATGGGGACGACTCAGTTAAAAGTGGAAGTGGATGCGTCTAAGTGGAGCGCGAAGACGAAGGTTTACAACGGGGAGCCTTTTTCCGAGAAAGAGCTGGTTGCCGACGGACTGGTAACTGTAAAGAAGGTGGAAAACGGCACGGAGACAGTAATCGAGGATCCGGGCATTGCCTATATGGGTTACAATGAGGAATACAATGAGTTCGAGGATCTTGCGTGGATTACGGATGCGGGTGAATACACGCTTTATGTATGGTTTGGCGGCAGCGAGACCTATGCGCCAATCACGAATCCTGATCCGGATGATTGGTTTTCCCAGGGTGTAAAGCTTGGCACATTTAAGATCACGAAGCGGGAAATTACGCTGAAAGTAACAAACCTGCCGGAAACCTATGAGGCGGGCTACATCGTGGGTGACGTGTTAGAGGATATACCCGGACATATTTATGTGGAAGGCTATGCGCCCGACGACGAGTGGGCGTTTACCGAGCAGAAATATGAGGACGGTTATTATATCCCGGCATGGTCGGAATACGGCGAACCGGATGAGCCTGCCTTTGCCGTCTATGAGAAGGGCCGGAAGTCGCCGGTTGACAGTTGGCTTCTGAAGTGGGATAAAGACTTTGAGGTGCGGTATGATGTTGAGAGTTCCAGTCTGGCGGAGTATTATCCTATAGATGAATATAGTGAGTATGGAATCAGCTTCAGCAGGAACTATAAGGTTGCAGCAGGGCAGTCCGCAGAGTTTTCCACGGTCAGGGGCAATTCGGGCATTACTTCTGTCTGGTATAATGGCATAGACAGGGTTGCTGTCAGGAGCGCCGCTGCCGCGGGTGATACGATGACGCAGGAAGTGACGATTCTGGAAGGAATCGGCTACTACACGGAGAAGTATTTGGGTGAAACCGGCGTCACAGAGGGCAACCTGGTGGCATTTGAGATTACGCCTCCGGCGTATTATGGCGCCACCGTACCTGCCACCGCCATGTATAAAAATGAAATAGAAAAGCAGAAGGGCATTGTCGTAGGGTATGATCCCATCAGAGTTGTGTTTGACGCCAGGGAGGGAAGAAAAACTTTCAAGATCCGCTGGGAAGACGACTATGTGGAAACCTATGTCCTGAAGCTTGACGAGGCAGTAAAGCTTGGTAATCTGGAGGAGGCTGTCGCGCCGAAATCCCTGGCATTTAATGCCGCGGATAAAAAGATGGCGGTGGGTGAGTCCCAGCAGCTCGATGTAAAGATTACCAAGGCACAGATGGGAGATATCATTAAGCTTGGTTATAAGAGCAGCGATGAAACTGTGCTGAGAGTTAATGAAAACGGTTATGTGACAGCCCTGAAAGAAGGCAAGGCAAGCATCGAGGTATTCCCCCTGCATCAGGTTGAGGGTAAGCTGGAGCGGATCAAGGATGCGAAGGGTAAGGATGCCAAGGGCGCTACAGTGGCAATCACGGTGACAAAGGTATCTGCGCCGAAGCCTGTAAAAGTAACCTCACATGGCACATACGTGGATGTGAACTATGACATTCCGAAGGACGGCTACCGCCGTGAAATCTATGTCGTAGACAATGAGAAGAATCCGGGCCTGAAGAACGCGAATGCGATTGAAGCGAAGGTTGTATCCACGAAAGAGGATCAGTGGAAGAACGCCTTTGCCATCAAGCCGGTTTATCAGGACAGCGCGGATGAATCTTACAATAAGACGAGAAACAAGTATACGGTCCGCCTTGCTGGATTAAATACAAAAGGCTCTTATACCGTGTATGTCAGGAATGTCTGCGCGGCCAGGGAGCTGGCTGACGGAAGCGTTATCACCAAGGAGACAGTAGACGCCAGCGCGGCCGGAACGGCTGTCAGCTTTAAGACGCTTAAGTCTGAGGTGGAAAGTCTTGAGCTGTATCTCAATGCACCTGAGAATGCCTGGGATTATGATGAAGAGGGATATCACAGACTCATGTGGTTCTCCGGGTTAAAGGATGGTACTGTAAACTGCAGCCCTTACGGCTATTTCTGGGAAAGTGAGCTGGAGCCCACTGCGGATGCCTCAGATCAGCTCAGAATAGCGCTTCCCTTTGCAGGTGAGGATAAGAAGAAGTATAAGGATTTTTATGAGGAGCCGAAGCTGGAATATGCGCTGAAGCTTGCGGATGAGGATCAGTTCACCACGAAAAATAAGGCGGCCAGCATAGACAAGAAGGGTAAGATTAAGTTCACCGGCATACCGACAGACGATAATCCGCTTATTATCAGGATGTGTGATACGGTCAGCGGTGAGGTGGTTTATGGTGAGCTGTCATTCAGGGACGGCGCGGATTCTGTCATGGCAGCCAAGGGTTCTGTCAAGCTGTCCGTAGGGCAGAGACAGAAGCTTACGGATTTAGTTACCTATAAGCTGGGCAAGACTAAGCTGACATATTATCCGGCTGGCCAGCTGGATCTGGATGCAGTGCGCAGCGCGATTAAGAGCCAGCGGCAGGAAAGCTTCTTCAAAGTAAGTGAAAGCGGCTATCTGACAGCGATTAAAAGCGGCGGTTCCCTGACGCTTGGACTGACGGATAAGAATGTGGCGAAGGTTGATAAGGATAATGCGACTGCGACGGTTAAGTTTACAACAGGCGATTTGGAAGCGGTGAAGAAGCTGAAGGCATTTGATGTCATAGACAACAGCTTTGGCCTGACCTTTACCCATGCGGGCGGCGCGGAGACCTTCCTTGTGGAGATCAGCGACGGCAGCAAAATGATTTACAGCAGAAGATATAGTGCAGGCAGTCATGAAGTGTGGACGGATGACGGGAAGCGGGTGAAGGATACCTACACAATCTGGCCGGGTGAGATCGGAGCCAGACTGAACAGGGAGAGCTCGTACACAGTCACCGTGAAGGCACAGTATGACGTTATCGAGTCGAAAGCGGCGTCCACCAAGGTGAAGACGACCAAGATCCCGGCGGTGGAAAGCTATATCGGTGACGATGAATATGCCGATGCTGATAAGAAGATTAAGCGCAGGGGCGGCATGTCGCTGCATGTAGGAGAATATGAATGGGGTCAAGAATTAGGAGAAGAGAATACAAGCCTGAAGGTATTATCCGGGAATTCCTACACGCTGACGGCTTCTGTGGATTCGAACCGCGGTCGTGTCAATGACACGCTGGTGTGGACTGTGGACGATGCGAAGGTGGCAAGCGTCAAGGCGGCGGCAGGAACCTACTGCATTACCCTGAAGGGATTGAAGCCTGGCCGCACAGTCCTAGAGGTAAAGTCCAAGATCTGGGGCAATAAGGTGATCGCAAGATATGATATTGTAGTGGTGGCAGTGGGAAATGCTTACAATTATTATGGAGACAATGAGCCGTGGGATTACGAAAGCCCGTCCATAAATAACGGCGGTAACAATGCGCCGGATTATCTGCCGCTCAGTGTGAATGACAGACGGAAGGTGACGATTAAGCAGACAGAGTACTTCAGCTTTACCGCACCGGAAACAGGGAAGTATCGGTTTAGTGGTATCGGATACGTCGGCGGTACGATCAGACTTGGAAAGAGTGAAGGGGGCTGGCCGGATCCGAATTATTCTTCCGCTTTGGATCTCGGGCTGTTGCGTGCGGGCGAGACAGTATATCTTTCTTCCCTGGCAGAGCCGGGGGATATGAAGAGAGCAGGAAATGTCTCCTATTATGTGGAAGTGATCATGACGCAGTCGGAGGCGGAGCTTGTGGAGAACATCAGCGCAGCCGGTGAGACGACGGTGACAAATTATGAGGGAGAAAAAATTTTCCAGTTTACCGCGCCGGAGGCTGGGGATTATTCGTTCTCCTTTACGAATAACTATAACAATACGCAATATCTGTACTTGTATACCAGCAGGGATGCGGCGCTAAACGGAAGCTATGATTATGAAGTTAGTGGTTATTCGATCAGTTACACCCTGGCGCAGGGTGAAAGCGTGTGGCTGAGAGCAGCAAACTTATATAGCTACTACAGCTATACCTTCCGCGTGGAGAAGACCGGTGTGTCTGACCCGGAGCTCTCTGTTGGCACGCCGAAGGATGTGAGTGTGGCGGCGGGAAAATCGCAGGAGTTGACCTTTAGTGTGGCGGATGCGGGATACTATACCTTTTCGTCCGCAGAGGGCACAGGCTACAGTCTGGCATCCAGGGCGGCAGGCGATTCAAATGTGCTTGTGACGTTAACGGTTAATGGGAATGTAAAATATAGCGAAAACGGTTCCCAGTTTGAGATCCAGGTATATCTGAATGCAAATGATCAGGTATCCCTGACCATTGCAAATAGGGGCGGGTCTGTTTCAGCTTTGACGGTTACCGTGCAGAAGACAGAAGTGCCAGTGACGGAAGTGGAGACAGGAACACCTGTTTCGGCGGAGGACGGCGGCCTTTATAAATTTACCGCCGGGGAAGCTGGCATTTATGAGTTTTTCCTGTCATCACCATGGGATGTATATCTGTACGGCAGTGAGGCGGACGCATGCAATGGTGACAATGCGCTCAACGCTGCTGATGAGAATAAAACAATAGCGGAATATGGGATGTCGGCCGGGGAGACGGTCTGGATGTCCACGCAGCTTTCTTCCGTGAATACCTGTGAGCTGACCATTACAAGGGCCGATCAGGAAATGGCGCTTGGCAGTCCGTATACGGTATCTGTTCCGGGCACAGAGAGACACCGCTACCTCATCTATAAGGTGACGCAGGACGGCAATTACAGGTTTGCGGCTGTCAGGGAAGAGGAAAACGGTGGGACTGCGAACGCGAATATAGTCGAAATCACCGTCAATGACATTATGGAGGAACAGAGCAATACCACGTATTTTGATTTCAGGAGAGTGCTGCAGTCGGGTGATGAAGTATGTATAAAGGTGAACAGTGACATGACGGGGAATACGACGGATGTTACTGTAAAGGCGGAAGAACTGACCATAACTGACGTGGTGATAGGTGGGACGAATGAGATTACGTTGGATGAGGGGCAGAAAAATGCGGCCTTTAAGTTCACGGCGGCCGACGCGGGTGAGTATCAGTTCAAAGTGACGGCAACAGGGCAAAATATGAAATTGTACCTTTATGAGGAGGCTGGCCTGAACGACCTGTTTACCAGCAATACGGAAGCGGCTAAGGCATCCTGCGAGACATCGTCTGCGGAAACAGTTGATCAAGGACAGGTGTATTTCTGCACGATCACGGACGTGGAACTGACTGCTGGGCAGGTTGTGTACATTAATCCATGGAATACTACGGATGATAGTAGCCTTGCAGTAACGGTTATAGTGGAGAAAGTGACGGAGACCGGGGGAGAAATCGAAGGTCCTACGGAGCCCACAGAACCCACAGATCCTGAAGGGACTGAGGAGAATCCTGCCGCGTAGCGGTGGCTGTGGCTAGAATGCAGATTGTATGATAACAGGGCCGGTTGGCAGAAATGCTGACCGGCTCTGTGATTTTAAGGCCTTCATATAGTGACAGCCTCACCTTAAATGTGGTAGACTTATCTCGGATAGATTTGGCAACCGAAGAGGATAAGAAGTATCATATTCACGAGTGGGCCATGCTCTTTAAGGCCACAACCTGGGAGGAGATCAAAATGCTGGCATCCAAGGATGAATACTTACAGGAAGCGTCTGAAACCATATACCGCATGAGTGCGGACGATCTGGTGCGCAAGAGGTGCCGTGACCGGGAGGAGTATTATCAGGACCTGCGAAACTATGAGCGTAAGATTGAGCAGGACCGTCTGGAGCATGAACAGGATTTACGAAACTATGAGCGGAAAATAGAGAAGGACCGTCTGGCTTATGAGGAGGATAAACGGAATTATGAGCACAAAATAGAGCAGGACCGTCTGGAGCATGAACAGGATTTACGAAACTATGAACGTATAGTAGCGGAGAAAGAAGAGGAAATTCGAAAGCTTCGAGCACAGCTTGCGCGGAAGGAAGAATAATTACAGTTGACAAAACTGGCCCATACGGCTAAAATGGATAAAAATGCAGCCGACGGTGGCTGATGTGATAGCAAAACGTGGCGAAGAAGAGAATAGTACGGATGGGAAACGTTGCAGAGAGAGAGCTGTTGGTGGGAGGCTTTTACGGGAACTGTTCGGAACCGGACTCAGAGTCCTGCGTGAGGAGCGCAGCGTAGCACCGGCGATAACGGTAAGAGAAGCTGAATGCGGGTATACGCATTAATTAGGGTGGTACCGCCGAGATTTCGGTCCCTTTCGGGATAGAATCCGGCGGTTTTTTGCGCGCATAAGCAGAGTCAGAAGCCATCACGGACAGGCTGCGTGCCTGCACGCAAGACGGGCAGTGATGGGTTATGACGAGCAACGCGAATGAGAAATGCGAAGCATTTCGAATCTGCTTATGTGGGCAGAGTCAGAAATATGGAAAAGGAGAAAAGTATGGCAGACAAGAAATTAGTGGAAGCGATCACTGCGATGGAGGATGACTTTGCGCAGTGGTACACGGATGTGGTTAAGAAAGCGGAGCTTTTGGATTACACCAGTATTAAGGGATGTATGGTGTTTAAGCCTGCGGGCTACGCGATCTGGGAGCTGATTCAGCGGCAGATGGATGACCGTTTTAAGGCGACGGGCGTGGAGAATGTGTATTTACCCATGTTTATCCCGGAGAGTCTGTTGAATAAAGAAAAGGATCATGTGGAAGGCTTCGCGCCGGAAGTGGCATGGGTGACCCATGGCGGTATGCAGCCTCTGCAGGAGAGACTGTGCGTCAGGCCCACTTCAGAGACGCTTTTTTGCGATTATTATAAAAATGCGGTACAGTCTTACCGTGATCTGCCCCAAGTCTGCAACCAGTGGTGCTCTGTAGTGCGCTGGGAGAAGGAGACGAGGCCTTTCCTTCGAAGTCGCGAGTTTTTATGGCAGGAGGGGCACACGGCTCATGCCACGGCCGAGGAGGCGGAAGAGAGGACAATCCAGATGCTGAACGTCTATGCCGACTTCTGTGAGGAGGTACTGGCAATCCCTGTTATCAAAGGCCGTAAAACGGACAAGGAGAAATTTGCGGGAGCGGTTGCCACCTATACGATTGAGGCGCTGATGCATGACGGCAAGGCATTGCAGTCCGGCACCAGTCACAATTTTGGCGATGGCTTTGCGAAAGCCTTTGGCATACAGTATACGGATAAAGACAATACTTTGAAATACGTGCATCAGACCTCCTGGGGAACGACCACCCGTCTGATCGGTGCGGTGATTATGGTACATGGTGACAATTCCGGACTGGTGCTGCCGCCCAAGATTGCGCCTACGCAGATTATGGTTATTCCGATTCAGCAGAAAAAGGAAGGTGTGTTGGATAAAGCCTATGAATTGAAGGACAGACTGAACGCATTCCGGGTGAAGGTGGACGACACCGACAAGAGTCCGGGTTGGAAATTCTCCGAGCAGGAGATGCGTGGTATTCCGATTCGTGTGGAGATTGGACCGAAAGATATTGAGGCGGGTAAGTGTGTCATCTGCCGCCGGGATACGAGAGAAAAGATAGAAGTTTCTCTGGATGAGATCGAAACAAAGGCGGGAGAAATTCTGGATCTGATGCAGAAGGAAATGCTGGAGCGCGCCAGAGCGCACAGGGAGGAGCACACTTACGAGGCGAAGGACATGGAGACGTTCCGCAGACTGTTTGCGGAAAAGTCTGGTTTTGTGAAAGCTATGTGGTGCGGTGAGCAGGCCTGCGAAGATCAGATTAAGGAAGAGATGGCCGTTACCAGCCGCTGCATGCCTTTTGAGCAGGAGCAGATCGGCGATACCTGCGTGTGCTGCGGGAAGCCTGCGAAGAAAATGGTTTACTGGGGGCGGGCATATTAAGCCTTGGCACGTGCTTTTTGTGTGGGCGATGGATATGCCGGACTGCCGGAAGAGCAGCGGTGGCAGATATAAAGGGAGTCGTTTATGAGCAGGAGAAAGAGAAAGAAAAAAGGGCTTGTCCCGGTGATTGTTCTGGGGCTTTTGCTGGGGGTCTGTCTTGTTGTAGTAATCGGACTCGCCAGCGGATCGCTGACAGGTACAGACAAACGGCCGATAACCCAAAAGGTTTCCGAAGGCGTCAAACATGCCGTGACAAAAAAGGTTTCCGAGACGGTGATGGAACAGGCGGTGAAACAGGCTCTTGAGAGCAGCGGTGATCCGCAGGCGGCCGAGAAGGCCAAAGAGATTGTGGATAACATGGATGAAACTGACAAGCAGAAGGCCGAGGAGATTATCGAACGTTATGCGGACAGCGACACGCTTACTGATGTGATGGAAATAGTAGGGGATGGCGTGGACGGAGATTCCCTGTCAGAGGTCAAAGAGTATTTGCAGGAAAATGTGTCCGAACAGGACCAGGCGGATCTGGAAGAGCTGTATCGGAAGTACAGCGAGGGATACTGAGTTATGCAGGGCTGGAACATCCGGCAATTATAGTTTCTTTATAGAAGGAAAATTACAGAAAAACCAAAACAGGAAATCCGAAGAGGGTTTCCTGTTTTGGTATACAAAGGAAACGGTCAGGCAGACAGTTCGTTCATTGGCATAATAAGGGGGTTGACAGTCGTATACCCTTCGCGTATGATACAATCATAAGGTATACGTTCGTATACCAAAATATACCAATGCAGGAAGAAGACAGTATGAAGCGGAAGACGGACTCGTTATCGTGGAGAAACCGGCGGACATGCAGAAGAAAGGATGGAAAACAGCGTGGTTAGTTTATCCGATGGAGAATGGAAAATTATGAATCTTCTCTGGGAGGGGGAGAGCACGATTACAGAATTGAAAAATGAATTAAGAAAAGAGACGGGCTGGGACAAGCATATTGTGATCACTATGCTTTCCCGCATGGAAAAAAAGGGCGCGGTTGCCCACAGGGACGGCGGCCGGGCGAAGATATTTTATCCCCTGGTGACAAGGGAGGAGGTTTCCATGCAGGAGACCCGGGGTTTTTTGCAGAAGGTTTACCGGGGGAGCCTGGGGATGATGGTTAACGCCATGGTGGAGGATCAGGCGTTGTCTGAGGAGGAAATACAGGAGTTATACGGTATTTTGGAACAGGCGAAAAAAAGAAATGCAGGACGTGACGCGCGGAGAAAAGAGTGAGTTGCAATGAGACGGCAATCGGCATGTGCGGATGAACGCTTTGCTATAATGGGAGGATGATTATGAAAGAGATATTGATCACGGCAACGGTTCTGATACTGTGCATCCTGCTGATCCGACGGATTTTTCGCGGAAAAATCAGCAGCAGATTACAGTATGCGCTATGGTTTCTTGTGGCGCTCCGGTTAGTGATACCGGTTTCGATCCAGTTTGACCTAGGGCCATTTTCCCGGTTCCGTTTGATGGATCTGGTGGAGGAGGAGAGCGGCATAACGGAACGGCTGGAAGAGACGATCCGGTTGGAGGAACCCATTCAGATGTCGGTTAATTCCAAAAGCATCCTGTTCCGCCTGTTTACCACGGACGAGATCAGGGAGACCCTGGAGGGTATGCCAGCCGACGGGCCGACTTCCGTTTTTATGGCGGGAACACTGGGTTTTTCACGGCTGGATGTACTGTGGTTTTTGTGGGGGCTTGGCGCGCTTATTGTAGGTGTGTGGATTTTGGCTGCCAATATGGCATTCAGCCGACGGTTAAGGAAGACCAGACAGCCTTTTGCACTGCCTGAGGAAATGAAAAGAGGCCGTCTGCCCGCGTTTTATCTGGCGGAAGGGATTTCTTCACCCTGCCTGTACGGATTCCCGGGACGTGAGGCGGTTTATCTGACAGCGGACGTGGCCGGTGACGCTGACAGACTGCGGCATGTGGTTGTCCATGAGCTTGTCCACAAAAAACACGGTGACAGCTTTTGGGCGCTGCTGCGCAGTGTTTTGGTGACGGTGTACTGGTTTCACCCGCTTGTATGGGTGGCCGCCGCCTGTTCTAAGCGGGACTGCGAGCTGGCCTGTGACGAGGCGGCGCTGGCAATGCTTGGAGAAGAGGAACGGATTTCCTACGGGGAAACGCTGCTCTCCATTATTACAAGAAAAGGGCGGGTTTCCGATCTGATATGCACGGCCACTACCATGACTGGCAGCGGAAAGAGCGTGAAGGAGCGGATTCAGTTTATTGCAAGGGAGCCGAAGGTCTTTTATGCTGCCGTGGCGGGCGCGCTTTTTCTGATCGCGGCTGTGTGTTTGTTTGTTTTTACAAAAGACACGCGGTTTCAGGGGATAACGGTGGACAGACAGGAAGGGCTGACGGTTACGGGTGCGGATATGCAGATTTCTCTGCCTGCCAGTATCGGCGGTATCAGCGGCTGTGTGGTGGAGAAAGAAAGTGACGATGTTGTCATTTATCATATTGCTGCGCAGGAGGAAGTGGGGAGATTTTCCAGAATGCCGCTCAAGGACGCGCTGGAGCTGGTGGACGAGGGGCGGGAGGTTATGCCTGTCGGGTATGATGGCTACAACTATCTGCTGAGAGCTTATCTGGGGGAGCCTCTGTCAAGGACGGAACATACTTACACTTCTGTGGTGGAAGAGACCACGCGTGCCGATGCGTCTTTTGAAAAGAAGGAGGAGACAGAGGGCGTTTTGGGGCATGAAGATATTATAACTGAAGATACGCTGCCTGCAGAATCTATTACGACGGAGCTGATTGACGAAGACCATTTTACGACGCAGCACAGCTATATACCAGAACACGAAGCCGGGGCGGATCAAGTAGGAACAGACAGCAGGGTCGGGACAGGCGTGCCTGGTACTGACAGTAACGACGACACTACTTATATCATGGAGGATAGAAGCAACCCGCTGCTGAACACGGAACATGAGGTGATTCCTCTGGAGGAGGATCAGGTGGACTATCTGCCGAACGAGCAGATCACCACGACGACTTACCAGCCGAGTGAGGTCAATGTGGACGAACTGTATTCGGGCTGTTACGTCTATGTCAGGGCAGATTATGACGGAAAAGTGAAGGATAAATATGAGGAGGAAATGGCGTTTATCGACAGGGAGTTGAAGGCGGCTGCGGATCAGGTGATTATTTTGAGCCTGAACCGGGAGCGGCGTGAGGCGCTTTTCGATGCTCTGGCTGCAAACCGTACGCCCTATGTGGGGGACAATGCCAGGGTAAGCGCGCTGACGGAAGCGCTGCCTCTGCCGCCCACACTCAACCGGTCAGGCGGATTTTCCCTACAGACGTTGGAAAGGCCTTATTCTCTGCGGATGGATTATGAAATGAGCACGGATTATTTCACAAAGGAAGATCAGGATGTGCTGTATTTTAATGCGGCGATGCTGTTTTATGCGATTGGAAATGTGAAGGAGATTTCCATGGAAGTAAAACAGCCGTCCGATGGAGGCTCTGAGATGATGATATATGACCGGAAGGAGCTGGAAAAGGATCTTCCGGTATTGCAGAATGCGGATTACGAGGATGAACAGCTTTTTCGGGAGGGGCTGTCTGAACTGCATATAGCAGTGGAGACGTATCTTTCGGAAACTTTTTGAGCTGGCATATCAAAAAGCAAAAAAGTGGTCGAATTGCGAGAAATACAAAAATAAAAAAATATTAAGAATTATGTAACCTTTTTCTTAAGTTCCCGACTCTAATATATAGACGTAGAATCGCGTTAATTTTAGAGAAATTTTAAAGACTGATGTATTACAATATGTGTAACAGTACAAAAGAGGGGGAACATCATGGGGCAGGCACAGAGGAGTGACAGAAGAAGCGTTCCGCGGGGCAGGGCAGAACAGTGGCAGGAGGAATACGCCGTAGAAAGACGCAGAAACCCGGGGAGTACAGGAAACAGGACAAAAAATGCGCACAGAAACAGCGCAAGAGACGGCATAAGCGTTATATCGGGAAACAATTCGCAAAGCAGGACACGGTCCGGCGCGCAGAGGAGCAGAAGCAGCGGCAGGGCGGGTGCAGCGCGGCGCAGTACAAACAGTGACGGGCTGGAGAACCTGGAGCTGTGGGAAATCTCCAGGGAAGATGACAATCTCCGCCTGATGCGCCTTGCAGACCGCGAACAGGTTCATTATGGGCAGCGGCATCCCTGTCCAAGGCCACATTCCGACCGCCGCAGCACAGGCAATCTGCGGCCGGTAAGTCCTGCCAAACGGCGCAGGGCGAGGAAACGGCGGCTTAATCTTTACCGCCTCTTTGTATTCCTTATGACAGGGGTGTGCCTGATTCTGATTTACCAGACGACCGGGGCGGTTTACCGCATGATGCACCATGAAAAGACAGAAAGCGGCAAGGGAATTGTGGAGGTTGTGTCTGAAAAGATAGAAAGTAACCGGATTGAGCCGCCGTCAATTACGGTGGACTATCTGGAACCGAATGAATTTTCCAGACCCGGAACGGAATTAAAAAAGATCAAAAGTGTTTTTGTGCATTATACGGCGAATCCCGGAACCTCCGCAGCGCAGAACCGCAGTTATTTTGCCAATCTTGCCGAGACACAGGAGCGGTCGGCAAGTGCGCATTTCATCATAGGGTACGAGGGTGAGCTGATTCAGTGCATTCCGCTGGAGGAGCAGGCTTACGCGGTGGCCACCAGAAACGAGGACTCCGTTTCCATAGAGTGCTGTTATCTGGACGACAACGGGAAATTCACGCAGGAAACTTATGATACACTGGTACATACGCTGGCCTGGCTGAAACAGGAATATCACTTGTCAGAGAACGATATTCTGCGGCATTATGACTGCGGCGGCAAAATGTGCCCAATCTACTATGTGGAGCATGAGGATGCATGGGACAAGCTGCTTGCGGATGTAAAGGATTATGAGGACGGCTGATGATGAATTTAGAAGTTATGGTGAGATAAGGAAATGAAAATATTATTATTGTGTTTAAATGCATTTGAAACAATGGAATTTAGTCCCTTTGTGGACGTTGTTGGATGGGCACATGATGATTTTAATTGTGATATAGCGATTGATATATGTGGATTCAATCGTACTATTGTCAGTACATTTGGAGTGTCCATAACAGCAGATATTCTAATAGATGATGTTGACGTAGATCAATATGATGCGTTGGCTATACCCGGAGGATTTGAAGAATATGGATTTTATAAGGAAGCGTATCATGAAAAAACACTAAACTTAATTCGTTCTTTTCATTCATATCATAAGCCCATTGCGTCAGTCTGTGTTGCTGCTTTTCCATTAGCTAAAAGTGGTATATTAAGAAATAGAAAAGCAACAACATATCATTTGCGAGGTGGATATAAGAGAGAGGAATTGAAAAATTTTGGAGTTGTACTCGGAGATGAATGGATAGTAGTTGATAATAATATCATAACATCATCATGTCCTAAAACTGCTCCTGATGTTGCATTTCATTTATTGGAAATGCTTATATCACAAGAAAAAACCATCGAAGTCAAGAAAGCAATGGGATATTAACAAAGAACACGCTGAGTCTGTGGTTTGAAATTTTTTGCTTTTTTAAAAAATTTACTTTCTTGACTTTTTGAAAATGAGTTTGTTATAATTGCTGAAAGAAAAATAAATACAGTCATTCAACGACACATGTAGGGCTTTGCCCGTAAATCTGATTACGGTACGGAAAGCGACTGCATGTGGAAGAGCTTGATTTATGCGGCACATGCAAAAGCATGTGCCGTTTTTTGTCTGTAAAACAGGAGGTTTTATCTATGGAACAAAACAACTACTTAGGCACAGAGAAAGTCGGGATACTGCTGAAACAGTTTGCGATCCCGTGTATCTTCTCATTGATTATTTCCTGCCTCTACAATATTGTAGACCAGATTTTTGTAGGAAATGGAGTTGGCTATCTGGGAAATGCCGCAACGGGGGTGATTTTCCCGATTACGGTGATTGGCTGGGGCGTGTCGCTGTTCTTTGGCGACGGTGCGGCGGCCGATTTGAGTGTTTCTTTTGGAAAGAATGAGACGCAGGACATTCATACCAGCGTAGGAAACAGTATGCTGGGTTCTTTTTTCTGTGGGCTGATCATTATTGCCATCAGCTATCTCTGGGGCGATAACCTGTTACGCCTCATCGGCGCGACAGACGCAAATCTGTCACTGGCGCATGACTACGGTTTTATTATTTATGCTATGATGCCTTTAGCCTTGGTACAGAATACACTGGCATCCATCATCCGTGCAGACGGAAGCCCCCGCTATGCCATGTGCGCCATGCTGGTCGGCGCCGTGATCAATATCATAGGCGACCCGGTGGCAATCTTTGCATTGGGCTTGGGAATTAAGGGAGCAGCGTATGCAACAATATTAGGGCAGTTTGTCAGCTTTATTATCTGTATCTCATATCTGACAAGGAGCAGGACTTTCAAAATCTCCCTGAAAAGCTTTCGCCCCAATGCGGGGATTTTAAAACGCGTTATGGCTCTGGGTACATCCAGCTTCCTGACACAGCTGTCTATCGTAATCATTACGGTCATAAACAATATACTGCTTGTAAAATACGGCGCTGTTTCTGTTTATGGCGCGGATATTCCTTTGGCTGCGTTTGTTGTCATTATGAAATTATTCCAGATTGTCTTAAATATCGCGATCGGTATCGCGGCAGGAGCACAGCCAATCGTGGGATATAATTATGGCGCAGGAAAATTTGACAGGGTGCAGGAGCTGTTAAAGCTCATAATCAAATGGACGGCAATTGTCTGCGTTATATGCACGGTTCTTTTTGAAGCGTTTCCCCTGCTATTCATTAAGATGTTCGGCGCGGACGGGGAGCTTTACACACAATTTGCCGTTTTATGCCTGCGGATATACCTTTCCCTGATTATTTTTACCTGTGTGCAAAAAGTATGCGCTATTTTCCTGCAGTCTATTGGACACGCAAAGGCAGCGGCGCCCTTATCTGTTTTAAGGGATGTACTGCTTATAGCCTTTTCCCTTATTGTGCCGGTTTTTGGCGGCGTTACAGGTATTTTTTGGGCGGCCCCGATTGCTGATATCATTGCCATTTCCATTACGGGTATTGTGATGGTAAGGTTATGGAAAGCGCTGGAACAGGAAAAACAGAAGTCCCAGCCGGAAACGGGCGGCCAGACAATACAGGATTCTACGCCGGGCGTTATTATTACGATTGCCCGCGAGCATGGGACAGCCGGAAAGCAGATTGGCCAATTGGTAGCTAAAGGGTTGAATATCCCGTGCTATTACAAGGAAATGACTGCGATTGCCGCGAAAGAAAGCGGGCTTGCAAGCGAGTTTATCTCCAACATCAATTCGGATGAAAATGCGGTCATGCGCGACTTATATTTAAGCACCAATGTGATACAGCAGGCCGTTATAGCACAGGACAAGGTAATCAAAAAGATTGCAGAAGCCGGCTCATGCGTGATTGTCGGGCGCTCAGCAGATTATGTCCTGCGCCATAAAAAGAATCTGGTGAGAATTTTCATATATGCCCCGAAGGATTACCGCACGAAAAAGGTGATGGAAATGTATGGGGATACATGGGAAGAGGGAAAAAAGAATATAGAGCGTTCCGATGCGGCACGGGCGGCCTATTACAGAAATATATCAGGAAGAAAATGGGGCGACCCGCATCAGTACGAGCTTTGTATTGACAGCTCCATCGGCACGCAAAAATGTGTAGACGTCATCGTCAAATATATATCGGAGAGAAGTGTATCATAACCATCATTATCAGAGGCTGCGTAAGTATAGCGGACGCGAAAAACAGCAAAAGGGAAAAGGTGATGCGGAAGAAGAAAGCGGCAAAGGCGGAATCGGTATAGTTTGGCAGGCAAAGATATGTTATACTTACATGCAGAAAGAGAACGCAATGACATA
Organism: uncultured Lachnospiraceae bacterium; assembly: GCA_947174505.1. Classification (GTDB taxonomy): domain Bacteria; phylum Bacillota; class Clostridia; order Lachnospirales; family Lachnospiraceae; genus UBA3282. Next base: position 18,593 of record CAMWJF010000006.1, read on the forward strand.
TCATTTCGCTGTTTGAGGCATTCGCTGCCTTGGACGTCAGGGGAAGCTTATGGAAAAGGCATATAAACTGGAATTTGCGGGAGAGCAGACGGGAAGCCTGTACGTGAACTGCTGCGGCCTTTCCCGGACGGAGCCGATGCACAGCTTTGGGCCGGCCTTAAAGCCGCATTACCTGATCCACTATATTCTGAGCGGCAAAGGGAAATTTTCGATCGGCGGGGAAGAATATCCGCTGGAGGCGGGATACGGATTCTTAATCATGCCCGACGAGCTGGCTTTTTATCAGGCAGACGAGGAAGAGCCGTGGACGTACGTGTGGGTAGGCTTCAGCGGCACACAGGCAGCGACGTATGTGGGCAATATCGGTCTGTCTGTGAGACAGCCGATTTTTAAATCCGAGGCATCGGAGGAGCTGTACCGGATCGTGAAGGACATGATGGAGCATAATACCTATGGGCTTTCCCATGATCTGCGGCGGAACGGGCAGCTCGGTATTTTTCTGTCGGTCATAGCCGAGGGCAGCAGGGTGGAGAAACACAACGAAGACGACAGGGCGAATATTTATGTTCGTAAAGCGGTTTCGTTTATCCAGAATAATTACTGCAATCCCATCAAAGTGACGGATGTGGCGGATTATGTGTGCATCAACAGAAGTTATCTTTACACATTGTTCCAAAATTCTATGGGTATGTCACCCCAGCAGTTTCTGACCACCTTCCGCATCACGAAGGCCACGGAGCTTTTACAGCTTACCTCCCTGCCCATTGAGAGTATAGCCTTATCCTGCGGTTATCATGATCCGCTGGTGTTTACGAAGGCATTCCGGCAGATGAAGCAGATGTCACCCACAAGCTTTAGAAAGGAGATGCAGAAAGGGGAGACAAGGCGGAACAGGGAGTATCTGCGGCAGGTGGAGGAGTTTATTGGTCAGATTAACAGCTTGAATCAGATTTAACATTTTGACAGGTTTCAGTAACAAAGGACTATTTAAGGATAGTCCTTTTTTGTTATAATAGAGTGAAAAGAGCTGCGGCATTCTCCGTGCGGGGGTGCGGGGGAAAGACAGGAAGCAGGGAAGGAGAGTGGGTATGAAAGAAACAGTTTTGAAGAAATTCGAGGAGCTTTACGGGGATGCGAACGGAGCAGGCGTATATTTTGCGCCGGGCCGGGTGAACATGATCGGCGAGCATACGGACTACAACGGGGGGCATGTATTTCCCTGCGCGCTGACAATCGGCACTTATGCGGCGGTTAAGAAGAGAACGGACAGAAAGCTCCGTTTCTATTCCATGAATTTTGAAAAAATGGGCGTGGTGGAGAGCAGTCTGGACGATCTGACACCCTCCGATGCGGCGGGCTGGACGAACTACCCGAAGGGGGTTATGTGGGCTTTTGCGGAGCGCGGCATGAAGATGGACTGCGGTCTGGATATTGTGTTAAACGGCAATATTCCTAACGGCTCCGGCTTATCCTCCTCCGCTTCGCTGGAGGTGCTGACGGGTTTTTATCTGCGGGATCTGTTTGGGTTTGACGCGACCAATGTGGATCTGGCGCTGATCGGCCAGTATTCGGAAAATAATTTCAACGGCATGAACTGCGGGATCATGGATCAGTTTGCCTCGGCGATGGGTAAGAAAGACAACGCGATCTTTTTGGATACGGCGGATCTGTCTTATCAGTATGCGCCCCTTGTGCTGGATGGCGCGAAGATCATTGTCACCAACAGCAATGTAAAACATTCATTGGTCAATTCGGCGTACAACGAGCGCAGGAGCGAGTGTGAGAAAGCGTTAGAAGAGCTTAAGACGGCGGTGGACATCAAGGGTCTGGGCGATCTGTCCGAGGAGCAGTTTGAGGCAAACAAAGAGGCGATCAAAGATGAGGTGCGGAAAAAACGCGCGAAGCATGCCGTTTACGAGAACCAGAGAACGATCCGTGCGGTGGAGGCTCTTAAGAATAGCAATCTGAAAGAGTTTGGCGAGCTGATGAACGCCTCCCATGTTTCCCTGCGGGATGACTATGAGGTGTCCTGTGATGAGATTGACGTGCTTGTGGAGGAGGCATGGAAAGTAGACGGCGTGATCGGTTCCCGTATCACGGGCGGCGGCTTTGGCGGCTGTACGGTGAGCATTGTGAAGGACGAGGCCGTGGAGACCTTTCAGGAAAAGGTGGGTGCGGCTTACAAGGAACGTGTCGGGAAAAATGCGGACTTCTATGTGGTGGAGATCGGGGACGGTCCGGCAAAGCTGTAACAGTGTAAGAAGAAGTTCCATAAAACAGGACTTCTCCGCAGATGTAAGTTGAGGAGGTTGTTAGCATGATTCAGCAAAATATAAAGAAACTTGTAAAATATGGTCTGCTTACCGGGTTAATCGGTGAGGAGGATAAGATTTATACGACCAACCGTCTGCTGGAGCTTTTCGGATTGGATGAGCTGGAGGAGGGCGGTGACGTTTCCATGACTGTGGAGGAGCTGGAGCCGGTTCTTAAAGAGATGCTGGATTACGCCTGCGAAAAAGGGTTTATAGAGGACAGCATCGTATACCGGGACCTTTTTGACACAAAGATCATGGGCCTTCTCACACCGAGACCAAGCGAGGTAATCAGGACGTTCCGGGAAAAATATGGGACTGATCCGAAAGAGGCAACGGATTATTTCTACAAACTGAGCCGGGACACGGATTATATCAGACGCTACCGCATTGAGAAAGACCAGAAGTGGATTTCGTCTACGAAGTACGGCGATCTGGACATCACGATCAATCTCTCAAAGCCGGAGAAGGATCCGAAGGCGATTGCGGCGGCGAAGAACGCGAAGCAGGGCGGTTATCCGAAGTGCCTTCTCTGCCGGGAGAACGAGGGCTACGCAGGCCGGGTGAACCATCCTGCGAGACAGAACCACAGGGTTATTCCCGTCACCATAAATGGCAGCGAGTGGGGATTCCAGTATTCTCCCTATGTATATTATAACGAGCACTGTATCGTGTTTAACTCACAGCATATTCCCATGAAGATTGAGCACGATACCTTTTGTAAGCTGTTTGATTTTGTGAAGCAGTTTCCGCACTATTTTGTGGGTTCCAATGCGGACCTGCCAATTGTGGGAGGTTCCATTTTAAGCCACGACCATTTTCAGGGCGGGCATTATGAGTTTGCCATGGCGAAGGCTCCTGTGGAGCGCATCTTTACGGTGCAGGGCTTTACGGACGTGGAGGCAGGCGTGGTGAACTGGCCTATGTCCGTGATCCGTATTTCCCATGAGAATCCTGACAGGCTGGTTGCGCTTGCGGATTTGATCCTGGAGAAATGGCGGGGTTATACAGACGAGGCGGCGTTTATCTTTGCAGAAACGGACGGTGAACCACACAACACAATTACGCCGATTGCCAGAAAACGGGATGATAAATTTGAGCTGGATCTGGTACTGCGCAATAACATCACCACAGAAGAGCATCCGCTGGGCGTATATCATCCCCATGCGAAACTGCACCATATCAAGAAGGAAAATATCGGCCTGATCGAGGTGATGGGGCTTGCTGTACTGCCGGCCAGACTGAAAGGGGAGATGGAGCGTCTCTCTGAGGCGATTCTGTCGGGTGCGGATATCCGCAAGGACGAAGAGCTTGCGAAGCATGCCGACTGGGTGGATGAATTTATGCCCGCTTACCCGAATGTGGACAGGGATCATATGATGGAGATCCTGCACAAAGAGATCGGCAATGTATTTATGGAAGTGCTTGAGGACGCGGGGGTCTACAAGAGGGATACGCAGGGACAGGAGGCCTTTGACAGATTCCTTTCCATTCTGTAACATGGTGTGGAAACAGGAAATGAGGCGGGATTTTGCAATCCCGCCTTTTACTAGAAGCGTCATATAACGCGTAGACCAGATGTGACAGCAAAGGGGTTTAAGCATTACAGGGCGCTGACAATCTGACTAGATATGCTGTTTGATACAAAAAGATATATAGTGGAAAGGCAAAGCGTCACACGATTGTGACAGATTCCGTATTACAAATCATCGCTCATGCCTAACATGCTGCACAGGAAATTATAAAAGTCACCCTGCTGTTTCTGGGTCATTTTCTGGTAAATGGTGATAAGGTGCTGATATTTTTTTAAGTTACACATATTATCTGCCAATAAGGAATCTGCTGCCAGACGTTCTTCGGAGAGTAATAGAATATAGTCTGTTGTGACATGAAAGAAACGCGATAGATCGGCCAAAAGCAGAGCGTCAGGCGTGCTGGCCCCACATTCGATTTTGCTCAGACTTGTTTGGTTAATACCAAGCTGTTTTGCAAGAGCTTGCTGTGTCAGTTTTTTTTCCAGTCGAAGTTCCTTTATCCTTGTCTTCATTTGTAATCCCTTTTTGTTATTGTAATTTATCTGGGGCAAAAAAATATTCCAATTTTTAATAAGAATATCCAATATAGAATATTTTTGTGGAAAGACGTCTTTTTTATAAATAAACAGCAGACAGACTACAAGATATAGTAGAATTTTGGGATGACAGGTATAGATATAGGGAATATGGGGTATGTTGATTTTTCTGCATAAACAGGGAAGCCTCTTTAGGGAACATTAAATAGATCTTCGTATGGGCCTTTGACGCGCGCCACAGGAGCGAACAGCGCCGATTAAGGTATAGGTACTGCTTTGGGATGGGGAACCGGTATGGAGGGAAAAATGACAGATTCTTATGTATGCATTGACTTAGAGACAACAGGGCTTGACCCGAAGCGGGATAAAATCATAGAGATCGGCGCGGTCAGGGTAGAGCGGGGAGAAATTACGGAAGAGTGGGAAACATTTGTCGATCCGGGGCAGAAGCTTTCGGAGCGGATCGTGGAGCTTACAGGAATCCATGACAGGGAGCTTTCTGAGGCAGAACCGATTGGGGGGCTTTTGCCGAAGCTGTTTACTTTTCTGGGAGAAGATGTGCTCTTGGGACACAGCATACTTTTTGACTTTTCCTTTTTGAAAAAGGCGGCGGTGAATGAAAAGCTTACCTTTGAGAGACAGGGAATCGACACGCTAAAGATTGCGCGGAAATATTTGAAGGATCTGGAGAGCCGCAGTCTCGGCGCGTTATGTAAGCACTATGGGATTCCCCACAACGCGCACAGGGCTTTGGGGGACGCCCGGGCAACGGCTGCGTTATATCGGAGACTGGCGGAAGAATTTTATGAAAAGGAAGAAGCGGCAGGGGAAAAGAGCCTGTTTCGGGCGAAGCCGCTGATCTATCGGGCGAAACGCGATACGCCGCTTACGACTGCACAAAAAGAACAGTTATATAAGCTGCTGGACAGGCATAAACTGATAGTAGACTATAAGGTAGAAGGCCTGAGCCGCAGCGAGGCTAGCCGGAAGATTGATCAAATTCTTGCAGCATACGGACGATAGGCTTCTGCATGGCGGAGGACAGGGACTCGGCTATCGGGTGGAGCGCGCTGATTTTCTCAGGGGTGCCGTTTTCCTGATAAATCCGGCAGAGCAGGCGGTAGGTTGCGCTTACGTCCGTACCGGTGGACACGGCAAATTCCAGAAGCTGACAAGCCTCTTTGGAAAAGCCGTTGTCGTAGAGCGCCTGCGCCCACTGCTGCAGGGTACGAGCCAGAAGCGTATAATTCTGGTCATAAGTGGTCAGGAGGGTAATGTTGGGTGCACCGTAACGCAACTTCAGCTCCGTGTTGGAAAGTCCCGTGAAATTGACGATGGGCTGCTCATTCAGGGAAAGAATGATCTCCCGGTAATCCTCGATCCGGGGGACATCCTGCAAAAGTTCCATGGGAAAGATTTCCATTGGAAGCTTAATATACTTCAGATCATCCAGCGGTTTACGTCTGGTATTGTTTGCGGCACGCTCCCGCTGCCAAAATTCCCGCTCCATGGCAGCGGCATTTTCCCGGCTTTTGGAGGAGGCTATGGCGATGGCTACGGCTAATACCAGAGTGCTTGCAATAATTAGAAAATTCATATATAATTCCTTTATGCCGAGTGAAGGCATTCCTTAATTTATAGTGTAGCAAAATGATGATTGAGGTGGTATTATGAAGTTCAACAGAAAAACCAGAAAAATCATTTCATCAGTTATTATTATTATCGTCGTTCTGGCGATGGTCATTCCGATGCTGGCTTCTGCGCTTTACTCATTTTAGCACAGGAAACGCGTTTTGTGAATGGTATGGGTTTGATGAGTAGAGAGTAGGTAATGGTTATGAAAAAAATATCTGTGATGGTTTCGATGACGCTTGCTGCTGCTGCGTTTGTCGTTATGCCGGTGCAGGCTAAGGAAGGAATAATTGAGACGGGAATCTATGTGGACGATTTAGATATCTCGGGAATGACAGAGAGCGAGGCGGGTAAGGCGATCGAAACGTATGTCGCTGCCTTCGGCGATGCGCAGATTACGCTGCATGCACCGGAGGAGGGCGAGATAACAGTATCTGCCGCAGATCTCGGTTTAAAATGGGGAAACCGCGAAATTCTGGAGGAAGCCGCCAGCTTTGGCCGCGACGGGGATATTCTGCAGTGTTATAAGGAGCTGCGGGATTTGGAATATAAGAATAAGGTTTACCGGGTAAGTTTTGACTTTGATAAGAGCAAGATCCGCGCGGTGATTGAGGAAAACGCGGAGCAGTACGAGCAGGAGGCCGTTAACGCGAGCCTGCGCAGGACGGAAGCCGGTTTTGAGGTTACCGAAGGGCAGACCGGCCGCGTGGTAGACCGTGACGGTACGACAGAGAGTGTATATGAGTATCTGACAAACGAGTGGACGGGCGGCGCCTGTGATCTGGATATGCAGGTTGAGACGCAGGAACCGCAGGGCAGGGCGGAAGATCTGGAGAAGGTGAAGGATGTTCTTGGTACCTTTACTACCAGCTTTTCTACTTCCGGCGGTGCGAGAAGCGCAAATGTGACAAACGGATGCAGACTGCTCAGTGGAATCACCCTGTATCCGGGGGATGAGATATCGACGCTTGAGACAATTACGCCCTTCACAGAAGAGAACGGGTATTATATGGCGGCTTCCTACATGAACGGACAGGTGGTTGACAGTCTGGGCGGCGGTATCTGCCAGGTATCAACCACGCTTTACAATGCAGTGCTGCAGGCAGAGCTCGAGGTGACGGAGCGCTACAATCATTCCATGATTGTTACCTATGTGGATCCGTCCGCAGATGCCGCCATTGCGGAGTCATCCGGGAAAGATTTTAAGTTTAAGAATAATCTGGATTACCCTGTTTATATAGACGGCTATACGACTCCTGAGAAACAGATCACATTTACGATCTATGGGGTGGAAACCAGAGACAGTGGCCGGGAAGTGATTTATGAGAGCGAAATTCTTGAAAGAAGCGAGCCGAATACGGAGATAATCTATACAAATGAATCCATGCCGGTGGGATATTGCAGCGTGCAGTCCGCTCATGTGGGCTATAAGGCAAGGCTGTGGAAGATTGTGAAGGAGAACGGCGTGGAGGTGAGCCGTGAACAGGTGAACAGCAGCAGCTATATGAAAGCGCCCAGAAGCGCGACGGTGGGAGTGGCGACGGAAGATCCGGGTGCGTATAACGCTATCATGGCAGCCGTGGCGTCCGGCAGTGTGGATCAGGTAAAGGCAGTAGCCGGTGCGTACCGCGGCGGAGATCCCGGGGCGATACAGGCGGCAGCAGAGGCGGCACAACAGGCAGCAGCGGCCAAGGCGGCTGCGGATCAGGCGGCCGCGGAACAGGCGGCGGCAGAGCAGGCAGCGGCGGCACAGGCGGCAGCAGAACAGGCAGCGCAGCAGCCGGAAACACCGCCACCGGCGGAGTAATCGTTTCAGTGAGGCCAAAGGCCGAACTGTGATGAGTCATCCTACGAAGAGTAAGGCATACGGCATGAGACAGGAAAAAAGACCGGAGAACGTATCGGAGCGTTCTCCGCTTAACAAGACAAATATATATATGCAGGAAATAGAAAATGGCGCAGGGCTGGGGAAAGACTGCGCCGTTTTCTGCACAAGACCGCATATAGAGGCCTGTCGCGATGCGGCAGACGGACTGCGCGGCGGACAGGAGAAGAAAGTGCCCCTGCCCGATTCGCAAATGGCGGGTGCGGAGCAGGATATTGTGGTGAGCAAATGGATCGGTCTGGAGGGAACAGCCAGACTAGCCGGAGCAAATTACGAGAGACTGCGGCAGCGGCTTCCGGCTCGCATGATTGAGGAGGCCGCCGCGTTTGACAGGTATCTGTCGGTGATACCGGAGGCCGCCACCGCCATGAAGTCCGGCGTCTGCGGCATACATGCTGTTTCCCGTGGCGGCATTTTTGCTGGGTTGTGGGAGATGGCGGAGGAAGCCGGCGTCGGACTGGAAGCGGATTTAAGAAAGATACCTGTCAGGCAGGAAACCATAGAGATCTGTGAGGTTTTCGGGGAAAACCCCTATGAGCTTTTGGCGGGCGGATGCCTCATTATGACGGCGGAGGACGGAAATGCCCTTGTTGAAGCGCTTTTGCGGGAAGGGATTCCGGCGGTAGTGATCGGACGCACGACAGGGGGCAATGACAGGGTGCTCTACAATGAAGGGAGAAAGCAGTTTCTGAATAAACCAAGATGGTGAACGTGCCAATAGAAACAATCATGGAGGAGGAAAAGGTTGAATAAATTCTCTGATGAGCAATTTATTCAACCAAGAATTTGTGCCGGAGCGTCACAAATTCTCTTGATCGCAGAGCAGAATCTGATATTCTGCTCGCGGCCTCAGCGTAAACGCTTCGGAATGGAGGAAAAAATGAGAGAAGAATTATTAAAAATTATAGAAAGGAACAGCCGCATAGACTTGAAGGAGCTGGCGGTGATACTCGGGGTGGAAGAGATTGATGTTGTGAACGAGCTGCAGGCTCTGGAGGACGAGGGCATCATCTGCGGTTATCACACGATGATTGACTGGGAAAAGACTTCTATTGAGAAGGTGTCCGCGCTGATTGAAGTGCGGGTGACGCCCCAGAGGGGTCAGGGATTTGATAATATCGCGGAGCGGGTTTACAAGTATCCTGAGGTGACTTCCGTATACTTGATTTCCGGCGGGTATGACCTTCTTGTTACTCTGGAAGGAAAGTCCTTGAAGGAGATTTCCGGTTTTGTATCCGATAAGCTTTCCACGCTGGATTCCGTTTTGAGCACAGCGACACACTTCATTTTGAAAAAATACAAAGACCATGGAACGATTCTGACGAAAAAGTATGAAGATACAAGAGAGAAGGTGTCACCGTGAGAGATATGTTATCAAAGCAGGCCGTTGGGCTTAAGCCCTCGGGCATTCGGAAATTTTTTGATATTGTCAGCGAGATGGAGGATGCGATTTCCCTCGGTGTGGGGGAACCTGATTTTGACACACCGTGGCACATCAGGGACGAGGGTATTTACTCGCTGGAAAAGGGACGCACGTTCTACACATCGAACAGCGGACTGGCGGAACTGCGGCAGGAGATCAGCAATTACATAAAGAGAAAGCAGGGCGTTGTTTACGATCCACAGCATGAGGTGCTGATTACGGTAGGAGGATCTGAGGCGATTGATATCGGGCTGCGCGCGGTAATTAATCCCGGGGACGAAGTGCTGATTCCCCAGCCGAGCTTCGTATCTTATGAGCCTTGTGCCATTATGGCAGGCGCCGTGCCGGTCATTATCGAATTGAAGGAAGAAAACGAGTTCCGTCTGACGGCAAAGGAGCTGGAGGACGCCATAACGGAAAAGACGAAGATGCTGATTCTTCCCTTCCCGAATAATCCGACGGGAGCCATTATGGAGCGGAAAGATCTGGAAGAGATTGCGGAAGTGATCAGAAAACATGACATACTTGTCATGTCGGATGAGATTTATGCTGAGCTGACTTATAAGGACAAGCATATATCCATTGTAGAGATGGAGGGTATGCGGGAGAGGACAATCCTGATTAACGGATTCTCCAAGGCTTTTGCCATGACAGGCTGGAGACTCGGCTATGCCTGCGGACCGAGAGAGATTCTGGAGCAGATGACAAAATTGCATCAGTTTGCGATCATGTGTGCACCTACCACCAGCCAGTATGCGGCTGTGGAAGCGCTGCGTAACGGGGATGAAGACGTGCGGGAGATGTGTATGGCTTACAACCAGAGAAGACGGTATCTGATGAACGCCTTCCGAGAGATGAAGCTGTCCTGTTTCGAGCCTTTTGGAGCGTTCTATGTGTTCCCCTGTATCAAGGAGTTTGGGATGACCAGTGAAGAATTTGCAGAGCGGTTTCTGGAGGAAGAGAAAGTGGCTGTGGTGCCGGGAACGGCATTTGGCGACTGCGGCGAGGGATATCTGAGAATTTCCTATGCCTATTCTCTGGACAACCTGAAACTGGCGATCGGTAAGCTGGCTGATTTTGTGGCGAGGCTGCGGGCGGAAGCGTAGATATGACTTGCGTATTGTAGGCAGAGCGCAGAGCGCACATGTCTGCATATATTTTGGCGGTTGTTGCAAAGGTAGCATACTTGATTTTGTGTGTTCGCCGTACCGTGCTTCAGAATGGGGATTATTATGCACATCATTTTACACCAGCCGGAGATTCCGGCGAATACGGGAAATATCGGCCGTACCTGTGTAGCGACAGGTACGGCGCTCCATTTGATTGAGCCCCTGGGATTCCGGCTGGACGAGAAATCCATCAGGCGGGCGGGCATGGATTATTGGGAGCAGCTTGATGTGACCCGCTATATCAATTTTGGCGACTTCCGGGAAAACCATCCCGATGCGAAAATCTGGTATGCCACCACAAAAGCAAAACGCCTCTATACGGAGGCGGTTTTCGGGCAGGACGATTATATTATGTTCGGCAAGGAGAGCGCCGGGATTCCCGAAGAGATTCTGGTGGAGAATGAGGAGACTTGTATCCGCATCCCGATGATGGAGGAGATCAGATCCTTGAACCTTTCCAATTCTGTGGCGGTTGTGCTGTATGAGGCGCTGAGGCAGAACGGGTTTGCGGGGATGCAGGCGGAAGGGGAGCTGCACAGGCTTAACTGGAGGGATTGAGTAATAATGAAATTATATCATTCCAGTGGTCTCTGTTTATGAAAGTGAAGAATATAGTTTGGGAGAGTTGAATATTCTGAAGTTTAATGGGCCTGACAGAGAATGGCTCAAATATGTGGCAGCAAATCGGATAGGAACGGTAATTGATGAAAAATACGATGTTGTGATCGGTCCTGTGGCAAATGATCAGGCAATTCGTACAGTAAACAATTATTTGAAGGGGTATTTTTCAGAAGAGATTGCAATACAATTGCTGTTACCGCAGAAACTCAAAGATCAGTATGCCTTTAAAACCGAAAAGGCATTGAGAATATTGTGTTTTAAGGAGGCTATCAATGTATGAAGAGGTTAGAAGCAGAAATTATTGATTATTATAATGAGGCAGTGGTAAAAATGATAGCCGATAAATATGGATATAGTCTGATGAACGCATTGCGCGAATTTGTATCGTCTAAAACACATGAAATGCTGGAAAATGAGGAATGTGGATTGACACAGTATGGAGCGGGAGCCATTTTTGAGATTTGGGAATCAGAGAGAATTACGGGTAATCCTTGCAATTCAATTTATATTCGGGGTGAGTAAGATGACAGAAGAAATGAAATTTTTTATATATTTACTTGAATGTTATGCGGCCTATAAAGATATGAAAACCGGAGATGTGCTGGAGAAATGGGATAACTGCAGAATTACCCAGGAAATTTATGATAATTATTGGGGCTATCATACGGAAAGAATAGAAAATGCATTTATGGATATTGACAGTCTGATTGCTACAGGAAAACATGCGTGGTAGAGAAAGCAGCGGCATATATGCAAGACAGCCAACTCAGTCGTCGTCCTCCACCTCAGACTTCGGCAGGGAGAAGATAAACTCTGTTCCTACCCCCTCAGTGCTGATTACATTGATGTTTTCCCCGTGCGCCTGTATGATTTCCTTTGTGATCGACAGGCCAAGTCCCGTGCCTTTCTTATCCTTTCCTCTGGAGAGATCTGACTTGTAAAAGCGGTTCCAGATCAGTTTCAGATCGTCTTTCGGGATGCCGATTCCGGTGTCTTTCACGCTGATAAAAATTTTATTATGCTTTTCGGTCGTCTCGATTTTGATAAGGGAATCGTGGTGGCTGAATTTGATGGCGTTGTCCAGAAGGTTGTAGAGAACCTGCTGAATTTTATCCACGTCTGCGACCACATACATTTCGTCGCCCGTGAGGATCAGTTCGATGCCGATCATCTTCTGGCGGCAGGTGCCCTCAAAGGTGGCGGCCACATTGCGGATGACGGCGTTGATCTCAAAGTCTGTTTTGTTCAGCATGATCCCCTTTGTGTTCAGGTTGTTGAGGGTCAGAAGGCTGTTGGTCAGCTTCGTCAGGCGGCCGGTTTCATTCAGCACAATATTTAAGTATTTTTCGTACATCTCCGGGGGGATGGTGCCGTCCAGCATGGCTTTCAGATAGCCCTCTATGGAAGTCAGGGGGGAGCGGAAGTCATGGGAGACATTGGCCACAAATTTTTTCTGGTCATCCTCCGAGCGGGCGATTTCGCTGGCCATATAGGACAGGGTGGCGGCCAGATAGCCCATTTCGTCTTCGCTTTCCACACTGAACTCATAGTGCATATTGCCGCTGGCGTACTGCTCCGTCGCTTCCGTAATTTTGCGCAGGGGGATATAAACCATCTCCGTAAAGAAAATCAGGATGATCAGGGACAGCAAAAAGAGGATAAGCAGCATGATATAGGAAATATTTAAAAGCTGGTTCGTCTCGGTCTGTATGCTGCCGAGGGAGGCGTGGATCACAACGTAGCCCTTTACTTTGTAATCGGAGGTGATGGGCGCAAAGACACTCAGCATTTCCTCGTCAAAAGTGCGAAAAAAGTCGCCTACCGTATAATAAGAGCCGGCAGTGATCGTGGGATCGAAATTCTCTACGACGACCTCGTTTTCTACATCTACCGGGGCTGAGGAGTCTAAAATCATACGTCCGGATGGATTAATAATCCAGATCGTGGCGTTTAAGTAAGTGTCCAGCGCGTCAAGCTGCGTCTTCACCGTTTCCAGAGACACTTCCGTATTGTACAGGTCGGTGGCGTAGGTGTTGGCGATCAGTGTGGCCTCCCGGTAGTGGGCGTCGGCCTTTTCCTTGGTGAGATGGTTGAAAGTCATATCGGACACAAAGGTGGCTACCACCACGAAGCCAAACAGCCCGAAGATGATGTAGGCCAATATTAATTTTAAATAGAGTGTCTTGCGCATATCAGAATCTCTTTTCGCGTACTTCAAATTTATAACCGACGCCCCAGATCGTGGCGATGCGCCAGTTTTCATGGTCCTTAATTTTGTTGCGGAGCCGCTTAATGTGCACGTCTATCGTGCGGCTGTCCCCGAGGTACTCATATCCCCAGATCTGGTCTAAAAGCTGTTCTCTGGAAAAGACATGGTTTGGCGAGGAGGCCAGAAAGTAGAGAAGCTCCAGTTCCTTGGGCGGCAGCTCGATTGTTTCCCCCATATAAATGACGGAGTAATTGGTCTGGTTGATAATCAGATCCGGGTATTCCACGCTCTTGATGTCGGGCGCCGCCGGTTCCGCCACGGCCGGTTTATAGCGGCGGAGCACTGCCTTGACCCGGGCTACCAGCTCTTTGGAGTCAAAGGGTTTTTCCACGTAGTCGTCCGCGCCCAGTTCCAGTCCAAGCACCTTATCAAAAACTTCGCCTTTGGCGGAAAGCATAATGATGGGGAGGGTGGATTTCGAGCGCACCTCGCGGCAGACCTGATAGCCGTCAATGCCCGGCAGCATCAGGTCCAGAAGCATCAGGTTTGGCTCAAAGCTATCCACTGCCGCCAGAACGGACTCTCCGTCGTTGACGATCATTGTCTCGAAGCATTCCTTCGTCAGATAGAGGGAGATCAGCTCCGCGATGTTGTTGTCATCATCCACAATTAAGATTTTTTGTTTATTTATCATATAATTACCCCGTTTTTCATTATTCTTTAAACTCTGCAATGGTAACGCCCGCGTCACCTTCCCCAAATTCACCCAGCCGGAAACTTTTAATCACCCGGTTTTTGCGCAGATATCCCTGTACGGCTTTTCTGAGAGCGCCGGTTCCCTTGCCGTGCACGATGCGGACGCTGGGCAGGTGTGCCAGATAAGCGTCATCCAGATATTTGTCGAGCTCTGAGAGAGCCTCGTCCACCGTCTTGCCGAGAAGATTGATCTCCGTGGAAACTGAGTAGGACTTGGACATTTTCAGTTTGCCGGAGGAGCTGCGCTGCATTTTTTCGGTCTTCACCGTCTCCTCCTCAAGCAGGACAAGATCCGACAGGGATACCTGAGAGCGGATGATGCCGCACTGGACAAACAGCCTGCCGTTTTTGTCGGGAAGGGAGCTGACGCTGCCCTTTAATCCCATGGATACTACCTTTACACTGTCGCCCAGCCTGATTTGGTTTGGCTTGAGAACCTTGTGGGTGGGTTTATCATTTTTGAGCGCCAGCTTTTCATTTTTCTCGGAGATTTTATCATGTACCTTGCGGCGCGATTTTTCCAGATCCTTAATGGAAGATGCAGCGCCGGCCTTCTGGAAAGTGCGGATAGTCTCGTCTGCCAGTTCCTTGGCGCTTTGTAAAATTTCCCGGGCTTCCTCGTTGGCCTCCCTGATGATGCGGTCGCGGGACTGGTCGATTTTTTCCTGCTTGGACTCCAACCTTTCCTTTAGGGCCTGCACTTCCCGCTTGTAGGACTCGATTTCCGCCTGCTCCTTTTCGATGGTAAGGCGGCTGTTCTCCAGATTGGCGAGCAGATCCTCAAAGCTCTCCTTGTCCTGTGTAATGTGCCGTTTGGCGTCCTCTATAATGTGATCCGGCAGACCCAGACGGGAAGAGATGGCAAAGGCGTTACTCTTGCCGGGAATACCGATCAAAAGCCGATAGGTGGGCCGGAGTGTTTCCACATTAAATTCACAGCAGGCATTTTCCACAAAAGGCGTGGAGAGTGCGTAGACCTTCAATTCGCTGTAGTGGGTGGTAGCCATAGTGCGGATGCCTCTGCCGTGCAAATGATCCAGAACCGAGATAGCCAGTGCGGCGCCCTCGGTGGGATCGGTTCCCGCGCCAAGCTCGTCA
Source organism: uncultured Lachnospiraceae bacterium (assembly GCA_947174505.1). Taxonomy (GTDB): domain Bacteria; phylum Bacillota; class Clostridia; order Lachnospirales; family Lachnospiraceae; genus UBA3282. The sequence continues at coordinate 33,769 of CAMWJF010000006.1, forward strand.
AAAAGACAGAGAGAATCCGCGTCCGCCTCCTGTAAGATGGACACAATGCTCGTCATGTGGGAAGAAAATGTGGAAAGACTCTGCTCGATGCTCTGCTCGTCTCCGATATCCGCATAAACCTCTCGGAAAATGGAAAGCTCCGAGCGGTCCAGGGCGGGGATGTGCAATCCGGCCTGTCCCATTAGGGTCAGAAGCCCCACTGTTTTCAGTGCCACGGTTTTTCCGCCAGTATTCGGTCCCGTGATGATGAGCAGATCGAAATCGATCCCCAGAAGAATATCCACAGGGACTACTGTTTTCTTATCTATCAGAGGATGCCGTCCCTTACGGATGCGGATCTGGTGCTCCGTATTAAAAAGCGGCATGGTGGCGTTCTGCTCCATGGCGAGGGAAGCCTTTGCGAAGATAAAGTCCAGCATGGTCATGGACTTCTGATTCACGGCAAGGGCTTCCGTGTGGGCAGCAGCCTGTGCGCTTAAGGAGGCGAGCACCGCCTCGATTTCTTCCTGTTCCTTTATGGATAATTCTTTTAATTCGTTGTTTAGATTGACCACAGCTGCAGGCTCAATAAAAAAGGTGGAGCCGGTGGAGGACTGGTCGTGCACCATACCGGGCACCTGTCCCTTATACTCGGACTTCACGGGGATGCAGTAGCGATTGTCGCGCATGGTTACCACGGTGTCCTGCAAATAAGTGCGCAGGGAGCCGTTAATCATGGAGCTTAACTGCGAGTGAATCCGGTCGTTGGTAATCGCCATGCTGCGGCGGATGCGCTTTAGCGCAGGGCTTGCGTCGTCAGCGATTTCCTCCTCGGAGAGAATACAGCGGTTGATCTCGTTCGCCAAGGGTGTGAGCGGTTCCAGACTGTCAAAATAGACGTCCAGCGAATCGCCGGGAATATCGTCCCGTTCCCTGCGGCCGTAGGCTTTGATGCGGTTGACGTTTTCCAGAAAGGAGGCGATGCGCAATAGTTCCGCGATGGAAAGAACGCTCCCCACCTCGAGGGATTTCAGGCTCATTCCCAAATCTCTGTTGCTGCCAAAGGACGTGGAGCCTTTCGCGAAAAGACGCCCCAGAGCGTCCGCCGTCTGCGTCTGCGCCGTCCTGATTTCCTCCAAATCCGTCATGGGAACAAGCGCCGCCGCAAGCCGTTTTCCCGGTTCGGAGGATGCTTTTTCCGTTAGACGGTCGATGATTTTATGATATTCTAAAACGCGTAATACTTTGTTGTTCATAACTCCCTCTTTATTTCTATACTTTGTTTGATTTATCTTTTTTCCTGCTCTTCTATGATACAGCAGTGCTCTTTGCTCTCCCTGTCATAACTGATCCCGACAAGCAGCAGGTTTCCATGGTAATCGCGCAGCGTTTCAGGATACTGCCTTTCCCGGATCTGTTCCATCGCACTTTCTGCGGACTGGCCATATTTCAATTCTATAATCAGCGCAGGTCTGGTCGAATTTCTTCTGGGAAGAAATACCATATCGGCATATCCTTTCCCGGACGGCATTTCCCGGATCAACGTGTATTCATTGACCGCATTATAATATGCCAGCGTAATCACACAGCTTAACGCATTCTCATTATTGTACTGCAGGATGGAAGTGTTTTCTCTGTGCACTTTGTCAATACATTCCGCCACCAGGTCAGCGTCCTTATCCCACGTTGCCTTTAGCAGCCTGTCGGAATCCTTAAGCGCCTGGATCACCGGCGTCCAGTCCGTATCCTTCACCGCCCTTGCAAAAGCAGTACGCACTTCCTCGTTTGGCACGTAGGCTTCTCTTGTAGTCACGTCATAAGCAAGGTAACCCAGATGAATCAGCGCAGTCAGTACATCATCCCTGCTTTTAAAGCTTGTCATGTCATTCTGGAAGGTACCAATATCCACAACGCATCTGGCGCCGGAAAACATCTGCACTACCAGATCCCTCAGCCCTTCAAAATTCATGCTGATATATTCCCGCAATGATTCATAGGATGCCGTATTACTCCAATAATTGTCATATTCCCCATCCATAATGGCATTCACCACGGAATTCGGGTTATAAACATGCTGTACCTGCCGGAAAGAATACCCGTCATACCATCGGGCCATCTCGTCGAAATCCATATGGTACATGTCGCACAATGCCCTGACCTCCTGCTGTGTAAAACCGATATACCCGGAAAGGCGCTTGGGATTGACCATCGTAAATTCCTTGAAATTATTCAATGCGGATTCACTGTTGTACCGCTTAATCGGCAGGATGCCCGTGATATAGGCAAGCACGGTAAAATCCTTTGACTGTTCCCCCTTAAAAAGTCCACGGAGCAGACGGATGTATGCCTGCTGTCCGGTTTCATCATTGGCGGCCTCACGGAAAATGGCGTCCCACTCGTCAATGATGATCACAAATCTGGCTCCCGCAGCATTGTTGACTTTAGATAAGGCAAACGGCAATTCCGAATCTTTATCTGTGAGTATCCCCGGATATAGGGTTTTCAGCTCGTCAATCACACATTTCTGCATAAAAGCCACCGTGTCTGTTGCGCTCTTATTCTGTACCAACAGATAAGCCATATCCAGATGAATCACATCATATTTGTTCAGGTGCTTTTCGAAAGACGGCTTTTTGGTAATTTCCAACCCTTCGAACAGCTCGCGGGAATCACAGCCTCTTCCATAATAAGCAGCCAGCATCCCCGCTGCCATGGATTTTCCGAATCGCCTTGGCCTGCTGTTACAGATATAGCACTGTTCCGTATCCAGCACTTCATTGGTATATTCTATCAATCTGGATTTGTCCACATAAATCCGGGATTGTCTTGCTCTTGCAAAACTTTCATTTCCACGATTCACATACATTCCCATAATTTGCCTCCACGAGTCAGGTGCTGACCCTCAAACAAGGTTGAAAAATTTTCTTTAATCATCTTACCACATGCCTTTTCAAATAACCACAAATTTTCTGAGGTAGTTAAGACCTGGGAGTAGAAAATCAATAATCAGTCTTTATCATAAAAGCGTAAGAACCCAAAATACATAAGGATGGAGGAACCCAAAATGCAAGAACTGTATGGAATTATGAGAGAGCTGTTGGAGGTAGAGTATAATCAGAAGTCTCTGCGATGCATTATGAAAATGCTGGAGGCAGCTTACGGGCAGGAAGAGGATCAGGGAAAAGGGAGTCTGATAGTCAGCGGGATCGGCTACTATCTCGCCATTTTACACAAGGATCTGGAAACTGTAATCGGCAGGCTGGACAGCTACATAGCGGAGACCGCAAAAAAGGAATAGGGGGCACGAAATAAAAAGGCAGCGGCTTTTCTGAATATGAAACGGGAAAAGCTGCTGCTTATTTTACGGGATACTTAGTTGGATGATTGCTCGCTCCTGTAATGTAGTCCATGGAGACGTCATAAAATTTGGCCAGAATCAAAAGACTGTCAACCGGGATTCTTGTTTTACCGCTTTCGTAGTCTGCGTAGGTACGTTGGCCTATGTGTAGCAGGTCTGCAATTTTTTGCTGCGTTATGGAATGATCTTCGCGGATTTCGCGGATTCGCTCGTTATATCTCATTCTTATCATCTCCACTGTTACGGTTATATAACTGTTATGAAGAATCCATTACTTTGTTCAGTATAAGTGAAAGGAAGAAAAGTATTGACAAATAGAGTTATAAACTCTAAACTGAGTGTATTAAGCAGCAGAGTTTATAACTCTAGAAAAGGATTGTAATAGCTTGTTTTTATTATTTGCGTAAATGCATGATTTATGCACATATGCACTATTGGGTAGGATCAAAGAGAGGAAACATGATGTCAGCACAATATGCGGTTGTCATTGTTACGTGTAATAGGGAGCGGTTGCTGCGTGAGTGTGTTGCCCATGCGATGAATCAGACGAGTCGGCCAACCTGCCTGATTATAGTCGATAATGCATCAAAGGACGGTACAAAGGCCTATTTGCAGAGTCTGGATCAGGGAGACAGTTTGGAAATTATATATCTTTCACACAATATCGGAGGTGCGGGAGGATTTGCGGCGGGTATGGAACGCGCAATGCAAAAGAATGTTGAATGCGTGCTGATGATAGATGATGATGCCATACTTGCCGAGGATTATATGGAAAAAATATTGGCAGCCAGATGTAAGTATCCGCAGTATAAAGCGTTTGCAGGCACAGTAGAGACTGGCGGGGAAATTGATGCATTCCATCGTAGAAATCTGCGAAAGGCAGGACTGCTGATGAAAACCATGCAGGAAGAGACCTATAAACAGGATTATTTTACATGTGATATCGCATCGTTTTGCGGAATGGTGGCCGATACCAGCCTGATTAAGCAGATGGGATTGCCTCATGCTGAGTATTTTATATATTTTGATGATACGGAATATTCATTGCGCATCCGTCAGGTTAGCAGATTTTTAGTTGTGACCAATGCAAAATTAGAACATAAGAAGGAAAACAGGATTCAAAACGATCCAAGACGATATGAGTGGAAGGATTATTATGCCATCAGAAACAGGATCCTGATGGTAAAGGAGCATGGAAATCTGTTGGATAAGGCAATCAATTACTTTAATATTTTTTTACGGAATGTTTTTAGGAACTGGCTGTTCGGTGTTACAAAGCGTGGACAATATGATTGGAAGTATGAGCGCAGCCTCACAAAGGCGGCAATCAGGGATTCTGGAACAACGAAATGCAAAAGGGTGTATGGCGGAGGCTTTGACCGGCCGGTGCACGTAACAGAGAAGGTATCCGAAAGTGTATATGTTAAATAGTTTGATTATGATAATTCCCACATTAATGGGTCTGTTTATGCACAGTTATTTTTGCCATGGAAGGCTGACAGTGATTAAAAAAACAGGTCTTTTCTTTTTGTATGGAATCATGGTCAGCCTTACTATGTATGGAATTGCATGGACAAGAGGAATTAAGGGAGACGGTATAGCACATATGACGTTATCGCATAAAATAGAGTTTACCATTTTAGGATGCGTCATGTCTTTTTGTATGGCGCTGGGAATGTGTCTGTGTATAGAACGCGACATCACCTTTGAAAAATTAAGGATGTATCTGATTAGGTTTGCAGGGGATACTCGAAAATATTACAAATATGCGATAAAATCTGCAAAGGCAGACCTCCGTTCGGAAGTGGCAAACGCATATCTGGATTGGCTATGGTGGCTGATAGAGCCTTTTTGCATGATGCTGATCTATACTTTGATCTTTGGAGTCGTTTTCCATGCTTCAGAGGAATATTTTCCGATTTTCATTTTCTCGGGATTGAGTATGTGGACTTTTTTTTCAAGAGGGATGAATGTCAGTGTCAATATTGTCAGAAATAATAAAGGCATCATTTCCAAAGTATATCTGCCCAAATTTATCTTATATTTTGCCCGCATGCTGGTGAATGGATTCAAAATGCTGGTGTCTTTTGTGGTTGTTGTGGGCATGCTGATCGTATTTCGGGTTCCGGTTACGTGGAGAATATTATATGTGATTCCTGTTATGATTGTCTTTTTTCTGTTTACCTTTGGGCTTGGCAGTATTCTGATGCATTTTGGCGTGTATGTCAATGATTTGTCTTACATCGTGGGAATTATTTTAAGCATGCTCATGTATTTTACGGGGACATTTTATGCGGTAGGGAAACGTATACCTGCACCATTTGGAGAGCTGCTGGAGCAGTTTAATCCGGTGGCATACTGTATCGCCTCCATGAGAAACGCTGCATTATACAGTACAAGTCCGCAGCTAGATCTGTTGGTTATGTGGGGGCTGGTGTCCGTTGTGCTTTCGGCTGTCGGGGTATATACGATATACCGTAACGAAAATGCCTATGTGAAGGTGATCTGATGGAACAAAGGGAAATAGCAATAGAAGCAAAAAATGTATGTATTAATTACCGAATTATGAAAAATGTTACGGTAAGGCATAATTTATTCAAGAAGCGCTCGCATGAAGAAACGTTTGAAGCCGTTAAAAACGTGTCATTTACTGTAGAAAAAGGCGGCATACTTGGAGTAATCGGAAAAAACGGAAGTGGAAAGTCCACACTGCTCCGCGCGATTGCGGGAGTTTTTTCACCAAACAGCGGCAGCATCGATCTGAAAGGGCATACAGTTTCCCTGATGGCTCTGGGCGTAGGGTTTAAGGAAAACCTGACAGGAAGGGATAATATCGCCCTGTCGGGCATGCTTCTTGGCTTTGGTGAAAATCAGATACGGGATAAGATGCAGGAGATCGTGGACTTTGCGGAGATCGGTGAGTTTATTGACAGGCCGGTCAGGACGTATTCCAGTGGTATGCATTCCAAGCTGGCTTTTGCGATTACGGCCATGCTTGAAACAGATATTATGCTGGTGGACGAAGTACTCAGTGTGGGAGATGAACGCTTTAAAAAGAAAAGCCTCAGTAAGATGAAGGAGCTGATAACGGATAAAAACAGAACCGTTATTATTGTGTCCCATAATATTGATACATTAAAAAGCCTGTGTGACGAGGTCATGTGGATTCATGACGGGGAGCTGAGGGAAATGGGAAAGCCAGAAGAAGTACTGACACATTATGTGGAGTTTATGAAGTGATGAATGGGACAGCGAAATGTCGCGTGTCGGTTATTGTGCCGGTATATCGGGTAGAAAAATATCTGGAACGGTGTATTAGGAGTCTTATGAAACAGACGCTTGCGGAGATTGAGATACTTTGCGTCTGTGAAAAGGAGGATCCCTCTTATCAGACACTCCTTGTTTATGGAACAAAGGATATCCGCATACATGTTATAGAAAAAACAAACACGGGCGTTTCTGCTGCGCGGAATGCGGGAATGCGTGCGGCACAAGGGGAATACATAGCGTTTGTGGATGCGGATGACTGGTTGGAACGTCATGCGCTGGAGCTTTTATATATCATGGCTGAGCGGTACGGTGCTCAGATCATAGCTTATGGCCTGTGGCCATCCAAGGAACCGGGGCGGAATGGACGGTGGGTTTTTCGATGCACCCCAAGACGGGATGTGCTGTACTGTGGACATGGGGTGGAAGCGCTTTTCTATGAACAAGGAAGTCGGCCTTTTGTTATTAATAAATTTTATCAGGCGGAGTTTCTTCGTAAAAACAGTTTATTTTTTGAGGAGTCATTGGATATCGGAGAAGATCAGTTTTTTCAGTTCACGACTTTTGGGCGGGCTGAAACCATCTGTTTTCTTAAGGAACGCCTATATCATTATGAGATAGGAAGATCGGATTCAGCGATGAGCCAGTGTGAAAGGGAGCAGAATTTACAGGAAAAGAATTTTTGTCTTCTACAGGCAATTATGGAATGGCGAAAAAAGCAGAAAAAAAGTCAGTGTGACGAAGGCTATGCATGGTGGATTCTTCAGGATTATGCCTGGGTTGTGAACCAGAAAGATCCACAGGTAACGGCTAAAAGAAAAGAGCAGATATGTGCTATACAGGCATGGCTTAATGAATTATCTCCCGACGGATATGTAAAGAAATTACCGAAAGACTTTCAGCAGATATGTAGTCGGTTTTTGGATTACAGTGGGGAGGCAGAGATCGGAATATATTTATGGCTGTCATACAAAGAGTTCGATGCCTGTGTAATGAGAGAGACAGATGGATTGTGTCAGCCTGTGATTTTACCTCCCAAAGGATCTATATGGAGCCGGCGTGTTTATGAAATAGTAGTATTCCATGAAGGAAGCCATCTGATCATGGAAGTATTAGTGTGGCTTGCTAAAAAATACAGGGATTTTTTTGCAGGGAAAAAATATGACAGAACAGAGGCGGTATAAGATTTCGGTTGTGACAGCAGTATACAATGTAAGACCTTATCTGGAAGAAATGATCCAAAGTATTCTCTGGCAGACTATTGGGTTGGATAACATCCAATTAATTCTGATAGATGACGGGTCTTTTGATGGATCCGAAACTATTTGCGATTATTATGCTGCACAGTATCCGAACAATATACTGACAATCCATAAGGAAAACGGCGGCGTATCCTCAGCCAGAAACGAAGGTCTGCGGCATGTGCAGGGAGACTATGTGAACTTTACGGATGCGGATGACCTGCTTGCTATGGATGCATTGGAAAAGATGTATCGATTTATTGAAAAAAATTGCCACAAGATTGATCTGGTTGTTATTCCGTTGAAATGTTATGGGTTGGATGAGCGTCATCCCTTAGATTATAAGTTTACAAGAACGCGTCTGGTAAATCTGGATAAAGAATATAGCAGTATACAATTATCTATCAGTTCAGCGTTAGTAAAAAACGAATGTTTCCGAAACCGGCGATTTGATTCTGAGCTGTCTTATGCGGAAGATGCGCAGTTACTAACAGATATATTACTGGATAAGATGTGTTATGGAATTGTCTGTGGCACTGGTTATCAATATCGGAAACGTATTTCTAATGACTCAGCGACTGACAGGGGGCGGATAGAGAAAAGTTATTATATTCCGTATATGAAGAATTTTATTCTCTTTACATTGAAAAATGCAGAACAGAAGAAAGGCAATGTACCTTTATTTGTGCAATACATCTGTATGTACGATTTGCAATGGAGACTGACAAACCCGCTGACAGAGCCGGGAATTTTAAATTCATTGGAAGAACAGGAATATAGAGAACTGCTTCTTCAAGCCATACGGCGAATAGATGACTGTATCATATGGAAACAGAAAAGTATAGGGTATGATGAGAAAATGAGGCTGTTGTCTTTAAAAAAGGAAGGAGAGGCACATGCGGTCATTTTTTTGGAGTTTCTCACAATTACGCAGAAACAGATACAGATCGAAGGATATGTCAGGAATGCCCTGCATATTGGGAAGCCGGAACTTATTTGTCAGTTAGTCTCGGATACGGGCAATTCCATTGCATATAAAGCCGGTCTTACGGAAAAAAAGGATGAAAGATGTTTTGGTGAAACTTTAGGTACGGTAGGGGCGTTTTGCCTGCGTATTAACCGAGCGGCCCTGCAGAATCAGACTGATATATACTTCGTTTTGCATAGTGAAGAGGAGAAAATTACTTGTACAGATATCAGATTTGAGAAGTTTTTTCCTTTATCGGAACGATTTCCAAACAGTTATTTGTATGAAGCGGGTCTGTTACTTTTTTACATATCACATCGGCTGTGTATAGTAAATAATCCGAAACGGTATCAGATAAGAAGACAGGAAAGGAAACTGTCAAAAGACTTACTATCTGGAAAAGATGGACAGGCATTTCGTGGATGGACAGCCAGACGCATTTATCATCTTTTAAAACCTTTTAAGAAAAAAGAGCTGTGGCTGATCGGGGACCGGATCACCAAAGCAGATGATAATGGAGAAGCCTTTTTTACTTATATGAATACGGAGGGCAGAGATTGTGATATAGTGACTTATTTTGTATTGGACAAATGCTCAAAAGATTATGAACGTCTTACAGCTGTTGGACGTGTGGTGCCTTATCATTCCCTGCGTCATAAGATTCTGTCTCTTTTGTGTGACAAGAAAGTTTCTTCACAGGCAGATGAGTATGCGTTTAACCGCTTTTTTGATATGGTGTGTATGCTTAAAGACATACAGCATCGACAGACGTTTATTTTTTTGCAACATGGCATTACAAAGGATGATTCCAGTACATGGTTGAAAAGATCAGATGTGAATATCCGTCTGTTTATTACCGCAACTCATATGGAATGCCAGTCTATACTGGATTTTCCTTATGGTTATGATGAGAACAGCGTACGTTGTACGGGATTCCCGAGGTATGATTACTTGTATGATGCGCAGGTTCAGGAACGGATCATTACTTTCATGCCCACATGGCGACTTTATCTGACTGGGGGATATGATGATCATGCAGATATGAGGAAAGCAAAGGGAGAATTTCGGGAAAGCGCATACTGCAGGATGTATAGGGAGGTGTTTTCGGATCCCAGGCTATTAGAAGCGGTAAAAAGCTATGGATATACCATACAAGTTATGCCGCATCCTGCCATGCCATGGGAATGTTTTGCGTATCTAGGCTGTGGCGACCAGATTAAGGTGTTGGAACGGCATATTCGGTATCGGGAAGTGTTTGCAGCATCCCGCATGATTATCACGGATTATTCGTCAGCTGTTTTTGATTTTGCGTATCTCAGGAAGCCGGTTTTATATTATCAGCCAGATATAGACGAGTTCTTTTCAGGGAAACATGTGTATCGGAAGGGATATTTTGATTATGAAAGGGACGGGTTTGGTGAAATATCTTATACGGCGCCTGAGCTGGTGGAACAGATCATTGCTTATATGCAGAATGGCTGTCAGATGAAAGAAATGTATCGAGAAAGGGTAGAGCGCACATTTCCCTACAATGATTGTAGGAACTGTAAGCGTGTATATGAAGAGATAAAAAAACTGTGAGGAAGGAACAGCAGGAAAAGTAGACTGCAACTAATGAGGGAGAATAGGAATTCTATGCAAACGCCAAAAATAAAAGTTTCTATCATTTTACCGGTATACAATGTAGAAGAGTATCTGACCAAGGCGTTAGAATCTTTTAAAGAACAGACATTGGATGAATTTGAAGTAATTATGATTGATGATGGCAGTACAGATTCGTCCGCAGAAATCATGAAAGAATTTGCCAGTGAGGACGGCCGGTTTAAATGTTTTTTTCAGGAAAACAGGGGAGTGTCGGCAACAAGAAACAGAGGAATTGAAATAGCAGGAGGAGAGTACATCGCTTTTTATGATTCCGATGACTGGATTCGCCCGACTGTTCTGGAAAAAATGTATGCAACAGCCAAAACGCGGAATGCAGATATCGTTGTCGGAAGAATGAGGGAGTTTTCTGTAACGAAGGAATATATCTATTCAGAGACAAAGGGACTTTCAAAAAAGCAGGAAATAGAAAAATATGACTATGGTTTAGTTTGGAATCTGTCACTAGCCAATAAATTATTTAAAAAAGATCTGATTGTAGAGAATGCCCTTTGCTTTGCGCCAATTGCATACTCTGAAGATGGGCTTTTTCTAATGCAATGTGTCGTAAAAGCACAGAAAATTTCCGGGTGTAGTGTGGTTGCATATGAGTACAGGAAACGTCCTCTTTGGAAAGAACGCAGCGTTACACAACGGACTGACGGACGGCTGTTTGATGATTTTGTGTATGCGCATGAAAGTATCTTTAAAATCATGGATACATGTTTTGGTAATTCCATGGAGCAGCTTCGTAGTGAAAATGCTTCTGAAGGGGCACAAAATGAATTATCTGTAATTAAGCTGAACTATATGGCAGAACTGTATTATAAGCTTGTGGTCAGCATTATTAATGCATTTTACCGGCAGTTGTGGCAGGCCGACGACTGTCTGGAAAAAAAGATAATCAGTAAATTTGAAGAATATAAGAAAAAAATATTCAGCAGACAAATGGGGCGGTTGATTGATCATAATAAGGATTTATCAATAGAGGAGGGACTCTGTACAAAAAAACAGCTTGTTGAAACGCCGCTTGTGACCGTTGCAATAACAGGAAATGTATCAGCGGAACAGATTAACAGTGTTCTCTTTTCTGTGTATAATCAGACTCTGGTTTCATTTGAAGTATATGTACATAACAAATTAGAAGAACATATAGATGTTGTTTATAAAAACATGTTCAATTTAAATGTGATTGAAGCAGACTCTGTCGCTGAATATAAAAATACGGTTTTGCAATCTGCAGGCAGCAACTTTATTAATATAATTGATGAAGATATTATTTTGCCTGAAAATACATTAAAAAATATGTACTTTTCGGCAATCAATAATAACTGTGGTTTTGTAACTGTACCTATTCGGGGGATAGACGATGAATGCGCAAGATACATGAAATGCAATACCGTATTATATAGTGGAAAATATGTGAATAAAAAGCTTCCGTTCAACATTAGTCTGCTTGATAATATACTTGGTAATAAACTTCTGAATGTTTCAAAGTTACATGAGAATGAATTCTCTTTTTCAGATGAGGTGGTTACAGATATTCAGTGGTTATATAAAAATTTTAGCTGTAAAAAAAGAAGTGATCTGTGTGTTTTTTCCTACTTTGATGAAACATTCTTATTATCGAGAGTAAAAAAGACGGCACCTAGAATTCTTTATCGGATTGTAAGGGATCTGGAACTACTGCGAGTGAAAAGCAGCCGGAATAATTTTATAAAAAGATTACAGATGAAGCGTTCTCAAGCAGGCAGGGCGCTTAGAGATATCATACAGAAGCATCTTGTTGTACGAAGACGAGTATTTTTCTATACGCCTCGCAGTACTAAGGTACTGCTAGAAAACAGCAAGGCTGTTTATGACATTTTAAATTGTAAAAAGGTGGTGTTTGCCAAGCTTGGAAGACATAGCAAACTGGAGCAATGGAAAATAAAATATTATCTGTTCACAAGCAAGGTGATCGTGACAGATGATTATTGCGATTATTTAGGGCGGGTAGAGCTAAAACCAGAGCAAAAGGTTGTACAGATTTGGCATGCGTGTGGCGCTTTTAAAAAATTTGGGTTGGATTATCTGTTGAATGACCGTCAAAAGGAGAAGGGCATACATAGGCAGTATGATGTAGTGTGTGTGAGCTCCGAAAATATTTGCGCTGATTATGCCGGAGCTTTTGGGATTGACATTGATAAGGTACAGGCATTAGGGGTGCCGAGAACGGATATGTTCTTCAACTTGCAGCTGATACAAAAAGTAAAGGATCAGTTTTATAAAGATCATCCTGAGTATATTCAAAAGAGAATCCTATTATATTGTCCTACATTTCGGGAAAAAAGAGGGATAAAGGTTGCCAACGATCCTCAAATTGATTGGGATGTTTTTTCAAGATTGCTGCCAGAGGATACAATCCTGCTTATTAAAAATCATCCGAGGGTAAAGAAAGATCTTCTGGAAGGCGGGCAATATTTCAATATTGTAAATACAGATGAGAATACAAATACACTGATGATCGTAGCGGACATCATGATTACGGATTATTCGTCGGTTATATTTGAATGCTGTCTGTTAAATATGCCGATTATTTTTTACTGCCCTGATTATGAGGAATATGAAAGAGATTTTTATTTGGAATTTCCACAGGATACATATGGTGATTTTACTGTTAATCAGGATGAACTGCAGGAAGCGGTTTTGAGAAATCTGAAGAATCCGAATTTTGAAAAACTGGCAGAGTTCCGGGAAAAAAATATGGGAGCATGCGACGGACATTCTACAGAACGTATTGCGGATATGATTAAAAAGCTTGTTTACGAAAGGTAGGAGAACGGATGATATATGCAGCGATTTTAGCCGGAGGAACCGGTGCGAGGATGGGAAATATGGACAAGCCCAAACAGTATTTACTGTTAAATGGGAAACCAATCATTATTCATACGATAGAGAAATTCTGTGTAAATCCAAGATTTGAAAGGATTATTGTACTCTGTCCGCAAAACTGGATGCTGCACACACAGAATCTCATTAATCGGTATCTGAATGATCATAGCCGGATCGAGGTAATTGAGGGGGGCAGCACGAGAAACGATACGATTATGAACGCAATAAGACACATAAAAAATACAGGTGATTTGAATGATGAAACAATACTCGTGACGCACGATTCTGTTAGACCATTTGTAACGCACCGGATTATTGAGGAAAATATAGATGGCGCAATCCGATATGGAGCATGTGATACAGTGGTCGCTGCATCTGATACAATCGTTGAAAGCCGTGATGGTGTTGTGATCAGTAATATCCCGGACCGGATGCAGATGTATCAGGGGCAGACACCTCAGTCATTTAAGGCAGAAAAGCTTATGCATATTTTCAATAGTCTGTTACCAGAGGAGAAGGAGATTCTGACAGATGCCGCGAAGATATTTGTAATAAAAGGAGAGCCGGTTCACCTGGTAAAGGGCGAAGTATTTAATACGAAGATAACCTATTCTTATGATCTTGAAGTGGCGGAAGCAATGATCCGGAGAGAAAACAATGTTGAACACTGTATATAGACTCATATCCCCCAAAAGAATAGAGGCAAACTTTACAGATATTACGTTGACGGCGGACAATGTGCTTGTCCGTCCAACATATCTGTCTATCTGTCATGCTGACCAGCGGTATTATCAGGGCAGGAGAGAGGGGGATATTCTTAGGGAAAAGCTTCCGATGGCGCTGATACATGAAGCGGTGGGGAGAGTTATGTATGACCCGGTTGGGAAATTAAAAGCAGGAGAAGGCGTCATACTGATACCAAACCAACCATTTGAGAAAGATGCGGTTATAGAAGAAAATTATCTGGAAAGCAGTAAATTCAGAGCCAGCTCCTGTGACGGGTTTATGCAGGAATATGTAATAACAAATAGGGACAGACTGCTCAGGGTTCCAAAAGATTTAACAGCTGAGATGGGAGCGTTTACAGAAATGGTATCTGTCTGTACTCATACTGTGATGAGGTTTGAAAGGTTTTCCCATGACAGGAGAAAGAAAATTGGAATATGGGGAGATGGAAACCTAAGTTATATACTCTCTGCAATACTCAGCGAGTTGTACAAGGATTGTCAGTTATATGTTATGGGGGTACATGAGGAAAAGCTTGCCACATTTACTTTTGCGGATCAGACTTTTCATGTGGATCATATTCCAGATGACTTGAGAATAGACCATGCGTTTGAATGTGTCGGAGGTAGTGCGTCGCAAAGCGTTATAGAGCAGATTATAGCTCGTATTCATCCGGAAGGATCGGTAGCGCTTATGGGTGTGTCGGAAAACGCAATTCCTGTTAATACGCGCATGGTTCTGGAAAAAGGGCTGCATGTATTTGGCAGCAGTCGCAGCGGAAAAAAGGATTTTGAAAAAGTAATTGAATTATATAAAACATATCCGCGACTGAAGAACTATTTTTTAAATTTAATTGGATGTGTGATGGACGTGAAGAATATACAGGATATGTCGAACGCATTTGAATATGATTTGAATAGTTCTTTTGGAAAGACAATTATGCGGTGGGATGTATAAGCGGATATGAATAGGGGGCAGGAATAAATGATTCTCTTTTTTGCGGCAGCGCTGCTACTTGTTATAGCAGGATTAAAAAGAACTAATGGGAATAAAACCGATTATATGTCCATAGATATGACAAACAGTATCAAGGGATTCTTTTTGTGTATGGTCTTTTTTTCACATATCTGGACATATGCAGATTTTTTGCATCCTTATTTGGATGCGCCCTATCAGCTGGTCAGGAGAATGACGGGACAGTGCATTGTGGCAATGTTTCTTTTTTATTCAGGCTATGGAATTATGGAGTCTATTGAAAAGAAAGGACTGAGCTATGTAAAGAGTATTCCTGTACATAGATTTTTAAAAGTATTATTGCTGTTTGACAGTGCACTTGCCTTTTTCTTTGGATACCGCTATTTAACAGGATCACAGTTTGGGCTTAAAAAGATTATCCTGACGCTAATTGGCTGGGATTCAATAGGAAACAGCAACTGGTATATTTTTTGTGTATTGTGGCTGTATATATTTACTTATATTGCCTTTATGGCATTTGTATCAGATTATAAAAAAGCAGTGATTGGTATTTTTGTTTTATCACTGTTTTATATGGCGATTGTCTGTAAATTAGGAAAAGAGTACTGGTGGTATGATACAATTTTATGTTATACCTACGGAATGCTTTTTTCCTTGTACCGCGATAAGATTGAACATTTTATTAATGAAAATTTTCGATCCTGGTTATTTTTTGTCATGTTGTTTGCAATTGGATTTGTCACGCTTTACTTTTATAAAAATATGAGTTGGATTGTATATCAGATGTGGGTATTTTGTTTTGTTGCGTTTATTGTATCGTTTACAATGCGGTTTGCGGTAGATAATCGTTTTTTGCAGTGGGGAGGGATGAATTTATTCGAGCTGTATATATTGCAAAGACTACCAATGATGATATTGAAACCGTATCTATTGCCGGGGAAAAATTATGTTTATGTAATTGCCTGTATCATATTTACGGTTTTAATTTCTGTTCTATTTCAAAAGACAATTAGTAAGATTATTCAAAAGTTTGTCGAGTTTAAGTAGAAGTTATATCACCTATTCTGGGAGGATTTGAAGCATGTCCAGATTAATTCATGTGGGTAATTGTATATCTGTACTATTTTTCTATTTAGTTTGCATAGTTGCGTTGAAAAGTATGATTTCTGAATCTTATTTAGCGGCAATTGTTTTGCTTCCTGCTCTAGTTGGTTTTGGGAAATTATATAGAAAATATAAAAAAACAGACATGGACTTACGATTGGACGAAGAAATAAAAAAATATCGGGTACTAATATGGTGCTGTTTACAAACACTTTCCATAATCGTAATGGTGATTATGACGGTTAATCTCCGCGTAAAATTTTCGTGGGATTGGGGAAAGCTCATTTCAACTGCAGTATCTAAGGTAGTTACTGGTGAATGGAGTGCTATGGAATATTATAGCCGTTATCCGAATAATCAGGCGTGGCTATTATGTTTGACAGCATATTTCAAGTTTATTCGCCTGATGATTCCAGTGGCAACTGAAAAAACTTTCTATGTAGCAGCTATTCTAGTAAGTATAGCTTTTACGCAAATAACACTTTGGTTGGTGTATCAGACGGCTAGAATACTCTTTAGTGAGAAAAGAGCACTTTTAGTCGGTATGATAGGTTTGATATGTCTTCCCTTTTATTTATATGCTCAATTTGCATATACAGATACTATCAGTATGATGATGGTCATTTTTGCAGCTTATATCTACTTAAAATTGAAAAGTTCAAAAGGGAATGGGAACTGTATTGGGCTTGGTTTCTTACTTGTAGTCACATCAGTCCTTATTTTTAATATAAAGATACTTGGCTTTATTGCTATAATTGCTATGGTTCTTGATAGTATTTTGAACTGTGATAATTATAGGAAGCTTATTTTCATATTAATAAGTTGCTTTGTACTTTGGGGAGCAGGAACTAAAATATCTGTTATGGTAATAGAAAACAAGTTACCGATGACAGATGAAATGGCTGATCGATATGAGTTTTCATGGACTCATTGGGTAATGATGGGAATGAACAAAAAAGGGGGATATTCGGAGGATGATGTTGCTTTTTCAAAAAGCGTTGTAAGTTTTGAAGAAAGGCAGGAGGCGGAAATATCAGAGCTAAAACGGCGTATCACGGGTTACGGAGTAAAAGGAACATTAAATCATCTTTTCAATACCAAGCTTTCAAGGACATGGGGGAAAAGTTGCTTAGCTGGAGATGACTATATTCATAGGAAACCATATTCTGAAAACAGTTTATGGCAAAGGCTGTTTGGGGTAGGAGAAGATTTGCATTGGATTGTTTTGACTTATTCATGGATTTTCCATATTCTGATGATTTTGGGGATGTTTCTTGAGGGAATTTATTCTTTAAAAGAGGATGCAGGAAGTCGGAAGTTTATGATGTTGCGTTATACGGTATTAGGAGTAGGTATTTTTCTTACATTATGGGAGTGTAATAGCCGTTATCTTTTGCCATTTTTGCCAGTAATGATATTGTTATCAAGCAGAGGGTGGGAACTGGTTATTTATAAGTGTAGCGTCTGGAGGTTGTATGAATGAAAAAAATTTTAGGGGGGGGGGCATATGCTCAATCTCAATCCAAACGGATTTTTCTGTATGAAAACGTGCGTTTTGCGCTAATTGTATTAGTTGTTATTGGACATGCTATTGATTTGAACACAGCACAGTCAAAAGTGTATCGGGGTATTTTTCTATGGATTTATTCTTTTCATATGCCAGTATTCTTGTTTTTGTCGGGAATGTTTCACAAAAACGAAAAAATAATTGCAAAAATGCTGGGATATATATGCATAGGGTTTTGCTTGAAAATATTTTATTTTATAGAAAACATGCTATTATTTGAAAACGCTTCCTTTTCACTTCTTTCAGATGGAGGAATACCCTGGTATATGTTTGTACTCGCAATGTATATTGTGGTTTCGTATGGCTTAAGAAACATAGATAAAAGGTTTCTTTTCATATTTTCTGTTATGCTAGCCTGTTTTGTCGGATATGATGCAGCTATAGGCGACTTCCTGTATCTTTCGCGTGCGGTTGTATTTTATCCGTTTTTCCTATTGGGAGAGATGACGAATGCAGAGGCGCTGGCTAAAGCTGCAGAAAATAAGAGAATAAAGGGAATGGCTTTTGTGGTGTTGATAGTTTGGGGAATAGCTTGTATTGCCCATGTAGATCAGCTGTATTTTTTGCGGGCTCTTTTCACGGGGCGTAGTTCTTTTAACGTAAATGAAATATTTAGCAGGTGGGGATGTATATTCCGCATAATATGTTATATGATCAGCGTGATCATTGGATTTTCTGTAATTTGCATTATGCCAAACCGATCTGTTCCTGTAATCACTTTGGTTGGGAGCCGCACGTTGCAGGTTTATTTCTGGCATTACTTTGTGATTGCTATTTTAGACAAAGTGGGAATAGATGATTTCTTTATGACGTTTTTGGCAGGAAGGCTGATATGGATTTTGTGCGCCGTCTTTCTTGTGGCCGTTTTGAGCTTAAGGCCGTTTGCGTTTCCGATGGGATATATAATGAAATCGTGTAGAAGTGTATCACATACCAGACATTAGAGAAAATATTATAGGGGGTATGATGGAACTAGTATGATTTACTTTAATTGCCTGTATGTTTCGCACCCTTTAACCATTTCGCAACAGAATACGCAGAGGATTTAAAAAATGTTGCTTAACATACGGTTTTCGCATATAATATGCTTGCAAACAAGAATCAAAGTATGGCGGCGGTATGATCATCTTGACGGTGATGATAAGTAGCATTTAAAGTTTTACATTTATTTGGAGGCCAAGAGTATGCTGGATTATGACATTGTTTATGTAAAAAGTAAGCAGGAGTTTGACGACAGAGTAAGCGACTATTTTGTTAATATGACAAATAACGCAAGAACGCTTCATAAAACATACGCCTGTCATTCTGCAAATATGGCATATAGGTTTATTGCTTTTGATACGCTTGAAGATGTAGCAGAGTATGAAAAATTGCATCGGAATTCGACACCGTTTAAGCGGTGTGGCAATTGCTTTAAATAAGAGGATTCACGGTTCATCGGTGATCCTGGCTGGTGTGTATGAAATTAAAAATTTGAAATCAAATATCTATTCATTCATAATGGAGTCATTGGTATGTCACCATATTCCCATAAATGCGGAAATTTAATATAAAAGCTTTGATATTAATGAGTTTTCTTTTTAGATGTAGTATAATAGAGTGCGGGAAAACAGGAAAAATAGCAGAGAAACGGAATCGAGGTACATTATGAGCAGTAGCTGCCAAATCCCAACACCGACTGAATATGTTAGAAAAATGTTGGATTATGCAGGGTACATAAGGGGGCTGTGTGGGAAACGTATACTGGAAAATTTTTGTGGGGAAGGCAATATTTTATGCGAAATAGTAAGAAGATATATTGAAGATGCTATTAACTCCGAGTATTCTATTACAGCAATTGTGCAGGGGCTTGAAAATGACATTGTTGGTATAGAAATTGATGAGAATAAGGTGACTGTTTGTATAGATAATCTGAATCGCATTTTAGAGGAATATGGTATAGGGGAAGTAAAATGGAATGTAAGTTACAGTGATTATTTACAATCTCGTTGAAGAAGTGATTGGAGGATTATTGCATGTATAGAGTTGGATATATAGATGATGAAAATGATTTGATATCCGATTATATTAAGCGGTTACAAAGACGAGACATTGAATTAATAGTGGCGCCTGTTGGTGATATGGCTGCGATAAAAAAATGGATAGTAGAGACCAATATTGAATGCATGCTAATAGATTATCAACTAAAAGCATCGTATGACTACGTGGGAACGGAATTGTTTTCGTATCTTTATGATGAATTGCCAGGCCTTCCGTGCATAATCTTAACCAGCTTTACAGATTCATCGGTAAATGAGAATACGGTGGTTAAGAATTGCATCATGGATAGAGGTGTGCTGGATAAGAGTGGAATGGAATTTGATGAATTTTGTGATATGTTGAAACAGTCCACAGAGGTATTTAAGACGAATAAAAATAAGTATATTTCTAAATATAATGAATTATATAAGAAGAAAAGTGAAGGCAGTATCATGCCAGAGGAAGAAGAGGAATTATTATCGGTTTTCAAAATCTTGAGGGCATATGGAGAGGTCGATGATATTTCGTCCCAATTTTTGAAGACAAAAGTTGATGATGCTCTTGACGCAGTGTTGAGGAAACTGGATGAATTATTGAACAAGTGATAAAGGGTTAACAAACTTGTGAATATATGGACAAAAAGATTGTAAGAAGATCATTGGTTGAACATAGAAGTCCATATAGAGAATATAAAGATATATTAAGAGAGGATTTTACAGAAATAATGGCAAAGGCTTTGTCGATCCGGTATGGACGCTTGACGGGGAATATGGTGGAGAAGAGTGGGATGTGGAAATTTTAAATATGGAGAAGAGGCTGGCAATTGTGTGTGAGAGATAAAAGCAATATACAGGGGGAATGAAAGTAGTCGTGCTTGCGCGCTTGTTGTCTTACCAGCACCTTTACATACATCAGACCGAATGATAGAATAAGTGGAGTGAAGATATTATTTCCAGCAGGCAAATGTCGGTTATCATATGGAGGAATTGCAATGCGGTATTTCAATACAGAAGGGTGCTGTAAACCAAACAAACATTATATGGTATGCCTTGACGACAGATTAAGAACGATCAGGGAGGAGTTTGTAGAAAAAGGGAAGTATTTTGTTATCAACAGGGGAAGACAGTACGGCAAGACAACGACGCTTATGGCATTGGCGGAGTATTTAAGCGCCGATTATGTTGTTATCCATATGGATTTTCAGATGATGAGTACGGCCAGTTTTGAAAATGAGCAGACCTTTGCGGTAAAGTTTATCAGACAGATAGAGCGCTATATTTCCCGGAAGAAAGAGCGAATGGAGGGGATTGATGCAGAAACCTTCCAGGCGTTGCTCACGTTGAAAAACGAAGAAAAGCTCTCGCTGGATCTGCTGTTTGAGGGATTGAGCGAAATGTGCGAAACAGCGGGAAAGCCCGTTGTTCTTATGATTGATGAGGTAGACAGTGCGTCGAATAATCAGGTGTTTATTGATTTTCTTGCGCAGCTGCGGGGATATTATCTGAACAGGGATGAGTTTGCGACGTTTCAGTCGGTGATCCTGGCTGGCGTATATGATATCAAAAATTTGAAATCAAAGATACGGCCGGATGAGGAGCATCAGTATAACAGTCCGTGGAACATCGCAGCAAACTTTCATGTAGCCATGAACTTTTCGGCGGAGCAGATTGCAGGTATGCTGTCTGAGTATGAGGCAGACCATCATACGGGAATGAGCGTAGAGGCGGTTGCAGGGGAGATATATCAATATACTTCCGGCTATCCGTATCTGGTGTCCGCGATCTGTAAAATTATGGATGAAAGGACGGAAGGCGTAGATGATTCGACGGCATGGACAAGGGAGGGAATCCTGCAGGCGGTAAATTACATTTTAAAAGCGGATTTACCATTGTTTGGAAGTATGATAAAGCATGTCAATGAATATCCGGCGATAAAGAAGATGCTGTATGATATCTTATTCTGGGGTGAGTCAATGTCCTATAACTCTGATAATCGTGCCATAGGACTTGCGGGAATGTTTGGATATGTGGAGGATCAAGGCGGAAAAGTTCGGGTGTCAAATCGTATTTTTGAAACCCGTTTGTATGATTATTTCCTCTCAGAGGAAGAGCTGGCAAATGAAATAAGTGGTTTTTCAAAACAGGATAAAAATCAGTTTGTGAAAGGCAGAAAGCTGGATATGGATCGGATACTTGAAAGGTTTGTGGAACATTTTACAGATATTTATGGAGACAATGATGAGAAGTTCATTGAGAATTATGGTCGTAAATTTTTCCTGCTGTATCTGAGACCGATTATTAACGGAACGGGCAATTACTATATTGAAGCCCAGACAAGGGATGCAAAGAGAACGGATGTAATTGTGGATTATTTAGGAGAGCAGTTTGTTGTAGAGCTTAAAATATGGCATGGGAATGAGTATAATGAGCGGGGTGAGCAGCAGCTTACAGATTACTTGGACTATTACCATAAAGACAAAGGGTATTTACTCAGTTTTAATTTTAACAAGAAGAAGGAAGTGGGTGTAAAGGAACTGAAGATTGGAGATAAAATAATAGTAGAAGCAGTGGTGTAATTGACCGAAAATGATAGGCTGAATGTGGAATATAAAAATATATGTAGGGTGGTACTAAGTAGAGCAAAAATCCGCATTGTTAAAATGCGGATTTTTTTGTATACTTATTATGGAATTGAGAAATGTATGTCGGTTTTCTGTAAAAGAGGAATCAATATTCATGATGAAACAGGAAAAGGAACATAGTGACACAGAGCAGAATCCCATGAAAAAAGAACCCGTCAAGGAGCAGGCGGAATATACACCGTCGGTTCAGACGGAGTTTATGCGGGAAAAGATCAAGCAGAAACCTGTCAATAAGAAAAAGCTTCTTCGCAGGACGGTCATTACCGCTGTGATGGCGGTGGTATTCGGTCTGGTGGCATGTTTTACCTTTCTGGTGCTGGAGCCGGTGATCAGCAACCGCCTTTACCCGGAGGAAGAGCCAAAGGAAGTGGCGTTTCCCGAGGAGACACCGATCGAGGAAATGAAGCCGGAGGACATGCTGGTTACAGAGGAAGATGCGGAGCCGCAGACGCCGGACCCGGTGGATCTGGAGATGGTGGATGAACAGATTCAGGAGGTGCTGTCCCAGGTGGACAGGGAGCTTACGCTGGAGGATTATCAGTCGCTCCATGAGGAACTGCGGAAGTTTGCGGTGGACGCGGGTCGCGCGGTGGTGACTGTGGCCGGCGTCACTTCGGATGTAGACTGGTTTAACAATATATATGAAAATGTAGCCTCGGCCTCCGGTGTGATCGTGGCCAACAATGAGAAGGCGCTGCTTATTTTAGTCAGTGCAGGGAACATAAAAGGGGCGGACAGTATAGAAGTTACTTTCTGTGACCAGACACAGGTGGAGGCGGAACTTGTGCAGAAGGATGAAAATACAGGGCTGGCGATTCTGTCAGTGCCTCTCACGGCTGTCAGCGGGGAAACCATGGAAAAGATCGACATTGCGGAACTGGGCAGCTCCAACACCGTAAACATGCTGGGAATGCCAGTGGTGGCGCTGGGAAGTCCGCTGGGAACCAGCGGTTCCATCAGCTACGGTATCGTGACCTCCACGGGGACAGTGATTGACCTGCCGGACGCAGCTTATAAGAAAATTACAACGGATATTTACGGGAGCCGCAATGCGACGGGAATCCTGATTAATTTGAAGGGCATGGTGATAGGTATTATAGACAATGTCAATACCGGTAACGATATGAGCAATCTGCTCACGGCATTCGGCATCACTGAGCTGAAAGGCACGATTGAGCAGATGTCCAACAATAAGGAGCGCGCATATCTGGGTGTGCATGGGGCGGATGTGCCCAAGGAGGCCATTGAGGATACGCAGATTAACACCCCGGCGGGCACATATATCAGGGAGATTGAAATTGACTCACCGGCCATGGAGGCGGGCATTCAGAGTGGCGACGTGGTAACCAGAGTGGAAAATACGGAAATTACGACTTACAATGAGCTTTTGGGAGTTTTGCATGCGTCGAAACCGGGAGACGTGCTGACAGTCACGCTGACAAGACAGGGGCATGAGATGAGTGTGGATGTGACACTGGGAAGCTGGTAGACTTTTATGGGTTTCGGAGAGTGGCGAAACTGAACAGAGAAGTAATTCCTGGCCGGAACCGATTTATTCGTACAGGTATAGGCAGGAAATAGAGGATAAAGGAGCGTAGAAGAAAATGAAGTATATTAAAGACTACAAGGAAGGCGACAGATTATCTGATATTTATTTATGCAAGCATAAACAGTCGGCAGTCACAAAAAATGGTAAACCTTATGACAATGTGATTTTACAGGATAAGACAGGCACCGTAGATGCGAAAATCTGGGATCCCAACAATGCGGGGATTGAAGACTTTGACAGCTTGGATTACATAGAAGTGTACGGCGATGTTACAAGCTTTCAGGGCGCATTGCAGGTTAATGTAAAGCGCGTGCGCAAATGTGTGGAGGGTGAGTATGATCCGGCAGAGTATCTTCCTGTCAGCAAGTTTAAGCCTGAGGATATGATGAAGGAGCTTTTGGACTTGGTAGAAAGCGTCAAAAATCCGTACCTGCATCAGTTGTTAGAGGCTTTTTTTGTAAAGGATGAAGCGTTTGTCAAAGTGTTCCGGCAGTCCTCGGCGGCCAAGACGGTACATCATGGGTTTGTGGGCGGCCTGCTGCAGCATACGCTGGCGGTGACAAAGCTCTGTGACTATTTTTGTACCCAGTATCCCGTGTTAAACAGGGACCTGCTGCTTACGGCGGCGATCTGCCATGATATCGGGAAAACGAAAGAACTGTCGCTTTTTCCGCAGAATGATTATACAGACGACGGGCAGTTTCTTGGCCATATCGTGATCGGCAGTGAAATGATCGGGGAGAAGGTCAGGGAGATAGACGGTTTTCCGGCATTGCTCGCCAATGAGCTGAAACACTGTATTCTGTCCCATCATGGGGAGTTTGAGTTCGGCTCGCCCAAGAAGCCTGCAATCGTGGAGGCAGTGGCTTTAAATTTTGCAGACAATGTGGATGCCAAAATGGAGACCTTTACGGAAATTCTGGAAAACAGCACGGAGAAGGGATGGCTTGGGTATAACAGACTGTTTGAGTCGAATTTGCGCGGGACGAGTGTGGATTAGAGAGGTTTCATGTAAGAGATTGCCTGAAAAGTGGCATTCTCTGTATGAATTGAAGATAGCAGAGCGGGGTAATTTATGGAGCAGGGAAGTTATAAAAAAAATGATATTGTCCGACTTACGATAGAGGATATCGGAAACGACGGCGAGGGCATTGGGAAGGCGGATGGCTATACCCTGTTTGTGAAAGATGCCGTGATCGGGGACATTATTGAAGCGCGCATTACGAAGTGTAAGAAAAATTATGGCTATGCGAGAGTGGAGAAGGTGGTGACACCTTCTCCTTTCCGTGTGGAGCCACAATGCCCTTTCCACAGACAATGCGGCGGCTGCCAGATTCAGGCCATGAGTTATGAGAGGCAGCTTGCCTATAAGCAGAATAAAGTGCGCAATCATCTGCAGCGTATCGGCGGCTTTTCACCGGAACAGACCGATGCTGTCATGGAGCCGATTGTCGGCATGGAGGAGCCATGGCATTACCGCAATAAGGCGCAGTATCCTGTAGGATATGACAGGGAAGGAAATCTGGTCACGGGTTTTTATGCGGGCAGAACCCACGATATCATTGCCAATACGGACTGTCCGCTGGGGCCGCCTGAAAATAAGGCAATTTTGGAGGCGGTTCTTTCTTATATGAAGGAGAATAACGTAAGCGCCTACCGGGAAAACACGGGAGAGGGGCTGGTGAGGCATGTGCTGATCCGTACGGGGTTTTCTTCCGGTGAGATCATGGTGTGTCTGGTGATTAACGGGAAGGAACTGCCGGGAGAAGATAAGCTGGTAGAAAGGCTGACGGGGGTGCGGCTGGAAGGCGGGAGATTGGGTGAAGCCGGTTTAGCGGATGGCGGCGGACAGGCTGTGGCGGGTGAAGAGATGGCTGCTGGCGCGTGTGATAGGACCGCGCAATTGGAAGCCGGAAAAGCGCCGCATAAGAGGCTTGTCAGCGTTTCGATCAATGTTAACAGGGAAAAAACGAATGTGATTATGGGAAAGGAAATGCGGGTACTCTGGGGGAGAGGATGGATTGAGGACAGCCTCAGAGTGTTGGATTCGGCAGATTTCGGAGAAGCCGGGGGCGCAGAGGATAGGAGTGCGGATAGTGACGAAAAAGTCACGTTTCGGATTTCGCCCTTGTCGTTCTATCAGGTGAATCCCCGCCAAACCGAAAAACTCTACAGCCTTGCGCTGGAATATGCGGGCCTGACAGGAAAAGAAACCGTATGGGACCTGTACTGCGGAATCGGAACGATATCTCTCTTTATGGCAAAAAGAGCAAAGAAGGTTTATGGGGTGGAGGTCATTCCGCAGGCCATTGAGGACGCGAGGGAAAACGCCCGCAGGAATCGGATTACAAATGCGGAATTTTTTGTGGGGAAGGCGGAGGAAGTGCTGCCGGGGTTTTATAAAGGCGAACCGTTGACAGTATCTGAGGGAAATCCGGTAGGAACGGCTGAGAACCGCCCGGATGGATTGACAGAAAGCAGCAGCGATGGGAAAGCGTTAAAAACTAACGGGATGGATCGGGCGGAAAATGGCAAGGTGACTGCAGAGGTTCAAATGTGCCACCCGGATGTGATCGTGGTTGACCCTCCCCGGAAAGGCTGCGACGAAAAATGCCTGGAAACCATGCTCGCCATGCAGCCGGGGCGGATTGTCTATGTGAGCTGTGACCCGGCGACGCTGGCGAGGGATCTTAAGATTCTGTGTGTGGGAGGGTATGAGATTAAGAGGGTAAGGGCCGTGGATCAGTTCGGGCATACGGGGCACGTGGAGACGGTATGTTTATTGTCCAAACTTAATGTCGAGCATCATATTGAGGTGGATGTGAATTTAGACGAGATGGATTTGACGGCTGCGGAGAGCAAGGCGACCTATGAGGAAATTAAGGCGTATGTGAAAGAGAAGACGGGTCTGCAAGTCAGCAATCTCTATATTGCACAGGTGAAGCGGAAGTGTGGGATTGTGGAAAGAGTAAATTATAATCTGCCGAAGTCTGAAGATTCCAGACAGCCGAAATGCCCACCAGAAAAAGAGAAGGCTATCATAGAGGCATTAAGACATTTTTGGATGATATAGGATTTCCTTAAATGTCATAATTGCATATCTGAAATTACTAAAGAAGTAATGGATGAGAGCGTGCATTAAAACAATAATTTGATATAGTAAATCTTTCAGAAGTAATATTGGTTAAGGTCATTATTTAGGAGTAAACGAAAGATGGATTTTATGGGTAATATGTTTGAAAATGAAAAAACGAAAGATGATATTTCAAAGATTGTCAATAAGATATCAAATTATGATATTTTTGATTTCATTGCGAGAATATCGGGTTTAAATTTGATGTCTGAAAATCAAAACAAATCAGTCTTATGTTCTGTGTCATGACACAGGGAGTGCTTGCTGTTTCGGTGAGATGAACAAATGGATTTTAAGTTGTATGGTTAGTCTGTCCTAAACTGATATGGGCGTTGCCGCCCATTTTAACAGAAAAATTTTGAAAAAGTTTTGTAAATAGGAAGGAATTTTGCATATTTACCATATAGAATAATATTTAAGGCATATGAAATAAAAGCCTGCTTGAAAACTGAATATTGCAATATACATACAGGACGTGAGGATATGCGTAGCCACAATGTAGGTGCGCCATGATATGCTCGCTTCAATCCATTTTCAGGCAAATGTGAAGAAATGAAAAACAAACCGCTGAAGCGAAGGCATTGAGCGATAAAAACCTGACAAAATGCACAGCAGTTGTGTGGGGCGATGAAGCATATCTGTGATAATGATACTTCTGGATTTTTGATTGAAATTCAGTCATATAATGACGGTGCGATTCCGATGTGGGCAGCGTAATGACCTGTCACTTGTATGTAGGTTTATGGATTAAAGTACAGGAAAAATTGACGGGGAATTTGTGATTTTTTAGAATTAAAACAGCGTAAGGGCAGTTATGAACGTAACAGTTTATAGCTGTCTTTTTTTGCGTTCATATGGGAGGGATATTTATGACTGATGAATGGAGCGGATTGGCAGATATGCTTGCAAATTTGATTGAAAAATATGCGTCAGATTTGGATATAGAAAATTTACCTGATATAACAGTAGATAATCATGTGGAAGAAAAAAATAAGGCAACAAAAGACTGGAAAGATGTTTCTTGCTAATAGCAAGTGTATAATGTATAATAAACATGATAAGCGTGTCCAAACCAAATTTGGAAAAACATACTTGCTTATATTTGAGTGTAAGTACAAGGAGATAAGGTGACTATGGATTACAGAGATGAAATGGGAAAATCAAATATTATAATCTATACAACAGAGGATGGTTTGTCTAAGATCGAAACAACTTTTGATGGGGATACTGTGTGGCTGTCTATTGACCAAATGGCAGAACTATTTCAGAGAGATAAATCAACAATTTCAAGGCATATTAAAAATATTTATTCAGAAGAAGAACTTGTGCAGGAAGCAACTGTTGCATATTTTGCAACAGTTCAAAATGAAGGAAACAGGCAGGTAGAACGCAGCATTTGTTATTATAATCTCGATGTAATCATCTCTGTCGGCTATCGTGTAAAATCAAAACGCGGCACACAGTTCAGGATATGGGCAACCGGAGTTTTGAAAGAGTTTATGCGTAAAGGTTTTGCACTGGATGATGAACGTCTGAAAAACTTAGGCGGCGGTGGATATTTTAAGGAACTGCTTGAACGGATCAGAGACATTCGTGCATCTGAAAAGGTATTTTACAGACAGATTTTGGAAATTTATGCCACAAGCATTGACTATGATCCAATAGCGGAAATATCCATTCAGTTTTTTCAGAAGGTTCAGAACAAAATTCATTATGCCATTCATGGGCAGACGGCGGCGGAGGTTATTTATACAAGAGCGGATGCGGAAAAGGAATTTATGGGGCTTACCACATTTGCAGGGAACCAGCCGACTTTGCGGGAAGCTGTTATTGCCAAAAACTATCTGAATGAAAAAGAACTTCGTGCAATGGGGCAGCTTGTGTCGGGATATTTGGATTTTGCAGAGCGTCAGGCAGAACGGGAACAGACTATGACCATGAAAGATTGGGCGAAGCACTTAGACCGGATTTTGACAATGAGCGGCGAACAGTTATTGTCAGGAAATGGAAGTGTGACGCATAAGCAGGCGGTGGAAAAAGCAACTGGGGAATATAAGAAATATAAAGAGCGTACTTTAAGTGATGTGGAACAAGACTATTTAAACTCAATAAAAATATTGGGTAAAAAGTCAGATAAAGAATGAGAATTTACAGATTACGAAAAGAATATGGTTATCAAAATGTAAAAGTGCAACGGGCGTTGCACAAATGGAGAGATGATATGCACAGCGAGAAAATAAAGGTTTACACATATACAAGAGTATCTACAGCCATGCAGACAGACGGTTACTCCTTGGATGCGCAGAAAGCCAGAATGAAAGCGTATGCCGACTATAATGATTATGAAATTGTCGGTACATATGAGGATGCAGAAAAATCTGGAAAGTCCATTGAGGGGCGAATAGAATTTAACCGCATGATGGAGGATATCAAGTCAGGGAAAGACGGCATTTCCTTTGTTCTTGTTTTTAAGTTATCCAGATTTGGCAGAAATGCGGCAGACGTACTTTCTGCATTGCAGGTTATGCAGGACTTTGGGGTAAATCTGATCTGCGTGGAAGATGGCATTGATTCTTCAAAGGATGCAGGCAAATTGATGATTTCTGTCCTGTCGGCGGTTGCCGAGATTGAACGGGAGAATATTCGTGTACAGACAATGGAGGGGCGTATTCAGAAAGCCCGTGAGGGAAAATGGAACGGCGGATTTGCGCCATATGGTTATCAACTGATAGATGGCAAACTTCAGATTAACGAAGAAGAAGCAAAAGCTGTCCGTACAATTTTTGAACAGTATGTGAAAACAGACATTGGCGCTAACGGTGTTGCAAAATATCTTGAAAACCACGGCATCCATAAAATACAGCGGCAGAATGGGAAAAATCCTCTTTTTGATGCGCACTTGGTTCGCCTTATTCTGAAAAATCCGGTATATTGCGGGAAAATTGCTTATGGACGCAGAAAGACAGAAAAGGTTCACGGAACACGGAATGAGTATCATCTTGTAGAGCAGGATAATTATATTCTGGTGGACGGACAGCATGATGCGATTATTGAGGAAGATGTTTGGCAGGCGGCACAGGTCAAACTTATTTCACAGGCAAAGAAATATGAACATATAAATAGAGGGAAGGACACCAAAACACACCTTCTTTCCGGTATTGTAAAATGTCCGGTCTGCGGAGCAGGCATGTATGGAAATAAGAGTATTAAGCGCAAAAAGGATGGAACGAAATACAAGGATTTTTATTACTATGGCTGTAAGCATAGGACCATGACGCGTGGACATAAGTGTGATTATAAAAAGCAGATACGGGAGGAACTATTGGACGATGCGGTGGCGGAAGTCATTGTAAAGTTAGTTGGCAATCCTAAGTTTGCGGCAATGATGCAGGAAAAGATCAACTGCAAAGTGGATACTGTCACAATAGACGGAGAACTTGCAGATTTTGAAAAGCAGTTGTGGCAATATTATGCAGTCAAGCTAAAACTGGCGGAGGAAATTGATTCCCTTGATCCGGATGACAGACATTATATCAAACGAAAAGCAGACCTTGATGACCGCCTTTATCGAATGTATGATAAGATAGAAAATGTGGAAACACAACTTATTGAAACGAGGGCAAAGAAGCAGGCAATTGAAGCTGAGAAGCTAACGGGAGATAATATCTATAAAGTGTTGATTTATTTTGAAAAACTGTATGCTGTGATGAATGAGATAGAACGGCGGCAGTTTATGGAGGCGTTAATTTCTGAGATACAGATTTATGAGGACAGAAAACCCAATGGACAGTGGCTGAAGTCTATTAAATTTAAGCTTCCAATTATTGAGGAAGATATGGATTTGAGTTTGGAAGATGATAAACACGTCGAGGTAATAATAATGATGCAGTATTGTGGAAAAGAGAAGAATTAAGAGGTCTAAACTGCAAGATATTGTGGTTTGAGGGCAAAAATTGGAGTGAAAATCGACCAGTTTTTGCCCTATTTTTTTGCCCGTTTTTATAGATGCAGGGGAGCCAAAATTGGTTTTGGGGACGATTTGGGGATATTTTCAGAATGAGAAGGAGGTGGGAACCAGATTGAAAGAAGAGATGAGTCCATTCTTTTTGGCGGTAGCGGAACTGGCAGAGAACAGAGGGTTTGAAGTCGACGGCGTAAGAGGAGGAGCCTTGAACCTAAACTTAAATGGAGAGTTTGCGGTAACGGTTGATGAAATCGGCGCAATGAACTACCATCCGTACAAAGAAGTTTTCGATATGATGGATGAGGTATTAAAAATACGGGCAGAGATTCCCTATGATAACCCGGAGGAAGAAATGCAGCTGAACATGTAAGGCGGTACATAT
Source organism: uncultured Lachnospiraceae bacterium (assembly GCA_947174505.1). Classification (GTDB taxonomy): domain Bacteria; phylum Bacillota; class Clostridia; order Lachnospirales; family Lachnospiraceae; genus UBA3282. The sequence continues at coordinate 65,156 of CAMWJF010000006.1, forward strand.
TTTTAAAATAAAATAGGTACTGCTTTTTTTACAGGAGGCAGGGATGGAAAACGCAGGAAAAGAAAGATTTGAACTGGCCATGCTGGATGAGTATGTGGCGGTCAATCATTGGGGAACGATCCTGACAAAAATGGAAATCGCGATGGCAGAAGGCGGCAGATATTATCCAAAGGAAGATATGAATTATCTTGGGGAGACACTCACTGTGGAAGAGTATATGCGGCTGGACATGCGGCAGGACGGAGTACAGGAGGAAAACGGGCAGGACAGGATGCAGATGGAGCTGTAAAGGCGGCGGCTGCTTTAGCAGCATAGCCGGATGCGTTACGATGAATGACGAAGAGAAAGGAGGACCATACCAATAAAAAGTGGAACAGAAGTAACCTATGCTGGCAGGAAATATATTTCCCTTCGGGAACTATGCAGGGATTTAAACCTTCCGTATTCTCAGGTCATGCATAAGTATTACCGGACCAAGAGCATTGAGGAGTCAGTTGAATGGGCAAAAAAAGTGCAGGCAAGGAAAGCAGGATTTGTCCTGTGGGGGCGGCAGTATGATACGCTGAATGATATCGCTAAGGCATTTGGACTGAATACAGACTCCCTGCGTGCGAGGATTGCCGGAGGAAAAACGCTGGAGATGACCGTTTCGGAAATGCTTGAAAAGGATGTTATCCTGTTCCGTGGCAGAGAATACACCGGGATATCATCCCTTGCGACAGCGAATGGACATGATGGCGCCCTGATAAGTGACAGGCTGACATACAGGATGACACTGGAGCGGGCATTGTCCCAACCCATCCGCCAGATGGACAGACCGGAATTTGCGATTGAATATGATGGGAAAATGTATGCAAGCAAGCGGCAGCTGTCCCGCGAGATCGGGATCAGTACGGGCTGCATCCATGAGATGATGGTCAATAATGACCTTGATTTCGAGACGGCAGTGGATATCCTTCTGGAAACAAAAGACCGGATAGGAATCCCAAGAGAAAAAATGATATCCGGGCTTCCGGTCTGCATTATTGACGGAAGGACATACAGGACGGCACAGTCATCGTGCCCGAAGAGGCGGAGATCGTGCGGACAGTGTTCCGGCTGTATCTCGAAGGGTACAGCGCCGCCAAGATCAGCGAACATCTGCAGGAGAAGGGCATTCGGACGATGACCATGAGGCCATCCACCGCATCACGAGAAACGAGGGCGATTTTGGAGGCGCATTCCGGCAGAATGTCATCCGAGTGATTGGCAGTTACGGACGGGAACAGCAGCTCGACGAATATACCGGTAGGATAAAAGCCAAACAGGAAGAGATGGTTGCCCTGATTGCGGAGAACGCAAAGACGGGCACCTATACGCAGGAGTTTGATGAACGCTACTGCAGGATTGCGGAGGAGATCAATGGCCTGAAAGAAGAACAGGCGGAGACAGGGAAAAAGAAAAAGCTGGCTGAAAATTATGGACAGTGGGTAAAGGACATGGATGCTTTCCTGAATGGAAACAGCGGTCAGATACCGAAATTTGATAACGACCTTGTCAGACGGTTGGTCGCAAGTATCAGGGTAATCACGGCGGACAGGATACAGATACAGTTCCAGTCCGGCATCGTCATGGAACAGGGGATCGGGAATGAGTAAAACAGGGCAGGGATGACAACAGAATAAAAGGTGTTGTTCCTGCCGGCCTGCGGTAAGAATAAAATGCCCGTCGGGGGACGGGTGTTTTATTGTTGGCGCAAGAAACAGAGCAAGGAATGGAGAGGTAGGAAAATGGGTTTTGTAATGGGGTTATTGGTGAGATATATTATTTTTACGGTTGCGACTTTTATGGTTGGCGGGGGTATGGGGTGGTTTTTTGATGGAAAGAAAGGTAGTTAGATAGATAGAAATTTATTAAAAATTAGTTGTTAGGTTGAATTTATCCTAATAAATAGTATATAATATAAATAAAAAAGGAAAGGAACTGTAATTTATGAATGTTAACTTAAAAAATCTTGTATCTATATCAGAGGCAAATCAGAATTTCTCAAAAGTTGCAAGAATGGTTGATGAAAACGGTGCAGCTGTAATATTAAAGAATAATGCGCCACGGTATGTGTTGATTGATTATGGTAAACTACAGGTTGATGTGGAAGCGGATAATGAAACACTGGAGGATGTGGCAACTCGATTATTACAGAAGCATAGAAAAGCATTTGAGGAATTGGCAAAATGATTTTATTAAACAAAGAGCAGATAAAGCATCTTCATAGTAAATTGATACGGGAAACTGGTGGTATTGATGGAATACGGGATGAAGGTTTATTGGATTCTGCATTATCTGTACCCTTTCAATCCTTTGGTGGAGAGGAATTGTACCCAACTATTCCACGAAAGGCGGCCAGATTATGTTATGGATTAATTAAAAATCACGTTTTTCTCGATGGAAATAAGAGAATTGGAATTTATGCAATGTTGGTATTTTTAGAACTGAATGGAATGGAGATAGAATGTAGTGATGAAGAGATGGTTACTTTAGGACTAGGAATTGCTGCAGGCCAATATAAGGATGATGAGATTGTGCTTTGGATTGTAGGGCATAATAAGTGATAAACAAGGTATGTTAAGAAATATCGTGAGTTTTGGAGAAATATATGGGTTATATGGACGAACTGTGGCCAATTGAAAGTCATAGTTTTTATGACATAAATGATACTAACTTTCAGGTGCATATTAAGTGGAGTAAAAATATAAACACCACTTTACAACTTTTAGATTAAGCCGCGTCTTCCAAACATAGATATCTCAAGGCTTTAATAACAATCTTTGATTTTATGTGGGTTTCGATGTTTTGTGCCAAGTTTACATAAAATATCTGCCGCCGTATCTGCTCACTGAGTACAAAGCGAAATTCCTGTACACTGCCATTCCTGTATTGTGAGAATGTTTCCTCCATATAGGGCAGTAGTTGTACCATTCCCTTTTCCGCTGGAAGTTACATGGGCCATGACTTCACGGGTTCCGAAAATATTGGTCAGTACAAGACGGCACCCTGTATAGTAACCACCCATCTTCTCACTGGAAAGGGGAAAGTCGCTGTCTATTGACAGGCGGCGGCCATGCTTTGCCGGTCTGCCCTTTTTCCCGGTGGGAGCTGGCGGCAGGTCATACAGGACAGAATCAGCCCTCGCGCTGCCGATCAGGTCAAGGTTATCATATTCCTCTACGATGGATACGAGGTTCTGCTTTACATACCAGCTGTCGCACAGAATGATGACATTCTTCTGTGCATGAAACTCCGGCATCACATGGCGTACCATGGCTGCAGCAAGTTCCAGTTTTGATTCCTTTTTCTGCCACATACGGTATCCAAGGGGGACTGAGAGATAAGAGATTCTGCGCTGATGCCATACCGGCACACGCAGCATAAGGCTGACAAAGCAGTGCCTGTTTGATAGCAAATAGAATGTATATTAACCAAAGGAGAACAGCATGAAAGAAATGCAATCTTTCCTGAATTTCTTTTATATTTTAGATCAATGCTATAATCAATGTTATGGAAAAGGTAGGGAGGATGACTTACCGTGGTTTCTAGGAGCTATTTGCCCTGAATTATGGGATGATGGAAAACCTATTGATGAAGCTATTTTTGATGAATGGCTGAAGTTTAGTGATTCCAAAACCATTGACATAAACAATATAATGGAAAAGACGTATTTGTTTTTGGAATATTATGAGCTGAAATTTGGGTTTAATTTTTCCAAAGCAAAACATTGGATTCTGATGACAACAGATAGGACAGTGGCGCAAAGTGCATATGACAAGGCAGAAGTAATGTACCAAGAATACAAGTACGATAATTGAGATTCGCCCAAACCATTATCTATTCTATAATGCAAGAAACATAACCACAGGGACAAGACGCGTTATACCGTGGACGGTTGAAGTCGTATCCTGTATACGGGACAGCAGTACGATCAGGAGACAGGGCAGTATTACTTAAGAGCGAGATACTATAACCCTGTAGTGGGAAGGTTTTTACAGAAAGACACTTATCGCGGCGATGGACTGAATCTGTATGCTTACTGTGCGAATAACTCGGTGGTTTATTTTGATCCGAGTGGGCATAAGCAACAATATGCAAATGACATCGGGAAAGGAAATTATAATAAAGTTAGAGATAATTATCTCGGCAACATGGGAATTGATGCACATGAATTTAAGAAAGATTTCTTGGGTAGAAAGGCTCCAATTTCTAAATATGATATAAACGTAAATAAAGATAATGGGGAGTTATTTATTTTCAAAAAAAGGAGGGAAGGGGAGTGGAATTCCCACTGGAGAATTTATTAAATAAAAATACAGCACATACAAATATTAGAGCAAGTCTAAGGATTTTGGGAGAATATTTTGATGTGCAGAAGATTACAGATGCATTAGAGGTGGCTCCAAGCTGTACATGGAATAAGGGAGAATTTATTAGAGATTCGGGGAAAAAGCGTACATATACAGCATGGATTTATAAGACAGAAATTATTGAAACTTTGGATATAAATGCTTCAGTTAAGCAAATTGGAGAGTTGTTTTATTCAAAAGTAGATAATTTAGTTGGGCTAAGGAAACAGTATGAATTAGATATTAGTATTGACTTTGTAATAGTAATAAAAAATGAGGAGCCACCGGCAATATATTTTGAACCCGATTTTATCAGATTTGCAGCGAAAATAGGAGCACAATTTGATGTTGATACTTATATTAACTAAATTGAAATAATTATGTTGGGACTTTAGAGGGAAAAGAGTCACGACAAACGCATGAGTAAATAAATTGTAAACAACCTGTTTTTCTGGTAAGATAAAAGAAAAAAGAAAGGTTTACATAATGTAAGAGCTGCTGGACTGGATGGAATATACAATATATAGAATTAGAGAACGGGATGCCGTCCCATATCGTATCCGCATGGAGCAGGGAGGACGGCTTCTGTCTGGGGCAGAGGGCAGTCAGCGAAAAGAGCAATGAGATCACGACAATCCCGGAACTGCTTGATAAAATACAGATAAAAGGGCAGACCATTACAATAGATGCCATGGGGACGCAGAAAGCCATAGCGGAAAAGATCCGGAAGAAGCGGGCAGATGGAGAAGCGGGAATATTACCAGACCGATGACATAAGATGGCTTTCGTAGAAAAAGGAGTGGAAAGGCATAAGAAGTATAGGGATGGAAGAAAAGACGATAACGGATGAAAAAGGGGAGCGGAAAGAAAGGATATCTGGAAGAGTTAGAGGGTAAACGACTGACGCGGTACGGATGTTCCCTGTTGCGGGTTTGCCAGAACACAGATATAATGGTTGTAAACTATTTCGGGAATGGGGTGCAGTTTTGGATATATCGGGATTACTGGAAAAAAGGAAGCAGTATGAGGCAGTAAAGGACAGCATTCCAGAAGCGACAAGGATTTCATTGGAAAATGCTTTCGAGGTGGAGTATACCCATCATTCAACAGCCATTGAAGGAAATACACTGACCTTGATGGAAACGAAGCTAGTGCTGGAAGACGGGATTGCAATCGGCGGGAAATCCCTTCGGGAGATTTATGAAGTGGTAAACCACAATAAGACATACCGGTATGTAAAAGAATGTATCGGCAAAGGGTTCGCACTGGAGGAAAACATTGTAAAGGATATTCATGCCCTGCTTATGGAGAATATCCTTACCGGCGGCATCTACCGCAGGGAAGAGGTGGTGATCAGCGGCGCAAGCCATACGCTGCCTGCAGGCAATGAAATGTATGCACAGATCAAGAACTTTTATGTGGAGCTTTCCGGGAAAAATGGATTGAACGATATCGAACTGGTGGCGTGGACACATGCTGAGTTTGTGCGGATACATCCTTTTCTGGACGGAAACGGCAGAACATCAAGACTGCTTATGAATTACCAGCTGATGGCAAAAGGCTTCCTGCCTGTATATATTGCGAAGGAGGACAGGCTGGCGTATTATAACGCGCTGGACCAATATGCCGCGCATGGCAGTCTGGATGATTTTGCAGATATGATAGCCTTGCTGGAGGAGAAAAAGTTAGACAAGTATCTGGAACTGGCCGCCATACAGGAGCAGGAACCGTTGGCATAGACCATGTAGACAACATCATACAAACCAGATTATGTTATGGATTAATTAGTGTCTGCTGATTGAGCGAATATTTGCATACTCCTTCATTTATATTTTCCCCATATTGGAACAGATACAATACAAAAGGGTGTAAAGTATCCGCTTCCGAATCTTAAACAGATTCGTCACGAATACGAAAAAGTGAATAAAAATTTTAAAAGACACGTAAAATTCCTTGCTATTTTAAGGGGGGGGGGTATAATGGTATTACGTGTTTTTTGATGCGCAAAAAACACGGTAGCAGACAAATTTTTAGAAAGAGAGGACAGAAAATGGGTAGGACGAAAAAGCTGTATCTGGCCAAAAGAATGCTGGCTATGATACTTGCAGCTGCTATGTCAATCACTATGGTACCCCAGACGGTGTTCGCAGCACCCGCTGGCGATACCGCTGTGGAAGATATAGTAGATGCTGCAGCAGAAGGAAACGGCGATGTGGATACGCCGGAAAATGAAGACGGATCGGAGGATACGGGAGACATCGTGTCGGACGGTGCTGCAGCAGATGATGCAGATGACGGCGCATCGGGCGTCGGCGACGTGAAAGATACGGACGGCACTGCGGACGCTGCAAATAATGACGCGGATGATGTCATGACCGACGGCGATGTTGAAAAAACAAATAAGGAGCCGGTCGATGGTGGAAACGCGGAAGTAAAGAATGAGCCGAACGCGGAGGGCGATACGTCCGCAGCGGTCTATGAGATCAGCGTTGATGACATGGAGACAGAGGCGGTCTATGATGGATACACGCCGTTTGATCCGGACAGTGCTGTGCTGAAAAAGACGGAGAACGGTGAAACTACAGTCGTGACTGGTGTAACGCTGACATCTTCATGGAAAGTACAGGGCGGGGATGGAAATTTTACCGCGCTGACAGGCGAACCGGTAAACGTGGGTGTCTATGAGTTGACTCTGACTTGCGCGGCGGTAGCTAATGTACATGCAGAGACTGTTAGGTGTGAGATCAAGAAGGCGCCCCTTACTGTCAGGGCGACAGCCACTGCGAAACCAGGTGACAAAGCGGATAAAGCGAATGTTACGGTGGCGGTTTCTGGTGTAGAACCGGCAGAGGGCGACTCGTTCGGTTGGACGACCGACGATATCGCGCTGGAAGTTAAAGGCGTAAGAGAGGCGTTTGGCTCTTCTCTTACGGCGGATGATGTGCTGAAAGAGAATGGCGATTATGTAGTGGATGTTACGCCTTCCCTTAAGGCGGATGCTGCTGAGGCTGTAAAAGAGGCTGCAAAAAATTATACGTTTGATGATTTTACGGCGGATGTCGCGATGGCGGAGTTGGCTGAGACAGAGATTGAGGTCACTCTTACGGAGAAGTGGAAAGAAACAAATGCAGTAACGCTTCACGTATATGACGGGGCGGAGGCGGCGGTTCCGGCGCTTACTGTGGATTATACCTATGTAGTTAAGTATTTGGACGATACGGGAGAGTGGAAGATAATAGATGGCGCCGAGGCAGTCGGAGAGTGGGAAGCATACACCGGCAGCGAAGTGGATGGAAACGGCAAGGTAAAGGCTCCGACTGATGCGGGCGAGTATACATACATCCTTAACTATGAGGACAAAAATGGCAAGTATGCGAAAAGTCAGGCTGAAATTACCGTTGTGATCGATCCTGCGCCGGTAACGGTTGAGCTTGCAAACGACACGACGAAGGAGCTTACGGTTCCGGCAGGCACACTTATGACAAAAGTGCTGTCACAGGTAAAGTATAAGGCGACATCCAAGAACCGTAGTGGTGCGGCGGTTACGATTGACGCGAAAAAGAATCATATCTGGGGTACCGGTTATGACGATAAGAACGTAAGCCAGATTTATGAGCCGGCGTTTACGCTTCAGGTAAAGGACGGGGACGCATGGAAGGATATCAGTGACGCTGCTTACAGAATGGAAGGCGGTAAGGAGTACCGCGTGATCTATGATGGCAAGAAGGCGATCTATAACTCGGACGGCACCTATGCACATAGAACGGATATCAATTCCGGCCTGGATGAAAACGGGGAAGAGATCAATGGTGTAGATGCTAACTATATTACCGATAAGACGCCTACTGCGGACGCCAATGCCTTGAAAGTCGTGGCGCAGGCGGGTGTCGAGATGGAGTGGGATCTGACAGCCCTGCTGGCTGATGGTAAGGCGAACGAGAAACTTGGCAAAGATGCGGTTGCAAAAGATTATGACGATAAGGCCCTCTATGAGAAGAAGGCAGATTATAAGAATAAAGTAAAGCTGAAGGGGGCGGGCAAAACGCTCGATGCGGTCGGCAGTGACTTTACCTATACATGGTATAAGAATACTGCGGCAGATGACCTTTTGGACATAGAGATTGCGGATCAGAATAAGGCGAACGGTTTCGCGTATGATGACTATGAGCAGTCCTGGGGTTCTCCGAGTAGTATCGCCCCGACCAATGCGGGTGTTTATAAGCTGGAAATTATGTATGAGGATAACACCGACGACGATACCTTCTACTATGTCAAGGAAGGCAAAGCGGCTGAGGTGTATTTTGTCATCAACAAGGTGCAGCTTGAAATCGTGCCGGAGGGTACGTATGAGGCATTGGAAGGACGTACGCCTAGAGAGTTTTTTGTACAGGAGAAAAAAATAGACGACCTCAACAAGGCGTATAAAGTGTTGAAAGACGGAAATGCCTACACGTTCCCGGAAAGTCTTGGAGAAGTAGTGCCTCAGTGGGGCGTACTGGAGAACATAGCGGGCGAGTCAGGAGTAGACACCACATGGTATCCTGAAAATTCTGAGGACATTGGGTTCAGTACCGGGACAGGTTATAGCTATGATATTCAGGCTCGGGCACTGGGACGCCGTTATTATGAGAATGGTGAATATGACGGGTTCTTCAGCACAGTTAAGATTCGTAATAACTATACGCTTTATAAAAGTGAAATCAAGGTGGCGGAGGATGGCGGAAAGAATCGCGCATATCGCGATGATACGCTTTTGAGTGGTAAGGCTGCCCTTAAAATAAATCCTGTGGGTACGACCAGGCTGGAGCTTGTGGCGAAAGCGCCTCTGGCAGCGTATGAAAAGACTTATAACGGCAAAGCGCTCACCAGAGCGGAAGTGAAACCCGAGGAGGATTATACACTCACGGCAAACGGACAGCCGGTAGAGGATCCTGGCATAGAGTATATGTGCGTAAATACAGAGACCGGTGACTGGTGCATGCTGGAAGACCAGCGGGATGCAGGGAAGTATGATCTGTACGCATGTTTCTGGGGCAGCGAGACATACGCGCCGCTCGACCTGGGCGAGAATCCGGATGGTGACCCCGGTGTGAAGATTGCAACCGTAACGATCAGGAAATGTCAAATCAGTCTGGAGCTTGATGTGGATGATACCTACGAGGCGGGCTATATGGAGGCGCTTTGGAGTGATATTGGCAACTATAAAGTAACGGCTTATGAGAAGAATGAAGAGTGGGACGATGAATGGGCGTTTAGCGCAGGTGGATATGCCTGGGGGAATCTGGAGTTCTATGTCAATAAGGCGGGGAGCAAAACTCGCTTGTATGAAGGAGAGATTCTTCATAGAGACGGGGACTTTGAGATCCATTATGATGCTGACAATAGTTACCTGAACTGGCCTTATAGCATAAACTACGAGGTGAAGAATGCGGCGGAGGTTCTGGACACCTTTAAGACCGTTGCGGCGCCAGCAGGGATTAGATCCGCAAAGGTTGGGAATGTACAGGTACTTGACATCGCGGCACCTGAAGTAAAGAGAAACAATGATGGCAGTATTACACAGACAGTGAATGTGCTGGAAGGAATCCCTTACACAACTTACGGCATAGGCGCGGATGCAATGAAGGGTAACCTTGCGGCGTTTAGCATTTACGCACCGGAGGAGTTTGGTGGACGGATTCCTGACACGGCAATGTACAAAAATGAAGTGGAAGGGATCGGCGGTAAGGTTGTCAGCACTTATAGTAATAGGTTTGTAGTGCTTTTTGATGCGGCGGAAGGTGAAAAGACAGTCAATATCCGGTGGGCGGACAAATATATCGAGACCATCATCCTGAAGCTGGATGAGAAACTGTGCCTTGGCGACCTGACGAAGGCGGTGGCTCCGAAGTCGCTCGCATTTAACGTGGCGCCCAAGAAACTGGCGGTTGGCGAGTCAGCACAGTTGGATGTAAAGATTACGAAGTTGCAGATGACCGACGTGGTATGCCTCGGTTACGAGAGCGATCACCCGGAGATCATACATGTCGATCCTGACAGCGGTTATGTGACGGCGCTTCGGAAAGATAAGGCGACCATTACAGTTTACCCGAAACAGATGGATAAAGATGGCAAAATGGTGAGGATTCCGGGCTTTAAGGCTGTGACGGTGACGATCGAGGGAACGGCCCTGACGGCGCCCAAGTCGGTTAAGGTAACACCGCGCGGCAATGAAGCGCTTGTCAATTACGACAGGGTAGTGGACGGATACCGCCGTGAGATCTATGTGGTGGATAATACGGCAAATCCTACCTTGAAGAAAGCTTCAGACATCGAGGCTAAAGTAAAGGAGATGCAGGGAAACAAGAACCAGTGGAGGGGAACCTTCGCGATTGCACCGATCTATCTGGACAGTGCGGATGAAAACTATGGCAGATCCTGGAACGGTATTTGGTATAAGGCATGGCTAAGTGGGCTGCAGAGTGAAACACCGTATACGGTGTATGTCAGAAACGTATGTGAAGCGAAGACACTGCCTGATGGATATATGATTACGCAGGAGACGGTTGACCTCAGTGCGGCCGGAACAGCGGTTAGCTTCAAGAGCCTGAAATCTGAGGTGACGGCGTTGGAGCTTGAGCTGGATGAAACGCTCGACGGTATTGACTATATGGGTGACGGTACATATAGGGTAGAGCTTCCTAAGTTTGCAAAAGGTCTTGACAGTAAGACATTCGGATTATTTTACCAGAATGTAAGTGATAAGGCGGCGGACGGTGGCGACCAGATAAGGCTGGAACTTCCGCTTAAGGATAAGAATAGCGTTTATCAGGATCCGAAACTGGAGTATTATGTATTCGCAGAGGATAAGAACGGATATTCGGGGAAAGCGCTGAAGAATGAATTCGTAAGTGTAGACAAGAAGGGCAAGATTAAGCTTACTGGCGTGACGGGCTGGGCTTACCATGACGCGGATGAAGACGAATGGTATTACGACGGCGGCATCAATGTCTATGTGCGCGACAGCAGCACGGGCACATATACCTACATTAAGCTTGTGGTCGTGGCGGATGTGGACTCCGTGACGGCGAAGAAGAAGACCATGAACCTGACGGTGGGCCAGGGCGTGGATCTGAATGACATTGCACTTTACACCTATAAGGCGGGTAAAAATAAGCTGACGTCCTATAAATGGCCGGATATGGATATGGACGCAGTTCGGACGGCGGTGAAGGCACAGAGCGAATATTTCGAGCTGGAGGACACAACACTTCGCGCGATCAAAGCCGGCGGAACACTGAAACTGGCTCTGACGGATAAGACTGTGGAGAAGAACGCGCAGAAGGCGGCGGATGCGACGGCGGAGATCACCTTCTCCTCGAAGGAGCTGGCGCCGGTCAAGAAGATCAAGGCATTTGACATCACCAATGACAAATTTGGCCTGACCTTTACCAGCGCGGGTTATCCCGATGCTTTCCGTGTGGAAATCAGGGATTCGAGCAACAATATGCTTCTCGATAAGCGCTATGAAGTTGGCGGAGAAGTATATAGAGTAAAGGAAAGAGCGAAAGATCGGGGTGCCTGGGTAAATGTGAAGGATACGTACGGCATCGATGCGTATACGATCCAAAATGATGTGGAGGCCGGTGGCAGGAGAAGGCTGGCGAAAGAAAGCCAGTACACGGTTAAAATCACTGCGCTGTATGGCGGTGTTGCATCGAAAGAGGCGACTGCCAAGGTAAAGACCACAAAGATTCCGGCGGTATCTGACGGTCTGAATGATAATGATCCTGAGAATTGGTACTGGAATGATGAGAAGAAGAGCTGGTATTCATACCTGCCGAGGGGCGGAATGTCGATACAGGTATCTGAGTCAAACTGGAATCTGAGTTATGGAAGCGAGGGGCTGTATGTATTGTCCGGCAATTCCTATACGCTGACAGCGGAGCCTACGAATCGGGGCCGTGTCAATGATACGTTGGTATGGACGGTCGGAGACAAGAAGGTGGCGAGTGTTAAGGCAGCGGCGGGAACCTACTGTATTACTCTGAAAGGCATGCAGCCGGGATATACCACGCTGGAAGTGAAATCTAAGATTCTGGGTAAGGTGATTGCCAGATATGATATTTATGTGGCGGCGGTCGGAGACGCTTATAAGAACGACAATGGCAGAACCCGCTACTATGGGGATGATGAACCGGAGAATCCCGGTGGATCGTATAATCCCGGTCACGAGGGGGATGGCTCACCTGATTATCTGCCTCTGAGCGTGGATGATCGGAGAAAGACGAAAGACAATAAATATCGGAATGCAGGATACGATTACGGTTATTGTAGTTTCTTCAGTTTCATGGCGCCGGAGACTGGTAAATACCGTTTTAGTACAGGCAATAATTATTCCGTTTATCTTCAAAAGAGAACGGAGAAATACGGTGATTGGTCCAGTGGATCTTATGGCAACTTGAATCTCAACTGGCTGGAAAAAGGGCAGACTGTATATCTCAGATCTCAGAATTATAACGAAGACGCATTATATTACGTGGAGATTGGGTTGACACAGCGCATGGAAGCGGCGGAGAACGGAAAAACGGTTACAGGCCAGGGTGAACCGGCGAGCTTCGAGTTTAAGGCGCCGGAAACCGGCCAATACCAGTTCTCCCTGACTTATGGAAATAATAGTAAAGTGACATTATATCTTTACACGAATATGCAGGATGCGATGAATCAATCTTATACCTCCAGCCAGGGATCGACAGTTGAGGCCCGGATACAGGAAGGCGATAGCGTTTGGCTGACCACCCGGAATAGTGTTTTAACCAGTGGTGTGGAATATACGCTGAATGCGAAAAAAATCAGTGAGGATGTCGCGTTTGGCACGCCGAAAACAGTGACGCTTACGGCGGGCGAAACAAAGTATCTCATGTATGCGATTGAGAAGAGTGGACGTTACCAGTTTTCTTCTACGGCTGATACGGTAAGCTATTCTGTTTTGAGCAATATAACAGTAGGCGATGAAGTTAAGCTTTCAATCAATTCGGCTAATTTTACCAAGAAGCTGGAATTAAATCAGGGTGACGTGGTTTGCGTGAAAGTCACCAATAATGGCAGCGCTGACGTAACATTTACGGTAAATACGGCGGATATCACACCGACAGACCTGTCAGCAGTGACCGGGGATGTAAAGATTAACGGCGGCGATACTTTCTATTCGTTTACGGCGTCGGCAGCCGGGGCATATAAGTTTACCCTGACAGTAGATCAGGCAAACGCTTCGGATGTAGAACTGAAAATCTGGAACAGCGTAAGTGATCCGGAAGATTATAGAAGTCCGCTGGCGACAGGCACGGATGGAGACCCTGCGGACAATAAGGTCACGATCTCAGCAGATATTCTTCTGGCGGCTGGACAGACGGTATATGTGAATCCGATCAACAATTCCGGGAGTGAGCTGACAGTCGGCGTGGCTGGTGCGAAGGATGACAGCATACCTGAGATCAACGCATCCGGGACGAATATCGCATTGCAGGCTAATCAGAAAATGAAAGCCATATTTACCGCAGACAGCACGGGAATCTATGAGTTTATAACTACGGGTGAGCTGAATGGTGATGTATATTTTACACTGGCTAAAGGGGAAAACTCTACAGAAAATATACGTGTGCCTAGTAATGGAGCGCTGTCAAAGAAGGTAGTACTGAAATCGGGCCAGGCGGTGTTGTGGACGATGGAAGCGGCAGATGAAGTGAGTTTCTCTCTGTGTGCAGAATTGACAGATACTCTGGAAGAGCTTAAGCTGGGTCAGGCTGCGCAAGCATCCGTACTTGGAAGTAATGATGCGCCTGACGGGCAGGCTACCGCGGCGGGTTTTGTATTTACCGTGCCCGAAGATGGAGATTATACGTTCTGGTCTGAAGCAGACTTTGATACGTATGGATATCTTTATGATATCAACAAGGTGGATGCAGGATATTGTCTGCTGTACAGTGATGGTAGTAACCGTGATTACCTGGCGTACGATGATGATAGCAGAGGGTATCGCAATAATTTTGCGATTGAATATGAATTGCAAAAAGGGACAGTAGTTTATTTGAAATGTAGAGCCTATGAGGAGAGCAAGACTGGTTCTTTCCCAGTATATGTAGAGCAAGGTTCTCAACCTTGGAATAACTAAGAATCAGCCGCTTACACGCCATCAAATCGGGCGGACAGGAAGTGCAGAAGTAATGTAAAAGAAGAAAAGATCAAAGACTGCAGAAAAACAGCTCCGGGCATATTGCCTGGAGCTGTTTTTGCTAGAGGCGGTTATTGGCAGATGATAAAATATATTTGGAATTTGTTGTTGAGAATAAAGATATATGCTATACCGTAACTGATAAGAAAGGGTGTGATTATATGTTGGCAACCAAACTACAAGTAACTGCAGAAACGTCAGATTCTGCAAAATTGGAATTATATAGATTAATTGGTGAAGGCTATAAAGCAATGCAGGAAGGCAGGACCAGCACAATTGAAGAAGTAAGGGAAAAACTGGAAAAAAGGAGAAAAGAACATGGCTAGAGTGGTATTTACTGAGCCGGCAGAGTATGACCTACTGGATATAGAATACTATATCTTTGTTGATCTCTGTAACCCCCAAGAGGCGCAGAGGATATCAGATGGTATCTTAGGCGTTGTAGATAAGCTGGCAGAATTGGCAGCCCTGCTATTTTAAAAAGGTGCCGTAATTTTGCCTGTCATCGATGATATATTCAATTTTTACACATTTTTCCTCTTCCCTGACCTGAAATACAAGCCATAAATGGGGCCAGAAAGTAATCACACGATATTTGGAAGGGATATATTTTAGTCTGGCGCATCCGATCATCGGAGTGGTTTCCAGATATCTGACTTTTTCATCAAAAGCGTCGAGAAGCCGGAGTGCGCATTCCGTGCCGTTGTCTTTGGCACAGCGGAGGCTGTAGTCTTCCAGCACGGAGTTGGCTGAGGGGGAAATATCCACTTTATACATTGGAATGCTCCTTTAACAGAGAACGGATATTAGCGGATGCTGTCCGGGCGGGAATGTCGGAGATACCCGCTTTTCTCAGCTCTTCAATTTCAATCAGCTTTTCCCTTAATTCCAGTTGCTTTTCACGCTGGTCATATACAGCGATATCCATGACCACCAGATCGCCTTCACCGTTTTTGGTCAGGAAAACAGGTTCCCCGGTTTCCTTGCAAAGATTAGCGATTTCGGTATAGTTCTGGCGGATGGCGGCAGAAGGTTTAATCAGTGTATGCATAAAAACTCCTTTCAACATTGCTAACTTTAATTATAGTAATATTCTACATTAATTCTAATGACATTATACTATGGATTTAAAAAAAATAAAATTCAAAAGAAAAATTTAATTTTCTGGGTATGCAAAACGCGTCTCAGTATAAGTACCTAATGAGAGGATATTTTCTGGATAGATGGTCTCTTCTGGGGTAGCCTCCGTACAGAGCTTTGCAAATGCCGGAAGCTCAAATATATTTGCAATTTGTTGTTGAGAATAAAGATATATGGTATATTGTAACCAATAAGATTTGCCTGTACAGATTGTTTTTCGCGTAAAAACCAGTACATATGGACTGGCTGACTGTACAAATAAGCATGGTGTGGATAATTTTCGGTCGGTTATAGCATAATGCAAAAGGATGACAAAATGAAAGCTGGAGAATTAAACCGAAGAAGGAGGCAGATTAAAAAAAGAGAACTCTGCATCATCGGGATAACTGCACTTGGCACGGTGCTTGCGTCCTGCGGTGCACCGTCAGGAAGAATGGATGGAAACTCTGGCATCGGGAATGGTTCCGATATGGAGGTGATTCCCGAAGAGGATGATATGGAGGAAGAACCAAAAGAATGGCCCCGGGAGCATGCTAGCTGTGAAGTGCAGGAGCTTAGCGGCTATCTGTTTGATCATAGTTCCGTAAGCCCTTATGCCAGTGCGAAGATTATGATAAAGGATTATGAAGGGGAACAGTTGGAATCCGAGTGGGATGCACCGTCGGCTTTCCGGTTTGCGGGAGAAGCGGATGTGACATGGCAGTTTTACAATTCGCTTGCGGAAATGGAGACAGCGCTGAACGAAGCGACCGGGCAGGAAGTGGATGAGAACGCGTTTCATTTTCTGTACTATACCTTCCCCATGACAGGGAACGATCATGCTCTCGATTTGTACCACACTCTGAAAAGAAAATTTGATACGGAAGAGCATCCTCTGACGGCATGGAGTGCAGACAACGGGAAACTGTTTTATTATATACAGGAAACGATAAAAGAGGAGGACGGTTACAGGCTTACATATCAAAACAATCGGAACTCGAAGGTTAACCTTTATGTGAAGGATCGGACGGCATACGGACTTACCCTGTTGAACCCACCGTCGGACGGCGGGGAAACTCTGGAATATGTGTTTGTTGATGTTTTCCAGCACTACGGCATTCTGGGGAGCGGCTGGGGATTGGATGAGGAAAACCTGTACTGGATCGATCATGCGGAGCGGCTGACCGAGTTAGAGGATCCAAAGCGCAGCTTTCTGGAAGTCCGTGGGATTGATGAGAATTGGGAGGACTCCGGGGACGAAGGGATCATGCGGTATTTCGGCCTGCTTGTGGAGGCCGATTACGAGCTGCCGCATACGGAGAACGGCAGGATGCTTTCCCTGCATTTTTCACTTGCGAAGGAGGAGGGAGAAGCGGATTCTTATTCCGATTATCTATATGATCTCAAAAAGGATCTCATTATTTCCGCTGCCAGTTCTTTGGCGGAAAGTGGGGACAAGACTCCCGCTGATGAAGAAGAAATATCCGTGGAGGAAGAGGATACGGAACTTCGTTATTATCTCCTGAACGGTTATTGTATGGATGAACCCTACGACATGACAGTGACGGATATGGAAACCGGCGAAGTGCTGCAGGAGAGCAGGGTATCTCTGAGTATTGAGCTGCCGGACACGATTACCTATCCGGACTTAAACGGTGACGGTTATGCAGATATGCGGGTCGGTGCGCCGGTTCATGCGAGTGGCGAAAAAGCGGCGGAGGAATACTATTCGCCGCCCTCTTATCTACTCTGGAATCCGCTGTTGGAGCAGTTTGAGCGCAAGACGGAAAAAGAGGTGGAAAACAGCAGGCAGGCGGTGGCGAACGGGTTAACGGAGGGAGAGCAGGAAGAAAAGACCAAGCGGGAGAGGAAAGATCCTTTTGCGCCGATTCAGGAGCTGCCGGAAGGAGCCGGGCCGGAGGACTATATTAAACTTATCAGCGACACAATGTCGGAATACGAAGTGCAGGAGGGAGACAGTCTCTGGCGTATCAGTGAACGTTTTTATGGAACCGGATATAAGTGGCCGACAATTGTGCGGGCCGAGGATGCGCCGGAAGATCCGAATTATCTGCCGGTTGGGGAGACGGTATTCATGCCGGAGATTTTCTATATCCGCAAAGACCCGTTTTCCAGGGGCGGTCTGCGCTCCGAGGGAAGCTTCCAGATTGAACAGCCGGATGGGTTCGCTTATTATTTTCTGAATGGTGATTTGACTTATGCTTCCTGGGAGGAAGAGAACCAGATTCACAGTCTGCCGGTAACGAATCCTGTGGGGGAAAATCCATTCCGTGAACCGGAGGATTGGGAAGCATTTCAGGCGGAGGCGATACGGTGCAGCGAAGAGCTTTGTCCGGGAAGAGTGTCGAACCTTACTTTTGAAAAGTGTCATATGGAGGATGGCTGTGACCTGTACGGGTATTCCTTTGCGTATGATACGGGGAAAGAAATCATAGAGTACGTGGATTTCTTCAAGTTTGGCAAGGACAATATGTCTGAAGTAATCGGCGTGCGCGAGCAGGAACCCAACACGGTGCTGGTGAATACCGTCCGTTATGTGGCGGCCAGCTTCACCGATTACGGCGGCGCGCCGGGCATGGGATGGGGTGACGGCACGATCCCCAACGTAGGTGCGGATAGATGGGAGTATCCTTACCTTCACAATTTGTTTGAGGCGGCGAGGGAACAATTTGAAACTACTAATGGTTCTGTAGAAGGAGCTGCCTCGGAAAGTTCATAGGAGGTGGGTGCAGAATATGAACGGAAACGCATTGCTTGTATATATAATTTTTGTTCTTTTGGGGATGTTTGCGTTAGGCGTTTTCCTGATTATGATGTTGATTGCAGTTGTAAAAAAGAGTAAGTCATTAGCCAGAAAGGCATGTGTCGTAGTGCTTGCATATGTCTCGGTTCTAATCATATTCTTTGTGCTGGATGGAATTCGGGCTAAACGATTTGATCATATGCCACAGTTGGCAGTCGCTGGAAATCAGATGACGGTATTAAACTCCGGTACCGGCTCAATGGGAAGTCGGGCAGTATATGTCTGTTCCGAGGAAGGCATTATTGGGGAAATTGCTACCCCATCTTATCGATATTATATGAGCAAGAGATTTGGTTTTACCTTTGAGTCCAGGACTGAGGGTGAAGTGTATATAGCTGTTATTGAGAGCGACTGTGGTGACTGGTCGTATGCCGATATTTATGAAGTGAAAGTAGGGCAGGATGGTTTGCTGTCGGCTGAAAAGGTAGAGCACGTAGATCCGATATTAATGGAAGAATTTTTGGAATATCTTATGGAGGAGTATGGTTTTTCAAGAGAGATAGTGGAGGAAGAGTTTGGGTATTATTAAAAGAATTACTAAATGAATACGAAGCATCCGTATGACATTAAGAACATCACACCAATGGTAAAATCCGCCGATTCAGTCTCGGATTGGTGGCAGGCATATAATTTTATAAAGGCAACTCTCAAAAATGTTTTGTATGCAAGGGCAGATTTATTTAGCGACGAACGTATACCTTAAGCCGGGAGGCAGTGAAAATTATTATATATAAAGTATCGAAATGTTCAATTTGCCAGAGACCCCAAATAGACAATTCCATCTGGAGTACTGATAATGCATATATTTACTAGGTAGTGGTAAAAACATTGGGGGTTTGATATAATTTGTAACAGATAAATGCCGCATAAAAAGAATATAGCGTGTCAACTAACAAATGGATTGATTAAAAAAATTTAAAGCAATGAAGTAAGAGTGCTTAGTTAAAAGATGAGTATTGTGATTTAAAATGAAAATTCTTATTTACATGCTAATATACAGATCTCTGAAAGGAGACAACCAAGATGATCATCATAAACGAATTAGATTCTACCTGTGGAATTTCTGATGAGGAATTAACAATAAGATTCAAAGAATCAATTAGAATTGATAATGAAGTTAGAAAGATTAAAGGGTTGCCCATCGCTGGATATGACGATGAGACAAAGAAGGCGTATCTTGAATATCCAGACGGGAGGCGTGAATATGTTGGAGAATAGTGAGGTAAGGCTTCCAGAAGTCATTGTATTCGCCGGCCCGAACGGAAGCGGAAAATCAACAATAACTCAAATGGCGAAAATTGGGGGCACATATATTAATGCAGATGATATCAAAAGATCTACTTTGTGTAGTGGTCTTGAAGCGGCTGTCAAAGCGGAAGAATTAAGGGAAAGCATGATAGAAAATAAAGAGGATTTTACTTTTGAGACAGTGCTGTCTACAGATAGAAATTTATTGTTATTGCAAAAGGCGAAAGAACGAGGATATTTTGTCAGAGGAATCTATGTTTTGACATCTAATGTAGATATTAATGTTGCAAGGGTTCAGGCAAGAGAAGCGCTGGGAGGGCATGGAGTGCCAGAAGAAAAAGTCAGATCGAGATATGATAAGGCGCTTGCCTTGCTTCCAAAGTTAGTTGAGATTTGTGATATTCTCCACATATATGATAATACGAAAGAGCCATTCAGAATATTTAAGAAGCGGAAAGATATTTATTATTGTTGGAATAATCAGTATTGGAGTAAAAACGATATAGAGAGGCTGAGTGGAATTGCAGAATATGTAAATTGAATTAATATATCAATACTCTCATCGGCGGCGAGAGAAAACAGGCGGAACAGCCGCCCATGTCGTTCTCTGAAAATATTATTTATAGGGACAATATCCGCAGAATTTTATCTAGTTTCTTTTCATGGTTGGAGGATGAGGACTACATCATTAAGAGCCCGGTACAATAGCAATCTTTAACGGGCTATCATTATCCTTAAACTTCTTTGCCAGCTCATCCTTATGACGCTTATTTCCAATGGCTATGATGCAAGAATTGATGATGGAGGTAATGCAAAAGATGCTGCCTTACCTAGACAACGCGCAGATTACATCCCCATCATGGACGATATACTCAGATTTAATGGATTCGGAGATCTTTGATCCGAAGGGTATCTGTAGGGATATAACCGGCCTTGGACGGTGGGGCAATGGAGATGTGGAACTGTATATGGAGCACACGTCGGAAGTGGATCAGATTATGGAAATTGTCGGGCAGTCGCATCGTATGCAGGCTGAGGAGGCTTGATTGATTTTTCGGATGGAATGAAAAACGTGTAGAGACGCTGTCAGGTATAGGAATTTGCAGATTGGAGGAATGCAGGACATGGATAGGGAGCAGGGAAAACAGGATACTTCAGGAAGCATAGAAGAACAATTCAACCTAATCGCCGAAGAATATGATATCAATCGCAAAAAATTTATTCCGTGTTTTGAAGATTACTACAAAAACACGACAAAATTTATTGTATCAAATATAACACAGCCGAAGCGTATCCTGGATTTGGGGGCGGGAACGGGACTGTTGTCTTATTTTTGGTATAAGTATTTTCCGGCGTCTGAATATGTGCTTGTCGATATTGCAGATGATATGTTGCAGGTTGCCCGAAAAAGATTTGCCGGAATAGATACCGTATCGTATCAGGTGGCAGACTATAGCAGGGAGCTTCCGGCTCAGAATTTCGACGTCATTGTTTCGGCGCTGTCGATTCACCATCTGGAAAACAGGGATAAAGAAGCGTTGTTTGAAAGGATTTATGACAAACTGCCGGAGGGTGGGTTGTTTGTAAATTATGACCAGTTTTGCGCCGGACAGCCCGATATGGATAGCTGGTTTGACTCTTATTGGGAGAGCCAGTTGGCGGATAGCGGACTGACGGAACACGATATTGCATTGTGGAAAGAGCGGAGGAAGTTGGATAAAGAGTGTTCCGTTGAGGAAGAAACGGCAATGCTTGGTAAAAGAGGTTTTAAGAGCGTTAAGTGTGTTTATTCTTATCAGAAATTTTCTGTTATAGTTGCGATAAAATAATTTCTGGCGGGGTTCCGAGAGTACCTGTTACAGGTACTCCCAAACTGCATTCGACGCTAGGCCAAAATGCAGGAACCGCGGCAGTATAAACCATTCAAGGAGAATATACAAACTGCTCCAGATATTTCCTGGACTGTGACAGGGATTTTTCTACCTTCTCCCTGCTGCCCTCAAAGGCTCTGTCCTCCACCTCAACGCACGCATATCCGTCATATCCGATATCCGTAAGCGCAGAAACAAAGGTGCCCCAATCGATATCGCCAAGCCCCGGAATCTTGGGCTGCATATAGTCCAGAGGATAGGCCATAATCCCACATTCCGCCAACTTATCTTTATGTATTTTAATGTCTTTAAAATGAATATGGAACATTTTATCCTGAAATTCATAAATCGGCTGGATATAATCCATTCCCTGCCAGACAAAATGGCTTGGATCATAATTTAACCCAAAATAATCGCTTTCAATCCGCCGAAACAGCTCTCTCCATATGACCGGCGTAGTCATCAGGTTCTGCCCGCCCGGCCACTGATCCGGGCCAAACAGCATGGGGCAGTTTTCTATCCCGATTTTAACCTGATGATCTTCCGCATACTTTAAAATGTCCGGCCAAACTGCGTCAAACAGTTCCAGATTCTCTTCTATGGTTTTGTTCTGGTCTCTTCCGATAAATGTAGTGGTCATGTAAATACCAAGTAACGCAGAAGCTTTGATCACCTTTTTCAGATGACTGATATTCTCGTCCCGTTTTCTCTCATCTCCATCCATAGTATTGGGATAAAAGGCAAGAGACGATATTTCCACATTTTTTTCTCTGGCATAAGCAAGGATATGTTCTCTGTACGTCTCATCCTCTATCACACGGCCCACATCAATATGGGATACCCCCGCATAACGCCGCTCGGCTCCCCCCGCCGGCCAGCATGCCGCCTCCACACAGGCAAATCCAAGGGCAGATGCGGTATCTATCATTTCTTCGTATCCATAATCATCCAGAATAGATGTTACAAATCCTATTTTCATATAGTTTCATCCCTTTCGCTTCCTTACGGCACAAATAAGTTTACTGCCGGTCCCTGTCAGGACCTCACTCGTTGTCCGTACTTTACTGGTCTTCCTGATTTACAGTGACTGTATACCCCTTTTGCGAAGATTCCATACTCCCGAACACTGCGCGCATCGCCTGTAAGACAGACTCACCGGAAATTTCCGGAACACTCCCCTTTTCCAGACAATCTATAAACACATCGATCATGCCTGAATTTGTCTGGTTATCGTTGGTCTGGATTGCCTCCACATCATATTCCTTCCGGGTTCCATTTTCCTTCGTAACTACAATGGTATGTACCGGGTCGTCGTATATTTTCATAATTCCCTTTGTTCCATATAGAACTGTGGAATTATCTTCGGCCCCGTAGTGGGTCCAGGATGCGGTCATAGTTCCCATGGCGCCGCCGGACAGTCTGTAAATGCAAAAGGCATTGTCATCAACGCCGATTGGTTCCCCCGTTCCGTCCTTCTTATGAAGGGTCGCAAGTCTTGCCGTAACTTCCACGATCTTCTGTGATGTCAAAAACTGGATCAAATCTGTCTTATGGATGCCTAAATCTGCCATGGCGCCCATGACCGCTTTGTCCTTATCAAAAAACCATGTGTTTTTCCCAGGATCTATGCTCCAGGTCTCCGGTCCGCCGTGTCCAAAGGTGGTGCGGAAGGTAAGGATATCTCCTATTTCTCCTTCATCTATCATCCGCTTGGCGATTCTATGTGCCTTGGCAAGTCTCTGGTTCTGGTCAATCATCAGGATTCTGCCATGTTGCTTCGAGGCCGCTGCCATTGCCTCACAATCCTCCAGCGTGACTGCCATGGGTTTTTCACAAAGCACATGTTTGCCGGCCTTAAGCGCCGCTATGGTGATACTCGCATGTACACTGTTAGCCGCACACACCGACACCGCATCAATCGTATCATCTGCCAGCAGTTCCTCGTAAGAGGCATAGGCCTTTGCCTGATACTTCTTCGCAAGTTCTCCGGCCCGTTCCTGATTGATATCATAAAATCCGCAGATTCTGGCGTTCTCATTGGCCTCATATTCCGGAATATGGCGGACCTGTGCAATCCTGCCGCATCCTATAATGCCTACATTTATCATTGCATTTCCTCCTCATCTCCAAAATTTCGGATGCTTTCCTCTGTCATCCGTATATAGTCGATTGCCTGTTTTGCATATCTGTCCATCAGACTCGTCTGTGTGCTGAGTTGTGCCGCGCTGTAGGGATCGGCCAGACGATACATGAATTCCATGGTAAGGGAACCCTTATAGCCAATTCTCTGTAAGACGCGCAGCACTTCCTTAAAGTCAGTCTGACCCATCCCAGCGGCTTCTCTGGTGTTGTCTGCGATATGCACATGCACCAGCTTGTCACGGATCATATACAGGCTGTCCGTCAGGCTTGCCTCTTCTATATTCATGTGAAACAAATCTGCCATCATACCAACTGCGGGGTGATTTACCGCTCTCACAAAATCCATTCCTTTTGCAAGGGTATTCATAAAGTATGTTTCATACCGGTTAATGGCTTCGATTGCCAGTGTTACCCCTCTTTCTTTGGCATAATCTGCCGCTTTCCTCACATTATGCACGGCATTTTCCATCAGCTTGTCCATAGATATTCCCTCCGGCTTCACACATCTTCCTACCGGAGAAGGCACGACGATCATAATCTTTGCCCCCACTTTGACGGCAAAGTCCACGCTGTCCCTGATATACTGAACTGCCTGCTCTCCTGCCTCTTTGTCCGCTGTTAAATCCCTGCTCTCGTCAAAAATACCGCATAGGGAACGGCAGTCCAGACCATACTTTTCCAGCAGTCTCCTGCATTCCCCTGCATCCAGTTGATAGGGCTCTGCCGCAAATTCGATGCCGTCATAACCGTACTTCTTAAGCCGTGCACAGCTTACTTCCAGCGGTTCATCTCCCACAATCCATTGTGTCATTCCTATATGAAACATATTTCCCTCCATTTCAGCAGACTTTTATAATTATCCGTTACGCTTTCCTACCGTATAACTGCGGACTGCCGTAGTTGCCAGTGCCAGTAAAATCACAATGCCGTAAACCATGTATTCGTAAAAAGTATTAATGTGGAGCATATTGATTGCCGTGGACATCATACTCAGGAGGATTACCCCCATAAAAGTTCCCACCACACCGCCTTTTCCGCCGTTGATCGAAGAACCGCCAATGACTACCGCACCAATGGCCTCTGTCTCCATACCGTAGCCTGTTGTAGCCTGTGCCGCACTGATTCTTGAAAGCATCAGCATACTTGCAATGCCCACCAGAACGCCGCTGATGACAAAGAACTTGAGTTTACTGAGCTTAATATTCACACCGGAAATAAATGCCGCCCGCTCATTGGTTCCGATGGCGTAGACATGCCGCCCGGTTCTCGTATGCTTCAAAATTACATGTATGCTCACAAATCCCAGAATCAGGATCAGGTAAATCAGCGGAAACACGCCGAAAATCTTAAAGGATGACAGCGTCCTGTATTTTCCATACAGAGTCTGCATATATCCGTTGGTCAAAAGCAGCGCGATGCTGTAATAGATATTCTGGGTTGCCAGTGTCACCACAAAAGACGGCGCCTGAAAAGCAATCGACACGGCGCCGTTAAACACGGAGCAGGCGACACAGAGCAGGATGCCAAGAACCGATACCAGAACCGGGTGCATGCCGCTGTTGAGCATAATTGCCATAGCGCACATGGCAAGGCCTATCATTCTTCCTGTGGAAATATCAAAATGGCCGGATATTACGAGCACCGTCGCGCCTGCCGACACAAGGCCAAGACCGGCGGCCTGTCCCAGAATACTGTTGATTGTTCCCCATGTGAGAAACTTACTGTTGATTGAGTTGGTCACAACAGCCACCACTATAATAAAAACAAATAAAATAAATGGCTGTGATGTAAGCACCTTCAGCACCTTTGACTTTGCTTTTTTATGTTCTTCCATAATGTCCCTCCAAAATCAGTCTATGATAATCCCAAATATTTCCGCATAAGATCAGCCTCTGTTGTCTCTTTGACATCCACAATATCTACCAGTCTCCCGCCGCACATGACGCCGATTCTGTCACTCATGGACAAAAGCTCCGGCATATCCGATGAAATGATGATCACGAACTTATCCTCTTTTGCAAGATTCAGGATATGTTTGTAGATTTCTTCCTTTGCCCCCACATCCACACCCTTGGTAGGCTCATCGAAAATGTAGACTTCTCCCGGATCCATCACACATCTTGCAATAATGGTCTTTTGCTGGTTTCCGCCGGAAAGGCTCGTCACTTCAGCGTTTTGTCCGGGCGTCTTGATGCCGAGATTCTCGATGCTCTGTACTGTCATCCGGGATTCTTTACCAAGATGAATCCACTCCTTCTCCTCATTATGGGTAATCATGATATTCTCTTTGACTGAGCGGAGTGTAAGAAGTCCCTCGCCTTTCCGGTCCTCCGAAATCATAAAAATCCCTTTACCTATGGCGTCTTTTGGATTGACAGGGGTAATCTCCTTCCCGTCCAGATACAGTTTCCCATCCAGCTTGGGGTCGGCGCCATAAATCATTCTGACCAGCTCTGTTCTTCCCGCACCAACAAGTCCTCCGAGGCCGAACACTTCTCCTGATTTCATCCCAAAACTTACATCATGTACCGTTTGCCGGTTCGCATAATGTTCGGCCCGGAGCATCCGGCTTCCCGTTTGAAAATATTCTCTCTGATAGAAACTGGAAGCGTCCCGTCCGATCATGTCATGAATGACCTGCTCCGGGGTTGTTTCCTCCGTCTTTCTCACTGCTGTCTGACGGCCGTCCTTGAGAATCAGCAGGGTATCTCCAAGCGCAAATAATTCATCAATAAAGTGGGAAATATAGATGATTCCCATTCCCTGTCCGGCCAGCTTCTTCACCAGTTCCAGCAAAACCTTTGTCTCCTTGTCCCCCAGGGATGCCGTAGGTTCATCCAGAATCAATACCCTAGCCTCATTTTTCAGGGCCTTCACAATCTGGACGCACTGTTTCTGCGCCGTAGACAGATTGGCTAACAACGTTTTACCGCTGATGTCGTTGAGCTGCAGCTTCTCTAACAGTTCATCGGCCTGTCTCTCCTGCTCCCTGGCCTGAATGATTCCTATCCGGTTTTTCAGTTCGGCACCCAGAAATATATTTTCTGCCACGGTCAGGTTATCTACCAGATCGATTTCCTGATATATGGTTGCCACTCCCAGGTCAATGACATTCTTGGGATGCAGCTTCCCGTACTCTTTGCCAAAATACCGGATTGTGCCTCCATCCGGATATACTGCACCGGAGATGATCTTGATCAACGTAGATTTTCCCGCGCCGTTTTCGCCTACAAAACAGAGTACTTCGCCTTTGGCAAGATCAATCGTTATGTCCCTTAAAACCTCTACCCCCGAATAGGATTTGGAGATATTTTTCAGTTCTAACAGTTTATCCATAGCCATGCATTCTCCCCGAATAATTTACAATACCGCAGTTTTCCATACCGTAAAAGGAGCGGGAGGTCAACCGTCGATCTTCCCGCTCCCTTCCAAAAGCAAATGCTATTTAGAAAAAGATTGCATAATCAGAAAAACTTTCCCGAATAATCGCAGTCCAGGCCTCTTCGTCTACAGACCAGGAGATGATCGCCTCCGGATTGTCCGCCTGATCCGGTGTGACAGAAGCGATTGGGCAGGCAATAAACTGATTGGGCTCTTTCTCATTTTTCACCCCGTCGATCCCGGCAAACACCGCTACCGCACCTTCCAGTCCCGGTGAGGACGCAATGGTAAACTCAAGGGAACCGTCTTTCATCAACTGTGCACCCACCTCAGAACCGTTCTGCGCAAACACATGATACTTGTCCGCCACATTCAAATCTTCCAGACGTGTGATGATCGCTGCCGCACAGTCCTCGTTGATAACACCGATCACCGAGAAATCCAAACCGGAGTTTACAAGGTCTTCCACTTCGTTTGCCGCTTTCTCCGGATCGTATTCTCCATAACGGATATCCGCACATTTCATCTTTCCGGATTTTTCTGTCGCTTCCTTCAGGCTTGCCTCTACTGTCTGACAGACCACGCTGTCCACAGTACCATTGATGAATACATAATCCTCTCCCGGATATGTAGCCTCCATCCAGTCCACATAGATGCCGCCCATACTCTGCCAGTCAAAATCAACAGATGCGGTAATGTCAACATCATGGTTTTTCATAGCGCCGCAGGCATCAAAAACCACACAGCCAATGCCGGCCTCTTTACATTTCTCGGCAGCTGCCACACAGCCGGCCTCATTCCATGAAAGGATAACGATACAGTCAACACCCTCGTCGATCAGATAATCGATGTTTGTCTGTTCCTGCTCGGAATCACGGTTGGAGTTAACCGATAAAAATTCCGCGCCGGCCTTCTCGCATGCCCATTTGGCGCCTTCTTCCGCACGCAGATACCAGGTGTCAGGGCCGGGAGAAATGTAACCGATCTTAATGCCTTCAGATTCCCCCGCCGTTGGTTCCTGTGCTGCTTCCGCTGACGTCCCCTCCTGCGCAGCTGCCTGTGTGTTACCTTCCTCTGTTGCAGGTTTGCTGTTCGCGGTTTCATCTTTCCCGGACGAACAGGCCGTCACTGAAAACAGCATCGCGGCAGTAAGCGTTACTGCCAGAACTTTCTTACCTTTTTTCATAACCTTCCTCCTTCCGCAACTCTTGTTGCTGTTCTTGTTTTGGTTATTCACATTATTGCAT
Source organism: uncultured Lachnospiraceae bacterium (assembly GCA_947174505.1). GTDB lineage: Bacteria > Bacillota > Clostridia > Lachnospirales > Lachnospiraceae > UBA3282. The sequence goes on from CAMWJF010000006.1 coordinate 93,571, forward strand.
TCCGACTTTTGAAAGTCAACGAATTTTTTCATTATTTTTCATTCATTTTCAGAAATATTTTCATAATATTTTCATTCTAAATCAAAAGTACTATACAAATAAACTTAATACATTATTATTTTTTGGAGTTTATTGTATATATTTTCCATATAAATTATGGCGTGGGAACTTTGTTTTCATTTTTTTGCATTCTTTTCATTCCTTCTCTTTTTATTGCTTGACGCAATAATTTTAATCATATATCATAAAAAGTGATCAACCGGCAGGCGCCGTCAGAAGCATCTCGTATCCGTCTGTAAAGCACCGCCTTGAAAAATAAGATGGGAGAACCTATTTCATGAACAGATCGAATATACCCTACATGAAAATTTCCGAAAAAACCGGACTGTCCGTATCCACCGTTTCCCGCGCCTTAAAACAGCCGCATCTGGTCAAACACGCAACGCTGAAAATCATCTACCGCGCCATCGAAGAGCTTGGCGGAACGCTTCCTGATGCCGTCGTTCCCATGACTCATGATATGCGTATTCTTGCCATTGTACCGGTTTTCAACAATCCTTTTTACACGGATATCGTACTGGGTATTCAGGATGCCGCCAACCAAAACGGCTGTCAGCTGCTGATCGTAAATGAAACCCTCTCAAAGTTTAATATTCACCAAATCACAAATTTTATCAGCCAGTCCAATATTTCCGGTGTTGTTATCATGCAAAAACTCGAAACCGATGTATTGGATCAGCTCAAACTAAGGACGCCTCTTGTGCAATGCAGTGAATTTAACGAAGTAAACGATGTTTCCTACATCACCATTGATAATCTGGAAGCCACAAGAAAAATGCTCCGCTACATCCTGAACACAGGCCGCAGGCAGATCGCCCTGATTAACTCCGATCCGGCCCGCTACACCTATGCCAAACTGCGCCTTCAGGGATATTACGAGACTTTGGAACAGGCAGGCATTGCCGTAAATCCCCAACACATCGTCACAGTGCCGGACGGAAATTTCAGCACGGCAGTTCCTGCTATTTCGGCGCTTCTTAAAACAGCCAATCTGCCCGATGCCATATTCTGTGCATCCGATATCATGGCGGCGGCTGCCCTCAGGGCCTGCGCCCTGGAAGGGTTCCGGGTTCCGCAGGATATCATGGTTGCCGGATTCGACAACATAGACATCTCCGTTATGACCACACCCAACATCACCACCATCAACCAGCCCAGACACGACATGGGATTTATGGCATGCACACAGCTTCTGTCTATGATTGCAGACCCTATGAAGCTGCCGCAGCGGTTTATTCTGGATACGGAATTAATCATTCGGGAATCTACAGCTTAGTTTCGGAAATTAGCAGGATTGAAAAGGAAGCAAAAGAGATTTAAAAAGAGCGGATAATCAAATAAATTAAATTTCGGAGAGGAGCATAAAATGAATCTGAATCATATCACCGTTAACACCCAAAGCAGCATCCGAATAGAAGGTTCCAAAACCATATATTTTGACCCGTACCAGATTCAGACTGCCGTTCACGATGCGGACTTTATCTTCATCACCCATGAGCACTACGATCACTTTGAGCCGGAGTCCGTTGCGAAACTGAAAAAGGAGGACATGCGCCTTGTCGCGCCGGAGTCCATGAAGAAAAAGGCGCTTTCCGAATCAGGCGTAGCGTCGGAGAACTGCCTGTTTTACCAGCCGGGTGAGACCCACGAGGTGGGCGGTGTTACGATTGAGACCATTCCTGCTTACAATAAACTGAAGCCATTTCACCCGAAAGGAAAGAAATGGCTTGGATATGTGGTGGAAATGGATGGTGTCCGCTACTATGTATCAGGGGATACGGATGTGAATGAAGATATCAGAAAGGTGCGCTGCGATGTGGCGCTGATACCCATCGGAGGATTTTACACGATGGATTGGAAGCAGGCTGCGGAGTATATAGCACAGATAAAGCCGGAGGCGGTGATCCCGACTCATTACGGCAGTATAGTGGGGCATAAAGCCGACGGACGGGACTTCCAAAAGAGGCTGGAAAGTCTGGGTAGCAGTATTCAGGTGGAACTGAAGCTGTAAGGGCTTTTCATTTCTGCACTCCTGTCAGAGGCTTCTGATTCTCCGGCCGCAATAGTGCAATCAGTTCATCGGATTTGCCGGAGTCCGCCAAATCATCTGTATTACCGATCCGCATGAATATCTTCCTCCAATGTGGTTCCCCCATATGCATAAGTGACGGGCAGACAGACTAACGGCGGTTTTGCCATTGTGTTTTCGCGGAGAAGGAGATCGACGCACATTTCCGCCATGTCGGGGACGGGCTGGACAATGGTGGAACAGTGATAATCCATACTGCCGAAAGTGCGTATTCCGTCAAAGCCTATGAGCTGCACATCTTCCGGCACCCGTATTTGAAACCGATGCAGGATATGCAGCACATGATAGGCAAGACGGTCGGTAACGCAGAAAATGCCGTCAAAGGATAGCTTCCCGTCCTGTATATGTTCGGATATGAAATGTTCAAACTCTTCAATGGGATCGCCGTCGTTCAATATCTTCATCTCATAGGAAAGGCCGCGGGACAGGCAGCCCGCTTCGAATCCTGCCTTCCGCTTGTTCGGCTCATTGCTGAGGGCGGAGCCGCTTCTCAGGAAAGCGGCATGTTTACATCCGAGATCGGCCAGCTTTTCGGCGGCGATTTGTCCGCCCGCAAAATTGTCGCAGGCAACACAGGGAATTTTGGGTCCCATGGAACGGTCGATGGCGACAAAGGGGGTATTTTCATCCACAATGAGATGAGGGTTATAGGTAAGCCCGATGATGCCGTCCACTTTATTCTGCTGTGCCATCATAACGTATTCCTGTTCCTGCCGGGGATCATAGTCAGTGGCACACAACAGCATCCGATACCGCTTTTTCATAAGCGCTACATTAATATAATAAGTGAGAGAGGCGTAAAACGGGTCAATGGTGTTGGGGATCAGGAGAGCGACCGTATAAGTCCTGTTTGCCTTGAGCCCTTGCGCGTAGCTGTTGACCTGATAGTTCAGCTTCCGGATGGCGGCTTCCACGCGGATTCGGTAGGAATCACCTACGGGAAGGCCGTTTACTACTTTGGACACGGTTCCGAGGGCAACGCCTGCCTCTCTTGCCACATCTTTCATGGTTGGAGCCGAAAAGTCTTTTTTCATATCTGAGAATCCTCCGTGCTGTCTTTTCCCTTGTTGCGCAGTAAGTAAAATTAAAATGAAACAGACCGTGAAATTTCGTGAAACGGCAATGCGCAACAGGCGAGAAATAAAGGTTATTGGTCTATATTTATACAAGCATTATAAGGGAAAATGGGTGGATTGTAAAGAATAAAAAGTCAAAACATGAAACGTTACATGAAATATATATGTAAAAAATAGACAAAAGTGCATAAATAAATTCATATAAAATAACAGAAATTATAAAATATGGAGACAAAATGCAGAGGCAATATTGACTGTTTGGTGAACAAAGTGATAACATGCAAATATACATAAATAACGTTTCACAATGAAAGCGTTACAAAGTATGAATGTGAGAGAAGGAATGACAAGGAAGGAGACAGGAAATGAGTAGAACGAAGACAATGCCTCAGTCGGGAGGCAGATCGCTGAAAAGGCGGTTGGCGGATAACTGGCAGTTATACGCGATGCTTCTGGTACCGGTAGTACTGACTATTGTATATAAGTACATACCGATGTATGGCATCCAGATTGCATTCAGGGATTACAAGGCCAGCAGGGGATTTACGGGAAGTGAATGGATCGGGCTTGAGTGGTTCCGGCGGTTCTTCAGCGCACCGACTTTCGGGCGTATGATGAAGAATACCATATTGCTGAGTCTTTACAGTCTGTTGTGGGGATTCCCGATTCCGATCATTCTTGCCCTGATGATGAACCAGATGCGGTTTCACCGTTTTAAGAGAGTGACCCAGACAGTGCTCTACGCACCGCACTTTATTTCCACAATGGTCATCTGCGGTATGATCCGTATTTTCTTAAGTCCTTCGGGCGGTATGGTACCCACCTATCTGGTTGTGAAACAGACAGGACTGATTAACAGCATGTGGGCCTTATTTCTTCCGGGCGGTGTGTCAGTCGGCAATATGATTATTGTGAGAAACTTCTTTGAGAACAGTATACCGAAGGAGATGATTGAGGCGGCGAATATAGACGGTGCTTCCAAGTGGACGACATTTATTAAAATCGTGGTACCCTTAAGCCGTTCCATTATGGCGGTTATGGTGGTGTTCAGCATGGTGGCATACTGGAATGACTGGTTCACGTCCATGATTTATCTGCCGTCGCCCAATAAGGCGCCCCTGCCGCTGGTGCTGAGGAATATACTGATTAAGAGCTCTGCCAGCGCCAGTCAGGCGAGCACCATATCGGGCGGGTTTGCGGAGCTGAATAAGATGACAGAGATGATTAAGTTTTCATCCATCATTATTGCGGCATTGCCGATGCTGATTATTTACCCGTTTGTCCAGAAATATTTTGAAAAAGGCTTTATGGCGGGTGCGGTGAAAGGATAACGGGCTGAAGGATGCCAAAAATGCAGACATTCTCTGCACAGATGGAAATTCCGGGAAATGGAATTGTGGAGGATAGGATGAGAGAAAAAAGAGGATTTTACAATAGAAAGAGACTTCTGTCCTGTATGCTTGCAGTGGGGGCTGCCCTGTCGGTGACGGCGTGCGGGAACAATGATTATGGTCACCATGAAAAAGGTGTTGCAAATACGGATACTTCCCAGACACAGTTTGCGATCATGGGCGGGCAGGGTGCGTTGAGCCCGGGATATGACAACAATGTGGTTTTGAACCAGCTGCAGCAGGAGGCGGGTATCAGCATTGACTGGACGACCATGAAAGAATCCTTGGGTGAGCAGGTTAATATCCGCATTGCGGGCGGCGAGCTGCCGGATGCTTTTATGGGCGTGGGATTCAATAACTATGATATTTCGCGATATGGGGATGACGGGACGTTTATCGACCTGACGCCCTATCTGACGGAAGAGTATATGCCTAATTTAAGCAAAATTCTGGAGGAGAATCCCGATATCCGCAGTGCAATTACCATGGACGACGGCTATATATACGGCCTTCCCGCGGGGGAACGTATGGGGACGGCAGGCATCGGCGTGCCGGAGGATTACAGCATTTACTCCGTTCCGCAGTTTTCCATGATTAATAAGGCATGGCTGGATGATCTGGGGCTGGAGGTGCCCACCACGCTGGATGAGCTGCATACGGCACTGAAGGCATTTAAGGATAACGATATGAGCGCAAAGTATTATGGAAACGCGCCGGGAAGCACGATTCCCATGAGTACGGGCTTTGACCAGTGGTGTTGGGGACAGAACATTTTTTACGCGGGCTTCGGTTTCACGAACTGGCCCAATGATGTATGCAATGACCTTGTTTTAAAGAGCGACGGGACGGTAGAATTTATGTGTGTCACGGATCAGTACCGGCAGGCGGTTACCTATTTCCACGACTGGTATGCGGAAGGGCTGATGGATGTGGAGATGTTCAGCCAGACAGATACGCAGTTGATTTCCAAGTGCTCCCAGGGCTATGTGGGAGTGTCTACCTGGTGGTATATTGAAGAGCTGATGGGTGATTATGCAAAGGATTATGTGTTCCTGCCGGTTCTCGACGGGCCGGACGGCACGCACAATGTGACGATCCGTACCGGCGGCGGTATCAACAGCGGTCAGCTCAATATTACAAAGGCTTGCAAAAGCCCGGCAAACCTTTTAAAATTTTATGATAAGTGGTACGCGCCTGAGATCGTTATGCAGATGCAGTACGGCCCGATCGGCACTTATTTTACAGGGCAGGACGAAGACGGGGTGTGGCTGAGTATATCCGATGAGGAGAGCCAGGAGAAGTACGGAAAAAGCTCCGGCGAGTTAAAGGGAGAGTGCGAGGTGGCGGGTCCCAAGCTGATCCTGAGCGATTACTACCAGACGACTTTCAAAATGGAGGACCGCGCGATCGAGCGGCTGACGGACCTGTACGATTTCTGGATGCCCTATGTGGGAGATACCGCGACGTATCCTGTGGACTGTGTGTTTACGGGAAGGGAGCTGGATGACATTGACTGGTACAAGGCGAACTTCGAGAGCGCCGTATCTGAGCAGGAGGGTCTTTGGATCAAGAATGGCGGTCCTACGGACGAGGAGTGGAATGCCTACATTGAGCATCTGACAAAGAAATGCGGTATGGAAAAACTACTGGCCGTATACCAGAACGCGTATGACCGTTATTCCGGCAAAAGCGACGCAGAATAATGGCAGTAAGGAAAGTAAAAAAGAAATGACAGATAGAGACAGATAGTAGTAAGTATGTTTGACATGGAGGTATGTTATGATAAGCCAGACTTTACGTGACGCCAGAAAATATGAAGAAGCGACGGAGCGGACGATAGAGAAGGAACAGAGGCCGGATTTCCATCTCTGCACGCGGGTGGGATGGATGAACGATCCGAACGGTTTCTCCTATTATAAGGGGGAGTATCATCTGTTCTATCAGTACCATCCCTATGATTCCCATTGGGGTCCGATGCACTGGGGTCATGCGGTCAGCGAAGATCTGCTGCACTGGAGGTATCTTCCGGCGGCGCTTGCGCCTGATACGGCGTATGACAGGGACGGCTGCTTCTCCGGCAGCGCAGTCGTGCTGCCTGACGGAAGACATTTGCTCCTGTATACGGGCGTTTCCAAAGAAACGCAGCCTGACGGCAGTATGCGGGACGTGCAGACACAATGCGTTGCGCTGGGAGACGGCGTGGACTATGAGAAATACGCTGGGAATCCGGTACTGACGAAAAAGGATCTGCCGGAGGGCAGCAGCAAGTTTGACTTCCGCGACCCGAAGATGTGGCAGAAGCCGGACGGCTCTTACCGGTGTGTTGCGGGCAACTGTACGGAGGATGGGGACGGACAGGTGCTTCTGTTCAGCAGTCCCAACGGCATCGACTGGAAGTATGAAAAGATATTGGCGGCGAATCATGGCCGCTACGGCAGGATGTGGGAATGCCCCGACTTTTTCATGCTGGACGGCAAGGGCGTGCTGCTTACAAGCCCCATGGATATGCTGCCCCACGAATTTGAATATCATAACGGGAACGGAACACTGTGCCTGATCGGCTCCTATGATGAGGAGACGGATACATTTGTGGAAGAACAGAACCAGGCTGTGGATTATGGAATTGATTTCTATGCGACACAGACGATTCTTGCGCCGGACGGCAGAAGGATTATGGTTGCGTGGATGCAGAACTGGGATACCTGTAATCTGCACACGCCCGACCAGCCGTGGCTGGGGCAGATGACGCTGCCAAGGGAGCTATCTGTGAAGAACGGCCGCCTGTATCAGAACCCGGTAAGGGAGCTGGAGACGCTGCACGGGGAAGCGGTGCGCCATGAGAATGTGACCTTTACGGATGTGATCAGGCTGAAAGGCGTAGAAGGGCGTAAGGTGGACATGGAGCTGACGGTCCGCCCCGCGGATGCATCCAATATTTACCGCAAATTTGCGGTCAGGTTTGCGCAGAATGATACCTATCAGACCTCTGTCAGCTTTCGGCCGTATGAGTCGATTGTAAAGGTGGACAGAAAGTTTTCCGGCTCCAGAAGGGCGATTATCCACCAGCGCCGCTGCCTTGTGAACCATAAGGACGGAAACATTAAGATGCGGATTATTCTGGATAAGTTTAGCGCTGAAATTTTCGTGAATGACGGAGAACATGTACTGACAGCGACAATGTATACCGATCTTGCGGCGGCGGGCATTTCCTTTTTTGCCGATGGTGAAGTGACGATGGATGTGGTAAAATATGAATTGAGATAGCGGCAGATAATGCATGCGGCTGACAGGCCGGGCTTAGCCGGGAGAAAAATGGACCATTGGAAGGAGACAATACGATGAAAAGGTATGACGTGGTGGCATTGGGGGAACTGCTGATTGATTTTACGGAGAACGGAACAAGCGCGCAGGGAAACCCGCTTTATGAGGCCAATCCCGGAGGTGCGCCCTGCAATGTCCTCTCCATGCTGACGCGGCTGGGCAGAAGGACCGCATTTATAGGCAAGGTGGGGCAGGATATTTTCGGGAAGCGGTTGAAGGCAGCGCTGGAGGAGGTGGGGATCGACGCCTCCAATCTGGTGATGGATGGGGAGACGCGCACGACGCTGGCATTTGTGGAAACCTTTCCCGACGGGGACAGGGACTTCTCCTTTTACAGGAATCCCGGCGCGGATATGATGCTGAGAACGGCAGAAATCAATATGGATATGGTAAGCAGCACGGAAATGTTCCATTTCGGAACCTTGTCCATGACCCATGAAGAGGTGCGGAATGCCACGAAGGCAGCGGTGGCGGCGGCCAGGGCAGCGGGCGCGGTGATTTCCTTTGACCCGAATCTGCGGGAGCCTTTGTGGAGATCCCTGGAGGACGCGAGAGAACAGACTGCTTACGGACTGTCCCAGTGTGACGTCCTGAAAATTTCTGACAATGAGATACAGTGGTTTACCGGGGAGAAGGATTACGACGCCGGCATTCGGAAGCTGCGGGAACAGTATGATATTCCGCTCATTATGCTGTCCATGGGAAAAGAGGGAAGCCGTGCTTACTATAAGGATCTGCGGGTGGAAGTGAAGCCCTTTTTGCAGGATAATACCGTTGAGACAACGGGCGCGGGGGATACCTTTGGCGCATGCTGCCTGCATCATGTGCTGACATACGGCCTGCAGAATATGGACGGGGAGAAGCTGGAAGAAATGCTGACCTTTGCCAACGCGGCGGCGTCCATTATCACGACCCGCAAAGGAGCGCTCCGGGTGATGCCCGGAGAGGAAGAGGTGCGGGAGCTCCTTGATCGATAGGAAATTGCGACAGTGTAAACCATTTAAGGAGAAGCTGAACTTTACTTAAGCTTTGCCAGCTTCAATGTGTCTGCGATCACAATAAGCTTCATGGAGCCGTGCAGAGGCTTCTCAGGGTCGATATCAATGCACACGCTTTTCGCTTCTATGATTGCCACCACGTTGATGGAATATTTTTTTCTGAGATTTAGTTCCATGAGGGTCTTGCCCTCCCATTCCGTTCTGACGGGCAGCTCCACCATGGAGACATCTTTGGAAAGCTCCATGATGTCCATAAATCCGGAGCTTAGCAGATTTTTGGCAAGGCGGATGCCGGACTCGCTTTCCGGGAATACGACACGGTCCGCGCCCACCTTGCTTAATATTTTCCGGTCCAGATCAGTGGCGCATTTTGCGATCACTGTCCTGACGCCGATTTCCTTGCAGAGCATGGTCGCCATGACGCTGGCTTTCAGATTGCTGGCCATGGCGATGATGACAACGTCGATATTGGCGATGCCAAGCTGTTTAATGACTTCCGCTTCTGTGATATCCGCGCATTTACAGTAAGGAATTTCGGCGATGGCGGCGTTGACAAGCTCCTCGTCCAAGTCTACGGCAAGCACTTCCGCGCCGTTTCCTACAAGCTCTTTTGCCACGGCAAATCCGTATCTGCCGAGGCCGAATACCGCATAAGATTGATGAATGCCCATAAGTATACTCCCTTCCTCAGCCCACGCTTATATCTTCGGTGGGATTCTTGATGATATTCTTTGTTTCCTTTTTTGTATTCAGCGCGATCATAAGAGAGATCGGGCCGACTCTGCCGAGATACATGGTTATGATGATAATAATTCTGCCCCATATATTCAGTTCGGATGTAAGGCTTCTTGTCAGACCCACGGTCGCGGCGGCGCTGACGGTCTCGTAGACGATGTCGAGGGAATCCGCGTCCATGACGGCGGACAGCAGCAGGGTTGCCGTAAACAGGATGATAAAGGCCATGCTCACCACGGCGACGGCCTTGCTGACAGCCTGTTTCGGGATGGTCCGGTGAAAGAGCTCCGCCTCGGAACGGGTTTTCATCGTGGCAAATGCAGAGGTAATCAGCACCGCGAAGGTTACCGTTTTAATACCGCCTGCAGTGCCCACCGGCGAGCCGCCGATAAACATCAGAAGCAGGGAGACGATGGCGGAGGCGTTTGTCAGATCCTCCTGCGGAATGGTGGCAAATCCTGCGGTTCTTGTAGTCACAGACTGAAACAGCGAGGCTTGCAGTTTGTCAAAAAGAGAAAAGCCGCCCATAGTCAGGGGATTGTTATATTCAAAGATAAAAATGGCCACCGCTCCGGCAAGGATAAGGATGCCTGTGACGGAGAGGGCAATTTTACTGTGAAGGGTCAGGTTGGCGAAGCAATTCAGGCGTTGTTTCCGTATATTTTTCGCAGCGCCCACAATATCCCACCAGACAATGTATCCGATGCCGCCGAAAACGATGAGCAGGATGGTTACGGTGTTGATAACGGGGTTATGGACATAGTCACACAGGCTGTTTTCCGATATCACATCCATGCCCGCATTACAGAAAGCGGACACGGCGTTAAACAGGGAAATCCACACGCCTTTTACGCCAAATTCCGGCACAAATACCGTCATGTACAAAAGCGCGCCGGTTCCTTCCACCAGAAGCGTGCCTGCAATCACTTTTCGGATAAATTTTACCATGCCTGACAGGGTATTTAAGTTGAAAGCGTCCTGAATCAGCATTCTGTCCCTGATACCGATTCTCCGGTGCAGGCTGATCATGAGTCCCGACATAATCGTGACGACGCCGAGCCCGCCGATCTGTATAAGAAAGAGGATGACGATCTGGCCGAAAAGGCTCCATGTGGAAAAGGTGGGGACGGTGACAAGACCCGTCACACAGATAGAGGTGGTTGCCGTAAAGAGCGCGTCTATATAGGGTACGGCTACGCCGTCCGCTGAGCTGAACGGCAGGGCCAGCAGCGCGCTTCCGGCCAGAATTGCCACCAGAAAGCTGAGCAGGATTGTCTGTGTTGTGGATAAATTCATGCGGAAAAATTTTTTCATGGGAAAGCCTTTCTATCAGTACAGATATAGTTTACGCTGTATTTTATACAATTTCAAGGGAATGTATAAAACTCGCCCCGCACGGAATTGACGACCGACGGTCGAAATGCTATATTTCCTTATTGAATAAGAGAGGAGCTTTTTTCTATGGATAAGGAGCAAAACGAAAAAAAGGGCGGCAATCAGGCAATGATCAAAATCTGCGGATTCATTGTGGATAAACGGAATTTGTTTTTCCTGCTGTTTGGTATTTTGATCATTTTTTCAGCCGTTTCAAGAAACTGGGTTAACGTGGAGAACTCCATGTCCCATTACCTTCCGGATTCCACGGAGACGAAACAGGGTCTGGATCTGATGGAGCAGGAGTTTATTACATACGGAACCTGTGATGTGATGGTGGCAAATGTGTCCTATGAACAGGCGGAGTCTATCGGGCGGGATCTGGAGTTTATGCCGGGAGTATTCATGGTAGACTTTGACGATACGGAAGAACATTATTTTAACGGTTCTTCCTATTATAATGTCACTTTTGACTATGACGAGAAGGACGACCAGTGTCTGGAAGTGCTGGAACGGGTGAAGGAAGAGCTTGACGGGTATGATTATTATCTGTCCACAACGCTTGGGGATATTGAGGCGGAGCTGATCGCGGAGGAGATGAATGTCATTGTTGTTCTTGTGGCGTTCGTGGTGGTGACGGTGCTTCTGCTTACCTCACAGGCTTATGCGGAGGTGCCGGTTCTGCTGATCACCTTTGTAGCGGCGGCGGTTCTGCAGATGGGTACGAACTTTGTTTTCGGCACGATTTCTTTTGTGTCCAATTCCGTGACGGTGGTGCTGCAGCTTGCGCTGTCGGTGGATTACGCCATTATCCTTTTGAACAGATATAAAGAGGAGCATGCCACGCTGGAATCCCGTGAGGCGATCATCATTGCCCTGAGTAAAGCGATTCCGGAAATCTGCGGCAGCTCCCTCACTACCATAGGCGGTCTGATTGCAATGGGCTTTATGCAGTATAAGATGGGGCCGGATCTGTCCATGTGCCTGATTAAGTCCATCTTTTTGGCGCTGGGTTCTGTGTTCCTGCTGATGCCGGGTGTAATTATGCTGTTTTCAAAACTGATGGATACCACCAGACATAAGAATTTTATCCCGGACATTCCTTTTGTGGGTAAGATTGATTATGCGACGAGGTTTATTGTTGCACCGCTCTTTGTGCTTGTCATTATAGGGGCGTACACGGTTTCCAGTAAATGCCCCTATGTGTTCGGCGACAGTACGATTACGCCGCCGATCCAGAACAGTATCCAGAAGACGGAGGAGCTGCAGACGGAGAACTTCGGTGCCAGCAATATGGTTGCGCTGATTGTGCCTGCCGGAGACTATGAGAAGGAGGCGAAGCTGTTAGAGGAGCTGGAGGCCTGCCCGGAGGTGGACTACACGCAGGGGCTTGCCAATATTGAAGCGCTGGACGATTACTGCCTGACAGATAAGCTGACGCCCAGACAGTTTTCGGAGCTGATTGATCTGGATTATGAGGTGGCGGAGCTGGTATATGCGGCTTACGCCGTAAATGATGAGGATTATGCCAAGGTGGTTAACGGTCTTCCCGAATATAAGGTGTCCCTGATTGATATGTTTATGTTTGTCCACGACGAGGTGGAGGAAGGGTACGTCACACTCGAGGATGATCTGCAGGATACGCTGGACGACGCGTTTGACGCCATGAATTTTGCCAAGAACCAGTTACAGGGCGAGAATTACAGTCGTATGTTGGTATTTCTGACGCTTCCTGAGGAGAGTGAGGAAACGTTCGCTTTTCTTGACAGGATGCATGAAATTGCGGAGAAGTATTATCCAAACGGCAGGGTGCTCGTATGCGGCGAGTCCGTGAGCCAGTATGATCTGCAAAAGACTTTTGGCCGCGATAATCTGGTAAATAACGTGGTATCCATTCTGGCCGTGCTGGTAGTGCTTCTGTTCACCTTCAAGTCGGCTGGTATGCCGGTGCTTCTGATTGCGGTGATCCAGGGCTGTATCTGGCTTAACTTTTCGATCCCGGCGCTGCAGCATGACAATATTTTCTTCATGTCCTATCTGATCGTCAGCTCGATCCAGATGGGTGCGAATATTGATTATGCCATTGTCATTGCCGGCAGATACATGGAGCTTCGCAAGACAAACGGCAGGAGACAGTCCATCATAGATTCCATGAATCAGGCGTTCCCGACGATTATTACTTCGGGAACCATGATGGTGGTGGCGGGATTTCTGATCGGCAAGCTGACCTCCAATGCGGCGATCTTCGGCATTGGAAAGTGTCTGGGAAGAGGTACCTCCATTTCCATTCTGGTGACCATGTTTGTCCTGCCCCAGATCCTGCTGGTGGGCGATAAGATTATCGAGAAGACGGCCTTTGTCATGAATATGCCGATCCGCACGAAGAATGTGACCGGGCTGATGAGAGTGGACGGTCTGGTGCGCGGCAGGATAGAAGGAACTGTAACAGGCAGCATGAGCGCCATTGTCAGAGGTAACGTGAGCGCTTATGTGGAGGCCGGAGATGTAACGGAACTTACGGAGGAGGAATACAGGCAGTTGACGGAGACGGTATCGGAAGAGATGGCGAGCAGGCGGCAGCCGGAAATTGGAGTCAGAGATACATCGGATCGGGAAATGTCTGAACAGGATAAGAGCAGGGAGGTGGCTGATAATGAGTAAAAGAAGAGTGACGGCCCTGTTGCTTTCCGCAGCCGTAGTTTTGAGCGCTTTTCCGGTATCGTCTGTGTCGGCGTTAGAGGAAAATCCGCAGACAGAGGCGGAGAAAGAAGCGGAAGCGGAAAAAAGGGCAGAGGGTAGAGAAAAGGATACAGAGGAGAGCGGCGAGGAAGAGGTCGCCAGCGTGGAGGATGCCAAAGAGACGATTGCTTCTTACAAAAATGAGGAAATAGAATGGGAAGAGGTTTATATAAATGATGCGGAGGGTTTGAAAAACTTTTCCAGGGACTGCTGGCTGGATACATGGTCACAGAACAAAAAGGTGTATTTGACGGCAGATATAGACCTGGCTGGGGAGAACTTTGTCTCCATACCGACTTTCGGCGGGTATTTTGACGGGCAGGGACATACAGTCAGCGGATTTTTTGTGCATAAGCCGGTTTCTTATGTGGGACTTTTTAATTACACGCAGGAAACGGCGGTTATTGCCAATCTGAAGGTAGAGGGAACGGTCAGGCCGACAGGGAAACAGATGGTGGTAGGCGGTATCGTGGGGGATAACAGCGGCATCCTGTTAAACTGTGTCTTTGACGGTGTTGTGGAGGCCAACGATTATGTGGGCGGTATCACTGGCTACAATGAGATCAGCGGCGTACTGATGGACAGCGAGGCGAAGGGGACGATCACGGGCGCACATTATACGGGCGGCATAGCGGGCGATAACGTCGGCAATATTGTAGGGTGTCTCAATCGGGCGGACGTCAATATTTCCAGTGAGGATAAAGCAAAATCGCTGGAAGATATCGATTTCGGACAGTATACGGCAGGCCTTTTAGGCTCTCTCGAAGGGGGCGCTGACGAGAAGGGCGAAAAGCTTTCCACCACGGAAAATACGGTGGATACAGGCGGCATAGCAGGTCTTTCCACAGGAATTATACAAAGCTGTGTAAACGAGGGCGTGATCGGTTACGAGCATGTGGGCTATAACGTAGGCGGCATAGTGGGCAGACAGTCCGGATATGTGTATTCCTGCGTGAACAAGGGAAAGATATACGGACGTAAGGATGTGGGCGGCATTGTCGGGCAGGCGGAACCGTACATAGCGGTGGATCTGTCGGAGGATATTGTACTGCAGCTGTCGGATCATATTGATACCATGCATGACCAGATCGACAAGATGCTGAATGATGCGGGCGACCGTTCGGATATCCTTTCCAACAGATTGTCAGTGATCCGGGATTTCGCGGACAGGGCGCTTGACGATACCTATGCTCTGGCGGACAGGACGGCGGAGTGGACGGACAGCATGATGGACTCCGTCAACGAGGCGGTGAGCCGTTTTGACTATGTGCTGGATGAGACGGCAAGGGACGGCGGTGTGATCGACCATGCTTCAGATGCGGCGGAGGATGTGAAGGATGCCGCCGGGAAACTGGAAGATATGGTAAACTCCATGGATCTCTACAAATATATGACGCCGGAGGAAAGAGAGGCGTATGACCGGGCAAAGAAGGCAATCGAGGAGGCCGGGAAGCAGCATGCCGAGGATGTGGCAAAGGCTACGGAGGCTTATGAAAATTATTATATCGATAAAGCAAGAAGTGAAGATACGACCTATGAGTATGATTTAAAGCCGGTGACTGAGTCGGGAGTGGATGCCGGGTGGGGAGGTCCTTTTAGTGAGAGTGATGTGCCGGAAAAATATATAGGCATT
Organism: uncultured Lachnospiraceae bacterium; assembly: GCA_947174505.1. Classification (GTDB taxonomy): domain Bacteria; phylum Bacillota; class Clostridia; order Lachnospirales; family Lachnospiraceae; genus UBA3282. The sequence continues at coordinate 108,987 of CAMWJF010000006.1, forward strand.
ACCGGATGGGTACATTATGACAGCGGTACCGGTGAGACAAGAGAATTTCCGCTTACGGACGGCAGCCCGCAGGCTGAGGCGGATCGTCAGGTGCAGGAAAAGGCGGCGGAGCAAATGTCGGCAAATGCCCGTCAGATAGCGGAAGAAGCCGGTAAGTACGCAGATAAGCAGTACAGCGATGCAAACGGCGGCAGTTACGCAGATGACATGCGCAAATATCTGGAGATCATGACGGATATCGCATCCAGACACGCGGACGAGATGACGGATGATGCGAAGAAGCAGCTGCGGTCTGCCGCTTCTTCTGCAAAGGATGCCGCGGAAAATCTGGAGGATATGGGGGATGAGACGAAGGAGATCCTGACGACTTTAAATGATAAGCCGGATATCAGCTTTCCGAGGCTGGGGGACGACTACCGTTCCACCACGGGGAGCCTCAACTCCAACTTAAAAAATATTTCGGAAAACATGGGTTACTTAAATGACGAGATGTCTTCGTCAGGAGACCTTATTGGGGATGATCTGTCGGCTATCAACGACCAGTTCAGCGAGATTATGCTGCTGTATACGGATGCGCTGGACGGGGTGCTGGATATGGACTATTCCGACAGATACGAGGACGAGTCGCGGGAGAATGCGGAGGAGAGTATGGACGCCACCATTGCCAACTGTACCAACGGCGGCAGTGTGGAGGCGGATCTGAATGTGTCAGGCATCGCGGGGACTATGGCGATCGAGTATGATTTTGACTTGGAGAGCGATATTACGGGACTGGATGAGGCAAGGGCGAATTCGACCTTTCTCACCAAATGCGTGCTCAGGCAGAATGTGAATCAGGCGAAGGTGACCGCGCAGAAGAGTTATGTAGGTGGTATATGCGGCCTACAGGAGATGGGCATGGTGCTTCGCTGTGAGAATTACGGCAGGATTGAGAGCACGGCAGGCGATTATGTAGGCGGTATAGCAGGACAGTCATTGTCCCATATCAAACAAAGTTATGCCAAGTGTACAGTGGCAGGCGGGGAGTATGTGGCCGGGATCACCGGTTGGGGAAACGGGATTGAAAGCTGTCTGTCTATGGTAAAAGTGAAAGAGGCGGAGGCTTTTGTGGGCGCCATAGCAGGTAAGGTTTCAGACAAAGCTGAGGTTGCGGGTAACTACTTCGTATCGGATGAAATTGCGGGTATCGACCGCATCAGCTATAGCGGCAAGGCGGAGCCGGTAAGCTACCAGACTCTTTTGCAGACGGAAGGGCTTCCTGCAAACTTCCGTAAGATGAAGATTACTTTTTATGCCGACGATGAGGAAGTGGGCGCGGCTGAATGTTCTTATGGCGGCAGCGTGGCACTGGAAAAATACCCGAATATTCCTGTGAAGGAAGGCTTCTATGCGGACTGGGATAATAAGGAGCTTACAAATGTCAGACTGGACGAGGATGTGTCGGTAGAGTATGTGCGGTATTTAACGACGCTGGCGGGGAGCTGGATACGGGATAACGGGCAGTCGTCTCTTCTGGCGGACGGCCGGTTTCTTCAGGAGGATGAGCTGGCTGTGGAGAAGCTGGATGTGAATGCGGCGGACGTGGCGCTGCCGGGAGACGGGGCAGCCGGAGAACTGACTGAGTGCTGGCAGATTGTTATTCCCGATGACGGCGCTTCGGCTCACCAGATCCGTTATCAGGCACCGAAAGGACAGACGGAAGGTGTGGAGATTTATGTGCAGGACAGCGCCGGATGGAGAAAGGTCGAGACGGAACTTATGGGCATTTACCATCTCTTCTCTGCGGAAGGCAGCAACGTGAAGATTGCGGTCAGTGTGACCGAGAAGGGGATTATGGATTATATGGTCTATATCGCGGCCGGTGTTACTGCTGTGATTCTGCTGATCGTGCTGTTTGTACATAAGAAACGGAAAAAGCGGCATATCCGAAAGACGGAGACTGGCGGAGAAAGTGGGCACGGCGCAGAAATTGCGGAGAAAGAAACGGAATAGACTTTTATATGATCCGGCAAAGCATGAATCGAATAGGTAATATTGGAAGAGGGAGCATATCTTGTGAGGTATGCTCCCTTTTGGGCTTATTTGCCCTGTGCTTTCAGTGCTTCGATTTCCGCCCGCAGTTGCTGGATCTGGGCATCCCGTTCGGCGAGAGCCAGCCGGTCCTGCTCAATCTTGCGCTCATAGTTACGCCGGTCCTGTTCATGCTCCAGCCGGTCCTGCTCAATCTTGCGCTCATAGTTTCGCAGATCCTGTTCATGCTCCAGCCGGTCCTGCTCAATCTTGCGCTCATAGTTTCGTAGGTCCTGATAATACTC
>CAMWJF010000007.1 GCA_947174505.1 uncultured Lachnospiraceae bacterium
CACCCCTCATGATTGAGGGGCAGGGGAGTTGATGTGTCGAAGACACTTTTTTATCTTGACGGCACAGACGATAATGATACCATCACACCCTAATAATAGCGAAGCCTTTTATGATAACACTTTCGTATAATACACGAACTCACTATCTCTCTTATATTCGGTATAACCCAGCTTTTGATAAAAAGAATTTGTGCGAATGTTCCAAATAGGAGTATCGAGATAAAATTCTTTTACAGTAGGAAACATTCCTTCAATTTCTTGCATAATATAAATGCCATACCCTTTTCTGTGGTGTTCTGGATTAATAAAAATTCTTCCTATATTCAGCTTTTCTCCATCTATAAAAAGAATAGCGCCACCTATAATAAGCCCGTCAACTAACAATTTGTATAAATGATTTAATCTTGCCATCTTTGTGTGAAACTGTATAGACATATACCCGGGAGGACCTCCCCTGGAAGGTGCTCCTATCTCTACATCGCTATCGAATGAACGTTTAGAGATACCATTTATCACCAGGGCATCCGATGTACCGGCCTTTACCAATTCAATCATTATGTCGGTCTCCTTTCACGAAAAACAGGATGCAATACCATAACTCAATAAGAAGATAAATAAAAACCTCTTTTACTCTGAAAACAATTATTCATCTATAAATAATTCCAAATAAGACTGAATCCGCGCCTTGCTATATAATTCATCCATAAGCCCAAATTCTGGATCATAGTATTTTCCGTAATAATACAAAATCCAATGGCCATATTTTGGTAATAATACTTTCAGAATACACACTGACGGCAATGGTGTGGAATTATCTGCCTTTGTCATTGTTTTCGCCTGAGTGATACCATAATGTTCCAATGCTTTTGCAATATCTTTTTTTCCAGTTCCTTTATCATTATGCATCACCTGAATAACATCATCTACCGAAACATTCGCAATCATTGCAACACATGCCTGTCCACACAAATATTCCGTTGGCTGTTTGATATATTTGATTTCTCTCATTCCAGTCTCCTAACAATTATTTCCGCGCACTAATGCACCTAAATCATAAAATTCCGATTGTTGAATTGCTCAATGACATTATTTTACCACAAACGCGTACACAATTCCATTTAAATTTGGAGTGTGTCTTGCTACGGATATATTTTTCGGTGGTGCTGTAATAGTCCAAAATCTGCTGTTCCTGCCTGGTTGTGACGGAGCATTGTCTGTCAGTCCATGTTCCTATGAAAAACAGCGTTTCTTTGCAAAAGTTCCTATGAAAAACAGCATTTTTCTTGCGGATAAAAGTGCGGTTATGGTAATATTTTATGTAGGCGGAAACAAAAATTCCTGTCCGCCTGCGGTCGCGTAAGGCGTTGGTTTCACCATAGAAAGAGGGAAATTATGAAGGAACTGGCAGCAGGGAATTAGGAAAGGATACGATCATGGCGTTTGTACATTTGCATGTCCACACGGAGTTTAGTCTGCTGGATGGTTCCAACAAAATAAAAGAGTATGTGAGGCATGTGAAGGAGCTGGGGATGGACAGCGCGGCGATCACGGATCACGGCGTCATGTACGGTGTGGTTGATTTCTATAAGGCGGCGAAGGAGGCGGGGATCAACCCGGTCATCGGCTGCGAGGTTTACGTGGCGCCCCATTCCCGCTTCGACAGGGAGCTGACGGGCGGTGAGGACCGCTACTATCATCTGGTGCTTCTGGCCGAGAATAACACGGGTTATGCAAATCTGGTAAAGATTGTCAGCAGGGGCTTTACGGAAGGGTACTATTACAGGCCGCGTGTGGATATGGAGTTACTGGAGCAGTACCACGAGGGGCTGATCGCGCTTTCGGCCTGTCTGGCGGGGGAGGTGCCCCGTTACATCCAGAAGGGGCTTGTGGACGAGGCAAAGAAGGCAGCCTTAAAATATCAGAATATTTTCGGGAAGGACAATTATTTTCTGGAACTGCAGGATCACGGGATTCCGGCGCAGCAGTCGGTCAATTCCGTGCTTCTTCGCATGGGCAAAGAGCTGGATATTCCGCTGGTGGCAACCAACGACGTGCACTATACCTATGCGGAGGATGCCCAGCCCCACGACATTCTGCTATGTCTGCAGACGGGGAAGAAGGTGGCTGACGAGGACCGGATGCGCTACGAGGGCGGACAGTATTATGTGAAAAGCGAGGAGGAGATGAAGGGGCTTTTCCCCTACGCGTGGGAGGCGGTGGAGAACACCCAGCGAATCGCCGACCGCTGCCATGTGGAGATCGAGTTCGGCCATTACAAGGTGCCCCATTATGATGCGCCGGAAGGGTATGACTCCTGGAGCTACCTGAATAAGCTGTGTCAGGAAGGCATGAAGGAACGCTACCCGGAGGACGACGGTTCTTTGCAGGAGCGTCTGCATTATGAGCTTGACACGATCAGAAACATGGGATTTGTGGACTACTTTCTGATCGTGTGGGATTATATCAATTTCTGCCGGGAGAACGGGATCGCGGTGGGTCCGGGCAGAGGTTCGGCGGCGGGAAGTATTGTATCCTACTGCCTGAAAATCACCAATATCGATCCGATCAAATACAGCCTGCTGTTTGAGCGTTTTTTGAACCCGGAACGCGTTTCCATGCCGGATATCGACGTGGACTTCTGCTTTGAGAGAAGGCAGGAGGTGATTGACTATGTGGGTCAAAAATATGGCAGCGACAGGGTCGTGCAGATAGTCACTTTCGGTACGATGGCAGCCAAGGGGGTAATCCGTGATGTGGGAAGGGTGATGGATCTTCCCTACGCCTACGTGGACCGTCTCGCGAAGATGATACCGCTTGAGCAGAATCAGGGTGTTTCCATTGACCGCGCCCTGGAGATGAATCCGGAGTTTAAGAGTCTCTATGAGGAGGATGAGCAGGTTCACAGTCTGATCGACATGTGCAGACGGCTGGAGGGGCTGCCGAGGCACACTTCCATGCATGCGGCGGGTGTGGTGATCTGCCCGGAGGCGGCGGATGAGTTTGTGCCCCTTTCCAGAGGCGCCGACGGTTCCATCACCACCCAGTTTCCGATGACTACCATTGAGGAGCTGGGGCTTTTGAAGATGGATTTTCTGGGGCTTCGGACGCTGACGGTGATTCAGAACGCGGTGCGGCTTGTGGAGCAGAGTAAAGGAATCGTCATTGACATAGATCACATTGATTACGACGACAGGGCGGTGCTTTCCTCCCTCGGAACGGGGCGGACAGACGGCGTGTTCCAGTTGGAAAGCGGCGGGATGAAGGGCTTCATGAAGGAGCTGAAGCCCCAGAGTCTGGAGGATGTGATCGCAGGGATTTCCCTCTACCGTCCGGGTCCTATGGACTTTATTCCGAAATATATCAAGGGCAAGAACCATCCGGAGACGGTGACCTATGACTGCCCGCAGCTTGAGCCGATCCTTGCACCTACTTACGGCTGTATCGTGTATCAGGAGCAGGTTATGCAGATCGTGCGGGAGCTGGGCGGTTATACCATGGGCCGGAGCGATCTGGTGCGCCGTGCCATGAGTAAGAAAAAGCAGTATGTGATGGAGCAGGAGCGGAAAAACTTTACTTACGGGAATCCGGAGGAAGGCGTGCCCGGCTGTGTGGCGAACGGCATTGACGCGGAGGTGGCGGATCATATTTACGACACGATGATGGACTTCGCCAAGTATGCGTTCAATAAGTCCCATGCGGCCTGCTATGCGGTGGTTGCATACCAGACGGCCTATCTGAAATATTATTATCCTGTGGAGTTTATGGCGGCGCTGATGACCTCCGTCATTGACAATCCGAGTAAGGTGGCGGAGTACATTATGACCAGCAGGAGCATGGGCATACAGATTCTGCCGCCGGATATCAACGTGGGTGAAAACGGCTTTTCGGTGGCGGAAGGGCAGATCCGTTATGCGCTGTCTGCCATCAAGAGCGTGGGACGTCCCGTGATCGACGCGGTGGTGGCGGAGCGTGACGCCAGAGGCCCTTACCAGAATCTGGGGGATTTTGTGACCCGGGTGACAGACCGGGATATGAATAAGCGCGTGGTGGAACATTTTATCAAGGCGGGGGCCATGGACAGTCTGGGAGGTACGCGCAAGCAGCTTCTCAGTGTGTACCTGCAGGTGATAGACGGCATCCAGCAGGACCGCAAGAATAATCTGGCGGGCCAGATCACCCTTTTTGACCTGGCGGCTGAGGAGGAGAAGGTGGATTACCGGGTGAGCCTTCCCGATGTGGGCGAGTATTCCAGGGAGATGAAGCTTGCCTTTGAGAAGGAAGTGCTTGGCATCTATATCAGCGGCCACCCGCTGGAGGAATACCGGGAGACGTGGAAAAAGAACATCACGAACACCACGGCGGACTTTGCCATGGATGAGGAAACCGGGGAGACAAGGGTTGCAGACGGCGCGAAGGTGACCATCGGCGGCATGATTACGGAGAAAAAGATCAAGTACACCAAAAATGAAAAGGTGATGGCTTTTCTGCAGGTGGAGGATCTGGTGGGTTCCGTGGAGGTGATTGTCTTTCCGAGAGATTATGAGCGGTACGGCAATGCGGTGATGGAGGACAGCAAGGTCTTCATCAGGGGCAGGGTATCCGTGGAGGAGGATAAGGGCGCGAAGCTGGTCTGCGAGCAGATCACCACCTTTGAGCAGATGCCGAAGAAGCTGTGGATTAAATTTCCGACAAAAGAGGACTACGAGAACCGAAAAGCGGCGCTTTTCGATATTCTGCGGGAGGCGGAGGGAAAGGACAATGTGGTGATCTATGTGGAAAATCCCAAAGCCATGAATCCGCTGCCGGCAGACTGGAATGTGTCGGCGCAGGCTGCGCTGGTCCAGCGGCTGGAGGCGGCCTTTGGGGAGAGGAATGTGAAGGTGGTCTGACGGCGTGAAATGAGGCCTTGATGGAAAAATATTGAAAAACCCATATTTTTAGAGTAAAATACTAATAGATTGAATTCAATAAACAGGGAAAGAACCAACGCGGGTGCGTTGGATTTCGAAAAATAGATAGTATATTAAGGTGGAAAGGTGTGGAATCGGTATGGCGAAGCAGATTAAGACAATCGGTGTGCTGACCAGCGGGGGTGATGCGCCGGGCATGAATGCGGCGATCCGCGCGGTGGTCAGAAGAGGAATTGATAACGGTGTCAAGGTCAAGGGGATTAAGAAAGGCTATCAGGGTCTTCTGAACGAAGAAATCATTGACATGGAAAAGTGGTCGGTAGCGGACACGATCCAGCGCGGCGGGACTATTCTGGGGACGGCGCGCTGTCACGAGTTCCATACGCAGGAGGGACAGCAGAAGGGAGCGGACATCTGTCATAAGCACGGGATCGACGGTCTCGTGGTGATCGGCGGCGACGGCTCCTACAGGGGCGCACAGGCGCTTTCCAGACATGGAATCAATACGATCGGCCTGCCGGGAACGATCGATCTGGACATTGCCTGTACAGAGTATACCATCGGTTTTGACACGGCGATCAATACAGCGATGCAGGCCATTGATAAGGTAAGGGACACCTCGTCCTCCCACGAGCGGTGCAGCATCATTGAGGTTATGGGCAGGAACGCGGGATATATCGCGCTGTGGTGCGGCATTTCCAACGGGGCGGAGGATATACTGCTCCCGGAGAAGTATGATTATAACGAACAGCAGATCATTAACAATATCATTGCCAGCAGGAAAAAGGGCAAGACCCATCATCTGATCATCAATGCGGAGGGCATCGGGCATTCCACCTCTATGGCGAGAAGGATCGAGGCGGCTACGGGTATCGAGACAAGGGCTACGATTCTGGGTTACATGCAGCGAGGCGGCTCGCCCACCTGTAAGGACCGCTATTATGCTTCCATCATGGGCTGTTATGCGGCGGATATTCTCTGTGAGGGCAAGACGAACCGGGTGGTTGGTTACCAGCACGGTGAGTTCCTGGATTTTGATATCGAGGAGGCGCTGAGCATGGAGAAGGGGATTCCTGATTATCCCTATGAGATGTCGAAGATACTATGATAACCAGTGTACACAACAAATGCATCAAAGAGGCCGTAGCCCTTCTCGCGAAAAAAAAAGAGCGTGATCGGCGCGGTCTCTTTGTGGTGGAAGGCGGGAAAATGTTTGGCGAGGCGCCGGCGCAGCAGATCAGCCGGGTATATCTTGCGCAGAGTGCAGAGAAAGAAATGACTGCGAAGTATGGGGATAAGCTGTCCGGGCTTTCCTGCGAGATTGTGGCGGATGACGTGTTTGCACGAATGTCGGATACGGTAACGCCGCAGGGGATTCTTTGCCTTGTGCGGCAGCGTCGCTATAATATAGAAGAAATCCTGCAGGGTGACGATAAAAAACAGATGTTATTTATAGTGCTGGAGGATATACAGGACCCGGGAAATCTGGGGACGGTCATTCGGACGGCGGAGGCAGCAGGCGCGGACGGTGTGATTATGAGCAGCCGGACGGCGGATATCTATAATCCCAAGACAATCCGTTCGACGATGGGGGCGGTATTCCGGGTGCCTTTTCTCTATACGGAAGATCTTAGTTCCGTGATAAAGATGCTGCAGGGGCGTGGAACAGCGGTTTACGCGGCGCATTTGGGAGCGAAGGATTTCTATGACGCATTCGACTACCGGCAGAGTACGGCTTTTCTGATCGGGAACGAGGCGAACGGCCTGCGGGATGAAACAGCAGGCTGCGCGGATACGCTTCTCGGGATTCCCATGGAGGGAAGGGTGGAGTCCCTGAACGCGGCTGTGGCTTCTTCCATTTTGTTATACGAGGCTTACCGGCAGAGGAGAAAAGGTTAAAACAGGATTTAATGTTAGAATAACGGATGTTTTTAAATAGGAGAAGGGGTGGAAGAAAATAACGAAAAGGTCGGTAAAATGCTGAAAAATATCTATCGCTATTTTATAGACACGGATGACGGGCGGACGCAATGCGCGTGACTTTGCAAAAAATGCTTCGGCATGGAGGAAAAAATGAAAATAGGATTTATCGGGCTTGGAAATATGGCGCGGGCCATCATCGGCGGAATGCTGGAGCAGGGGATTGTGTCTGCGGAGGAGATCTGTGGCAGCGCGAAAACACAGAGTACCCGTGACGCGGTGCGGGAGCAGCTCGGCATTGACGTGAAGGCGTCCAATGCGGCGGTGGCGGAGGAAGCGCAGACATTGATACTGGCGGTGAAGCCGCAGTTTTTGGAGGGCGTGATCGGAGAGATCTGTGATGCGGTACAGCCGGACACGCTGATCATCAGTATCGCGGCCGGCAAGACGCTGGAGTGGCTAGAGCAGGCTTTCGGCCGGCGGGTGAAGCTGGTGCGCTGTATGCCGAATACCCCGGCGCTTGTGGGGGAGGGCTGTACGGGCGTCTGCGTAAACGGCGCGGTATCGGAGGAGGAGATGGCGTACAGTCTCCGGCTGATGGAGAGCTTCGGAAAGGCAAGTCTGGTGGAGGAGCGGCTGATGGATGCGGTGGGAGCAGTGAGCGGTTCCTCTCCGGCCTATGTGTTCCTTTTCATAGAAGCGATGGCCGATGCGGGCGTAGCCGCCGGTATGCCCCGGGCGCAGGCTTATGAGTTTGCGGCGCAGGCGGTTTACGGCAGCGCGAAGCTGGTGCTGGAAACGGGGAAGCATCCGGGAGAGCTGAAGGATATGGTGTGTTCCCCGGGAGGCACGACGATAGAGGGCGTGCGGGTATTAGAGGAGGCGGGCTTCCGCGGTGCGGTGATGGACGCGCTGCTGGCCACGGTGGAGAAATCCGGGAAGCTGTAACACCTTCCGGGAGGTCTGTCGGAACATCTTGTGTTTTGTAAAAAATTAGTAACAAAATATAGAGATAAAACAGGGCCAAATTGTATAAACTTGACAAAGAATAGGCGTTTTGCTAAAATAATCCATACTTAACCAAACTGTAACAATTTTGTAACAATCTTTATCTTTTTGGTTTATGGGAAATGATATATTTCCTGTATGGATGAAGATGGAGGGATGTTTATGCGGAAAGGGTATAGACTTCTGCTCGCCGGTTTTATTCTTGGGATATGTTTATGCGGTCTGTCTCTGGATGTACAGGCTACCAGTAGGAATGAGTATCTGGATTCGCTGAATGCGGGCGTGTCACAGATCGTAGATCCTACAGGAAAGGCGGCAAACGAGGACGCAATCCGAGAACTGACAGAGGTGTCAGAAGCAAACGGTGGACAGAAGGAAACGGATCTGGTTATGGCCAATGTACAGGTGGCCATGAATGTGCGCGCGGAGGCTGACGGGGAATCCGAAAAGGTCGGTCTTCTCTATAAGGACTGCGGCGGCAGAATACTGGAGAGAAAAGACGGCTGGACAAGACTCCGCAGCGGGGATCTTGTGGGCTGGGCAAGCGACGACTATCTGCTTTTCGGCGAGGATGCAGAGGAGCTGGCCAATGATGTGGGGAACCTCATTGTACAGATTGAGACGGATACGCTCTGCGTGAGGAAGGACCCGGAGTCGGAAGCGGAGGCAGTGGGATTTATTCCCCGGGACGAGGAGCTGGAAATCATCGAGGTGCTTGACGAGGATTGGATCAGCGTGGATTATGAGGGCGAGACGGGCTATGTTTCGGCAGAGTATGTGGATATTGATTTCCACATCGACGAGGGCGAGACGCTGATAGCGATCCAGAAGAGGGAAGAGGAAGAACGGAAAGCGAAGCTCACGGCCAACAGGGGCGCCGTAGTAGTGGGCGGCGACGACACCAGGCTTCTGGCGGCGCTGATCTACTGCGAGGCGGGTATCGAGACTTACAACGGCAAACTGGCGGTAGGCGCTGTGGTTATGAACCGTGTCAGGAGCGCGGCTTATCCGAATACAATATCGGGCGTTATATTTGCGTCGGGACAGTTTACGCCCGCACTCAACGGCAAGGTGGCCAGAGTGTACGGCGGGGATATCCCGGAAAGCTGCTGGGAGGCGGCCAGAGCCGCCATCAACGGCGAGACGAACGTGGGCGACGCAACCCATTTCCGGCGCGCCGGGAATCACGACGGACTGCTGATCGACCGTCAGGTATTCTGGTAACAGCGTGAAAAAAGTTTCACGCGGGATGAACGCGGCGGCAGGGCTGATAACTCTTGCCACATTGGGAATAATATGAGATAATATAGCGGGCAAATGTCCGATGGAATCGGGCAGGGAACGTTTGGGCGCGGGTTTTACACTGTGCATCAGGGAGGGAACATGATGGAGATACAGGCGTTAAACATGACGGTGGTCTGGCTGGTCATCCTTGTGGCGCTGGTTGTGATCGAACTGCTGACGATGGGACTTACCACTGTCTGGTTCGCGGGCGGCGCGCTTGTGGCTACTTTGGCTTCTCTGCTGCATCTGCCGGTTGTGATACAGATTATACTGTTTCTTGTGGTTTCGGCGCTGCTTTTGTATTTTACAAGGCCTATTGCGGTAAAATATTTTAATAAAGACCGTGTGCGTACAAACGCGGAAAGCCTTGTGGGACGGCAGGCCATAGTCATCAGCGAAATTGATAATCTGCAGGGCATCGGACAGGTGAATGTGGGCGGCATGGAATGGTCTGCTCGCACGAAGACGGACGAGGAGAAGCTGCCGGTGGGCGCAGTGGTGATTGTGCTTGCCATAAACGGCGTGAAACTGATTGTAGAGGAGAAGAAAGAATTGTAGCGGCTATTCGGTGCAGGTCGAAGCGTTTACCGCTTGGACCGTAAAACAGGATTCATCAAAGCGATGAAGGTACCGGACAGCTATGGGCTGTAAATGCTTTCGGAAACGGAGAAGAAAATGGGTGGACTTGTAGCGTTACTGGTTGTATTGATACTGATTGTCCTGATTCTGGCATCCTGTATCAAGATTGTGCCGCAGGCACAGGCATATGTGGTGGAGCGGCTGGGCGCATACCAGCAGACATGGTCTGTGGGACTGCATATCAAGGTTCCTTTTATTGACAAGGTGGCGAAAAGAGTCGTTTTGAAGGAGCAGGTGGTGGATTTCGCGCCCCAGCCCGTGATTACAAAGGATAACGTAACCATGCGGATTGACACGGTGGTCTTTTTCCAGATTACGGACCCGAAGCTTTTTGCTTACGGCGTGGAGAACCCGATCATGGCAATTGAGAATCTGACGGCGACAACGCTTCGTAATATCATCGGTGAGATGGAGCTTGACCAGACGCTGACGTCCAGAGAGGTGATTAATACGAAGATGCGCGCTTCCCTTGATATTGCGACAGACCCCTGGGGCATTAAGGTGAACCGTGTGGAGCTTAAGAATATCATTCCCCCGGCGGCGATTCAGGACGCCATGGAGAAGCAGATGAAGGCGGAGCGTGAGCGCCGTGAAGCGATCCTGCGTGCGGAAGGTGAGAAGAAATCCACCATTCTGGTAGCGGAAGGCCAGAAGGAATCGGCGATTCTGGAAGCGGAGGCGGAGAAACAGTCTGCGATCCTGCGCGCGGAGGCCCAGAAGGAGAAGATGATCCGCGAGGCAGAAGGTGAAGCGGAGGCAATTCTCAAGGTGCAGAAGGCAACGGCCGACGGTATCCGCATGATCCGTGAAGCCGGTGCGGACGAGGCGGTCTTAAAGATCAAGAGTCTGGAAGCTTTCGAGAAGGCGGCGGACGGTCAGGCGACGAAGATTATCATTCCTTCGGAGATTCAGGGACTGGCGGGACTTGCGGCTTCTGCGAGGGAAATATTAAGATAACAGAGTGAGAAGTGCTTCTAAAGACGTCCCGCTAGGGCGGGACGTCAAGAAGCACTAAGTCTCACTCGAAAGAATGCCCAAAGACAGGCATTCTCTGCGCGGATTGGAGTAAAGGGAAAACGGCAGGACGGTTCTGGTGAGCTGTCCTGTCGATGATTTTTTTGTACATAAGGAGGCAGTATCATGGATTTGAAAGGGCGCAGTTTTTTAAAGCTTCTGGATTTTACGCCGGAGGAAATTCTGTATATGGTGGATGTGGCGGCGGATTTGAAGGATAAGAAAAAGAAGGGAATCCCAGTGGACAGGCTGCGGGGGAAAAATGTGGCGCTGATCTTTGAAAAAACCAGCACCAGAACCCGCTGTGCCTTCGAAGTGGCGGCCCATGATCTGGGCATGGGAACAACATACTTGGACCCGTCGGGCTCCCAGATCGGCAAAAAGGAGAGCATCGCTGACACGGCGCGGGTTTTGGGGCGAATGTATGAGGGGATTGAGTACCGTGGATTTGGGCAGGAGATTGTGGAAGAACTGGCGAAACATGCGGGCGTGCCCGTCTGGAACGGTCTGACCAATGAGTTTCATCCGACCCAGATGCTGGCGGATCTTTTGACCATAAGAGAGCATTTCGGCCGCATAAAGGGTATTAAGCTTACCTACATGGGCGACGCCCGCTACAACATGGGTAATTCCCTGATGGTGGTCTGCGCCAAGATGGGGATGCATTTCACGGCCTGCACCAGCAAAAAATATTTCCCGGAGGAGGCTCTTACGAAAATATGCCGGGAGATTGCGGAAGAAAACGGCGGTTCCATCCGTCTGACGGAGGATGTACCGGAGGGAGTGACGGGAGCTGACGTGGTATACACGGACGTGTGGGTGTCCATGGGCGAGCCGGAGCAGATCTGGGAGGAGAGACTGCATGATCTTGCGCCTTATCAGGTCAATGCGAAGGCGATGGCGCTGGCAGGAAAGGATGCGGTGTTCATGCACTGTCTGCCCGCCTTTCATGATCAGATGACCGGAATCGGCAGGGAGATCGGTGAAAAGTATGGTATGGCGGAGCTGGAAGTGACGGACGAGGTGTTTGAGTCGCCCCAGTCCATTGTGTTTGACGAGGCGGAGAACCGTATGCACACCATCAAGGCAGTGATGGCTGTGACATTGGGTGGGGTGTAGGAGAAGGCTGAATCAATTCTCTGATGAGCAAATTATACATCCAAGAATTTGTGGCGCTTCGGATATGGAGGAAAAGATCCATGAAAACAGACAGATCCGATATTTTGACATGCCTGCGAAACAGCGAGGATTATGTGTCGGGACAGCAGCTTTGCGACCGTCTCGGGGTTTCCCGCACGGCGGTCTGGAAGGTGATGAAACAGCTAAAGGAGGAGGGGTATCGGATCGAATCGGTGCCAAGCCGCGGGTATCGTCTGGTGGAGAGTCCGGCGGACGTATATTCGGAGAGTGAGATTGCCAGCAGGCTTCACACGAAATGGGCGGGACGGCGGCTGATCTATTTCGACTCCACCGGCTCCACGAACCCGGACGCCAAACGTTTTGCGGAGGAGGGCGCGCCGCACGGCACCACGGTGGTGGCCGACAGGCAGACGGCGGGCAGAGGCCGCAGAGGTAGGGCGTGGGAGTCGCCTGCGGGCAATTCTGTTTATTTTACGATTGTAATCAGGCCGGCCTTTGTCCCGGATAAGGCGTCCATGATTACGCTGGTGATGGCGCTCTCCGTGGCGGAGGCGATTCACGGGGTGACAGGCCTTGATACGGGCATCAAGTGGCCGAATGATATTGTGGTGAACGGGAAAAAGGTGGTCGGCATTCTGACGGAGATGAGCATGACGCCGGAGATGAATGAGATTCAGTTTCTGGTGGCGGGCGTGGGTGTGAATGTGAACCAGGAGAGCGCGGAGGCATTCCCTGAAGAGCTACGCGGGACAGCCACTTCCCTGAAGATAGAGTCCGGGCGGCAGATTGACAGGGCGGCGCTGCTGGCGCGGATTCTGGAGCAGTTTGAGACGGATTATGGAACCTTTGAACAGACCCTTACACTGTCCGCATTAAAGGAACGCTATGAGTCCCGGCTGGCTGGCAGGGACGCCGCGGTGCGTGTGCTTGACCCGGCGGGAGAGTACACTGGGATTTCGCGGGGAATCACCGACACAGGAGAACTGGTCGTGGAGAAGGAAAACGGAGAGAGAGTCCCGGTTTATGCGGGGGAAGTGTCGGTCCGCGGGCTGTACGGGTATATTTAGTCGCAGGTTGAGGGAAAGTATGAAAGAGGACAGAATCGTGCTCTGCGGCGCGAATGCTTACGAGCAGAAATATTTTTTTAATGAGAAATTCGATAAAATACCGCAGTCGATCAAGGACGAGCTGCATATCATCTGCGTGCTTTTTACAGAGGAAGTGGGCGGTATCTTCACCATTGTATTTGAGGAGGACGGCAGCATTTCCCTGGAGACGGATGCGGAGGAGGACGATCTGCTCTATGATGAGATAAGCAGCGGTCTTCTGGTGGGAGAGATCCGCAGGAACAGGCAGGAGATGCTGGAGTCCCTGCAGTTGTATTACAGGGTGTTTATTCTTCACGAGCCGATACCTGAGATGGATTGAAAAGCGGCATGAAAGATGGCTGTTTCAATGGCAGTTTAAGCATTTGACAGGGAGGATTGGTAAAAAGGACATGGGCCATCTACTGAAACCGCTTACGATAGGCGGCGTTACATTGGAAAATAATCTCATACTGGCTCCCATGGCAGGCGTGACAGACCTGCCTTTTCGTTTGCTGTGCAGCGAACAGGGGGCGGGACTTTGCGGGATGGAAATGGTGAGCGCCAAGGCTATTATGTACGGCAATAAAAATACGGAGGGGCTGCTGGCGGTTCATCCGCAGGAAGGCCCGGTTTCCCTGCAGCTGTTCGGTTCTGACCCGAAGATCGTCAGCGAGATGGCGAAACGGATTGAGGAGCGGCCCTTTGCCGTGCTGGATATCAACATGGGCTGCCCTGTACCGAAGATCGTGAACAACGGGGAAGGCTCGGCCCTGATGCGGGAGCCGGAGCTGGCGGGAAAGATCATTGCCGCCACGGTAAAGGCCATAAAGAAACCTGTCACGGTAAAAATCCGCAAGGGGTTTGACGCGGCCCATGTCAGTGCGGTGGAGATGGCGAAGATTGCCGAGGATGCGGGAGCCGCGGCTGTGGCAGTGCACGGCAGGACCAGAGAACAGTTTTACAGCGGGGAGGCGGACTGGGATATCATAGCTAAGGTAAAGGAGGCGGTCGCCATTCCCGTAATCGGAAACGGGGATGTGACGGACGGGGAGAGCGCCAAAAGACTGCTTTTGCAGACCGGCTGCGACGGTGTGATGATCGGCCGCGCCGCCAGAGGGAACCCATGGCTGTTCGGGCAGGTCGCCGCCTGGCTGGAAGAGGGACGGGTACTGCCTGCGCCGTCCATGGAAGAGAGGAAGAAAATGATCCTGCGCCATGCCGCGCTTCAGCTCGAAATAAAAGGAGAGTATACCGGTGTCCGGGAAATGCGAAAACACCTGTCGTGGTACACGGCGGGACTGCCCGGCTCGGCCAGACTCAGGGGAAGCGTAAATCAGGCGGAAAGTTTTGGGGAGATTGAAAAGCTGGTGGAATCCATGTAACCTCCCTGCAGGAATTTAGATGGCATTCCTGCGCCTGTAAGGACATATACTGTGTCAGAACAGAAGACAGGCACAGGAGAAAACACGATGGAAACGGAGAGCATCGTCTATTTTCATCCCATACAGGATATGCATAAAATGACCGCTGCCAAGAGACACTGGTGGGAGGGTATTTCTCTGCCTGGAAGGGTCTTGCGGGCGGAGGATGCGGGCGGCTTCTTTGTGCCCGTGGACTGTTTGGTTCCGCATTACTATTATAAAAAGAAACCGTGGCCGCAGGAGATTTTGTCGGAGGCTATGGCGACCGTGCTGCACGGTGCGCCGGGACTGGCGGACGCGTTTCTTCATCCGGAAATAATGACACTCGTGTCGGAAGATCGGAAGGAGCGCTGGACGCCGCGCCGGGAGACAATGGAAAGGCTTTCCGCCGGTCTGCTTGCGGCCTGTGCCGCCGACTGCCTGTTTCAAAGGGGCATGGTAAATGTACTGCTTGGCCGGTCTGAGGACACCGATTGGCAGATGGAGATGACAAGGCGGCTTCTGGCGCCCTATCTGCCCAGGATCAACAGCCTTATCTTCCATTATGAGGAGGTGGAGGGAACGGATATCTGGGAGGAGGCGGCGGATGAACTGGAGGCATATGGATACGAATACGGGCTTGTCCCGTGTATGAAGCCTTATCTTACTTCGGAGGAAGCTCTTCGCTGCGACAGGGAAAGGTGCGGCGGGGTGATCCTGGATTATGCGGAAAAGCCGAGATACCCCAGAGTGGAACGGGAGGGACAGACGGTCTATGCGGATTTGACCTCCAACCGGGAAAAGGAGCTGCGCTACGCCGGAAAAAACGGGCGGATTCTCTATATATCGCCCCTCAAATATCTTGACACTATAGTAAAAAATAGTTATGATAGGTAGATGTGAAAACCCAAGTTTTTCGAGCGCGCACTGCGTATGGAATATATAGGAAAGGAAGATTTTTACCATGCAGGAGAAAAAGAATATTTTAACGTATGAGGGCTTGCGCAAGTACGAGGAAGAGTTACATGATTTAAAGGTTGTAAAGCGTAAGGAAGTAGCCCAGAAAATCAAGGAGGCCAGAGAGCAGGGCGATCTCTCCGAGAACGCGGAGTACGACGCGGCCAAGGATGAGCAGCGCGACATTGAGGCGAGGATTGAGGAGCTGGAGAAAATTCTTAAAAATGCCGAGGTTGTAGTGGAGGATGAGGTGGATCTCGACAAGATCAACATCGGCTGCCAGGTTAAGATACTGGATGTGGAATTCAATGAAGAACTGGAGTATAAGATCGTAGGTTCTACCGAGGCGAACAGCTTAAAAGGAAAGATTTCCAACGAGTCTCCTGTGGGCAAGGCGCTGATCGGCAGTAAAGTCGGTGATACGGTAGAGGTGGAGACACAGGCGGGAGTCATTAAGTATAAAGTGCTGGAGATACAGCGGTCGAATTAAACCCTGTGGGTAAGTGACCATTTTGGAGAAAGGGCAGCGGCATGGCGGATACACAGAATAAGCAGCAGGAACAGGACATTAACCAGCTTTTAAAGGTGAGAAGGGAGAAGCTTGCGGTCCTGCAGGAGGCGGGCAAGGATCCTTTTCAGATTACAAAATACGACGTAACGCACCACAGTCAGGAAATCACGGATCATTTTGACACGATGGAAGGTAAAAGCGTGTCCATTGCGGGCCGTGTGATGAGCAAGCGCGTTATGGGAAAGGCATCCTTCTGCAACGTGCAGGATCTGCGGGGGGATATTCAGGTCTATGTGGCGAGAGACAGCGTGGGCGAGGAGCCTTATGCCGATTTCAAAAAATATGACGTGGGTGACATAGTGGGTGTCGAGGGTGAGGTTTTTAAAACCAAAACCGGCGAGATATCCGTACATGCGCAGAAAGTGACACTGCTGTCAAAAAGTTTGCAGATCCTTCCGGAGAAGTATCATGGTCTGGTGAATACGGATATCCGTTACCGGCAGAGGTACACAGACCTGATTATGAACGGGGACGTGAAAAAGACCTTCGTTATGCGTTCCAAAATCATCAGCGCGATCAGACGTTATCTGGACGGACAGGGCTTCCTGGAGGTGGAGACACCCATGCTCGTATCCAATGCGGGCGGCGCGGCGGCAAGACCCTTTGAGACCCATTACAATGCACTGGACGAGGATGTGAAGCTTCGCATTTCTCTGGAATTATATTTGAAAAGACTGATCGTGGGCGGCATGGAGCGCGTCTATGAGATCGGAAGGGTATTCCGGAACGAAGGACTGGATGCCAGACACAACCCCGAGTTTACGCTGATGGAGCTGTATCAGGCTTACACCGACTACAACGGGATGATGGATCTGACCGAGAACATGTTCCGCCATGTGGCGAAAGAGGTCTGCGGCACCACCACCGTGCCTTACGGGGACGTGGAGATTGATCTGGGTAAGCCCTTCGAGCGGATCACCATGGTGGAGGCCGTGAAGAAATATACGGGCGTCGATTTTGACGAAGTGCCCGACACAGCGGCGGCGAAGAAGCTGGCGGACGAAAAAAACGTGCACTATGAGGACCGCCATGCTAAAGGGGATATCCTCAGCCTGTTTTTCGAGGAGTTTGTGGAGGAGCACCTGATACAGCCCACCTTTGTCACGGACCATCCCGTGGAGATTTCGCCCCTCACCAAGAGAAAGCCGGACAAGCCGGACTATGTGGAGCGGTTTGAGCTGTTTATTACGGCAAGGGAGATGTGCAACGCCTATTCCGAGTTAAACGATCCCATCGACCAGCGTGAGCGTTTCAGGGCGCAGGAAGAGGCGCTTGCGGCAGGCGACGAGGAGGCAAACACCACAGACGAAGATTTTATGAACGCGCTGGAGATCGGTATGCCCCCCACGGGCGGCATCGGGTACGGCATTGACAGACTGGTGATGCTGCTTACCAACTCCCCTGCGATTCGTGATGTTTTACTCTTCCCCACCATGAAGAGCCTGGACAAGAAGCCCTCCGACACGGCTAAATCCGCGAAGAAGCAGGCGAGCGGCGAGGCGAAGAGAAGCAGTGTGACCCGCGAACAGGCGCTAGAGTTACTGAAAAAGTACAACAAGGAACCGTTCCATATCCAGCATGCCCTCACCGTGGAAGGCGTGATGCGGTGGTATGCGAAAGAGCTGGGCTATGGGGCGGAAGAAGAGTTCTGGGGCATTACCGGGCTTCTGCACGACATCGACTTTGAACTTTACCCGGAGGAGCACTGTAAGAAGGCGCCTGAGCTTCTGCGCGAGGGCGGCGTGAGTGAAGATATGATCTATGCAGTCTGCTCCCATGGCTATGGCATCTGCAGTGAGGAGGAACCGAAGCTGGAGATGGAGAAGGTGCTCTTTGCGGCCGATGAGCTGACGGGCCTGATCTGGTCCTGCGCGCTGATGCGTCCTTCCAAAAGCACCATGGATATGGAGGTCAAGAGCCTGAAAAAGAAGTTTAAGGACAAGAAGTTTGCGGCGGGCTGTTCCAGAGAGGTTATTACCCAAGGGGCGGAAATGCTCGGCTGGGAGCTGGACGATCTGTTTGACAGGACGATTCAGGCCATGAGAAGCTGTGAGGCGGATGTGGCTGCGGCGATGGAAAATATATGATACGGAAAGCGGCGGTGATACCGGTAAAACGGGTGTTCACCGCCGCTTTTTCGCAAAAAATGCCGGGGCTGCGTCGTGACCGGTTTACACCGATAGCTCCTTCCGTTCCCTTTTGTCTTCATACATCTTTTCGTCCGCTTCCTTCATCAGCTTTTCGTAGTCCGTGGACTGCCCGGTAAGGCTGTACCCGAAGGAAAAACGGAGGGGAACCTGTACCCCGTCGTTCAGACTGGCGACGCTGTGGTTCTGTATGTCAGCAAGAAGAGCGGCAGCGTCGGATAGTTCCTGTTCACTGTCATATTGGTATAAGAATAAAAGGAACTCGTCGCCGCCGAGTCTGGCGGCGATGCAGTTTCCCGGCCCGAAGTCACGGAACAGGCCGGCGATTTCCCGCAGATAGGCGTCTCCGGCGTCGTGGCCGTAGGTATCGTTGATGACTTTCAGGTTATCCGCGTCGGCCATGACGATCATGCTGTGGCCGAGCGTCTCCGGTTCGCCAAACAGGGCGGACAGTTTCCGTTCCATTCCTCTGCGGTTGTACAGGCCGGTCAGAAGATCAAAGTCGCGTTCGGCCTCGATTTTTTTGCGTTTCTCGATTTCTTCCGTCACATCGATAACGACGCCGAAAATATCCTCCCCATCACTGATTTCCTCCAGCTTGACATAGCGGTTCCGGCATGAAAAGACACAGGTCTCGTCGTCGACGGGATTTTTGCGCAGATCGGAAATAAATTCCCGGAAAACCTCGTAATCCGCAGAGAGCCGTTCGGCCTCCCCTGGCTCCAGGGCAAGGACTTTGGGGACATGTTCGGTGATACGGACCCTTTTCATGTGCCGGTTGTATTCGTACACGCCGATGAACATATTGGTCTTGCCAAGGACATAGGACATCTTGCGGTTGTTGTCCAGTATGCTCTTTTTCATCCGGTTAATATAACTGCTCAGTTCCGCAAACTCCACGCTGCTATGAATGGCAACGACCTCATCCAGATTTCCCTGGGCGATGCTGTGCAGCTTTTCATTGATACTGTGGATGCCTTCGACCACATACCGGTTCATATAGCGGGTGACTACACAGGACAGAATCATTGCAATGGTAATCAGGCAGACAGCAAGCGCGGCCATAGTGGCAGGAATGCGCTGGTACAGATCCCGGCAGGAGAGGATGCGCCCGATATAGTTTTCGCCGGTCTCCCTGAATACGCAGTAAGACCGTTCCCCGTTTACAGTTGCGGGGAATCCGTTCTTATGTGCAGCGATTGTATCGAGGTCAAGACCGATTTCCGCAAGGTTCCTGCCCACACTGGGCAGGTCGGTGGCGCCGACAATTTCGCCGGTTTCCCTGTTGACGGCGTAATAGTTGGCATTCAGGTTGACGCGGAGCAGCGAAAAGATATAGGAAAGTTCATTTTTTTCGGTGGCCTTAAGTACATTGACCGGCTCCATACCCACCTGAACGATAAAGTTTTCGTCCCGGCTCCACAGGGCGGAGTACTGCATCAGCTTCTCCTCCGCGGTATTGGGAGTGATATCCTGCACGAGACGCAGGGACCTGTCGGTGAGCATGGGCTTGAAAAACATCATCTGCTCGCCGGAGTCAAAGGTAAAGTCGAAGTATTCCGGGTGCGTACCCGCGTAAATGCGGCCAGTGGTATCGAAAATATGGATTTCATCGACTTCCATAAGAGCGGCAATTTTTTTCAGCTCCTCCACGCTGTTTAAGACGGAAGGATTGTCTTCGATTATATAGGAGATCGCTTCCGCGTTGTGCAGACAGGTCTGCCGGTATGCTTTTTTTGTTTCGGCCAGTTCTTCCTGGTTTTTTTCGAGAAGCTGCCCGATCCGGCTGAAAGTTTCCGTGGCGGTCTCAAGGGCCTGCTTCTGTTCGTGGATGATCTGGATATATAAGATGAGGGCCAGAAGAACTATTACAAGAAAAAACGTGACCGACCGCATATAGCGGCTGATGATTTTTTTAAGCGTCTGCATGAAAGTATCGATGCCTCCTGTGCTGTAAACGTTGCGGCCTATTATTTGCGTGGTTTACATAATGATTTTCGAAAATTATTAAGTTAAAAAACATTCATAAAATACTATAATCGGCATGAGCGTGTCAAGGTAAACGGACAGATTGCAGGAAATGAGGTATCATTTGCGAAGAAAAGGAAGGAAAATCCTGTTTGGGATGGAAAGAAAAAACAGGGACGAAAAAAGGAACACCGTTGACATTCCCTGCAAAAAAATGTATAATTTGTACATTGTATGTTGATGACAGATATTACATAGAAAATCAGGAAAAAGGAGGGAGAAGATCCGCCTTCAGCGGGCGGATTGATCGGAGAATATGAGCGAAAACGCAACCAGAGAGCAAATACTGATCGTAGACGACGAGGAAGTAAACAGGACGATACTCAGCCTGATGTTCGACGCCGATTATGATATTGTGGAAGCGTCTAATGGGATGGAAGCGATAGAAGCGGTAGAAAAAAATAACGATATTGCGCTGATTCTGCTCGACGTCATTATGCCGGTCATGGATGGCTTCGGTGTGCTCGATTACATGAAAGAGAAAGAACTCTTAGAGAAGATTCCGGTCATCCTGATTACCAGCATGACGCCTCAGGAGAGTGAGGAGAAGGCATATGAGTACGGCATTGCGGATGTGATGCACAAGCCCTTTGAGTCGGCGATCATCAAGAGGCGTGCGAATAATATCATTGAACTTTACCAGAGCAAAAAGAATCTGGAAATCAAGCTGAAAGAGCAGGAAGCGACGATACGGGAGCAGGAGAAGGCGATCCGTGATAACAATGAATTTATGATCGATGCGCTGGGCTCCGTAGTCGAGTTCAGGAGCGTGGAGACAGGCGACCACGTAAAACGGATTAAATACCTGACCAGGATACTCCTTAAGTACCTTGCCAAATATTTCCCGAAGTATGGGCTTACGCAGGTGCAGATTGACCAGATTGCCAGAGCGTCCGCGCTCCATGATGTGGGTAAGATCGGCATTCCGGATTCCATTCTGTTGAAGCCCGGCAGGCTGACAGAGGAAGAATTTGAGATTATGAAGACCCACACCACGATAGGCTGTGAGATTCTGGAATCCTTTAAGCCTACCTATCCGGACGAGTTTTATCAGTACTGTTACGAAATATGCCGTTACCATCACGAGAGGGCCGACGGCAGGGGATATCCGGATCATCTGGCCGGGGACGAGATACCGATCAGCGCGCAGATTGTATCCATTGCCGATGTGTACGAAGCGCTGGTGAGTGAAAGGGTATACAAAAGTGCGTACAGCAATGCTGAGGCATATCAGATGATCTTAAATGGGGAATGTGGACAGTTTTCGGAAGATGTGATAGAGTGCTTTAAGCTCGCTAAGGAAGATTTCTTCAATATTGTTGAAGTGATCAATATGTTTAATTTTACGTTATAGATCATACGACGAAGGCTGTAAAACAAAAGTTTTGTGTTTTGCAGTCTTCTTACTCTATAGGAAATTGCGACAGTGTAAACCATTCTCAGAGTTTGCCGCAGGCATACTCTTAATGTTCGCTGCCGAGCGACGATTTTTTACTTATCAAAAATAGGACGGAAAGGAAAGGGTGTTATGGACGACAAATTCAGACAGCAGCTGGAGGAATGCGGGGCGGACGTGGAGACTACCCTGAAACGGTTTATGGGGAACGATGCGATTTACCAGAAGTTCCTCGGGAAATTTCCCAATGATCCGAATTACGCGAATCTGGGAACAAATCTGGAGGCGGGCGCTTTCGAGGAGGCCTATAAGTGTGCACACGCATTAAAGGGCGTAGTGGGAAATCTTGGCCTTACCCCTATTTTCAACAGTGTTTCGGAGCTGGTGGAAGAGCTTAGAAACAAAGCGGCCGAGGAGGTGGACGCTGCCCGCGCGAATGAGCTGTGGCAGGAAATCAAAAAGGTATACGAGCAGTTTATTGACGTTATCAATGAGAATATCCCGCAAGTGTAATTCCATGGGAGGCTGGTATGGAATTTGAATGGTTAAGTTCCCGGATTGCGGATGAAACGATGGAGCTTGTCCTGCTCTTCAATGAAGAGGGCAGCATCCTTTACGGAAATCAGACGGCGGCGGCAAGGCTGGAATACGACAGGGATAAACTGACAAGATGCAGCATGTCCCAGATCTTCAGACAGGACTTTCCCAATTCGCCGGACGGGTTTATTACCTTTGTAAAAAAGAGCATGAAGGGTGTTAATGAGATGACGATGTACAGGAGTAATAACTCCTGTTTCTCTGTCAACGTCCGCATTTTTCCGGAAGATGGGATGGATGCCTATCTGCTTCTTGCGGAGGATATTTCCGCGCAGAAAAATTTGAACATGCGGATTCGCGAGCTGAAGGAGAAGGAGAGCGAGAACAACCGGTCCAGGAATGAATTTACGGCGAACGTTACCCATGAACTGCGCACGCCCGTGAACGGGATCAAGGGGCATGTGATGGAGCTTGTCGAGGAGGTTACGGATCCCGGGCAGAAAAAGACGCTCGACATTGTCCTGAGCTGCTGCGACAATATGCTGACGATTATCAATGACATCCTTGATTTTGCGAAGCTGGAATCCGGCAAGTTTGTAATAGACGAAAAGCCTTTTGACTTTCAGGAAATGATAGACAAGGTGGTCGCAACCCACAGCGCGGTAGTGAATAAAAAGGAACTTCACATGAGCGTGGATATTGATGAGAAGATACCGCAGAAGCTGATCGGCGACGAGCTTCGTCTGGTTCAGATACTGAATAATCTGCTGTCCAACGCCATCAAGTTTACCATGGTGGGCTATGTCAATCTGGTGGTCGGGATGACCAGACGGGTCAATGACGAAGTGGAGCTGTTTTTCATGGTGAGGGACAGCGGCATCGGCATTTCCCAGAAGGAACAGGACCGCCTGTTCCAGAGCTTCAGTCAGGTGGACGCCTCCATTACGAGGCGTTTCGGCGGAACGGGGCTGGGGCTGGCCATCACGAAACAGCTTGTGGAGCTGATGCATGGCGATATCCACGTGGAGAGCGAAAAAGGAAAGGGAAGTACTTTTTCTTTCTCCGTGAAGCTCAAGAGCGAACAGATGCTCGACGACAAGCAGAGCCATGTCTACGTGAACTGGTCCGAGTATATGAAAGAAGGAGAAGGGCAGAAGGTAGACCGTCTCATGCAGTTCGGGGAGGCGGAAAACAGGGAAGAGTTAAAGAAGCGCATGGATAAGCTGGTGCTTTCCATTGAAATGGGCGCATGGGATAAGGCGGAGCTTCTGGCGTCTACGATTAAGACGCTGCTCGAATCGTCGGGGGATGAGGATTTGAAGCGGCAGGAGCTGCGTATGGAGATGGCGATCAGAAAAGCCAATTACGACAGGAGCATGGATATGTACGGCAGATTGAAGGACGCGATTACAGAGCGGGTCGGAGATCTGTGGAATTCAGAATAAAGGAGGAAAGCGATGGAGACAGAACATGTTAAGAAAAACGCGCCTGCCATTCTGATTGTGGATGATATCAGTGTGAATGTGACCATTCTGGAAAACATTCTCACACATGAGGGGTATGAGGCAATGACAGCCCTCAGCGTACAGGAGGCGCTGGAGCTGATGAAGCAGACCAGACCGGATCTCATTCTTTCGGATTTGTCCATGCCGGAGATAGACGGGCTGGAGTTCTGCAGGATGTTAAAGAGCGACCAGGCCACCAGGGATATCCCCTTTATCTTTATCACGGTGTTAAATACCAGCAAGGAGAAGGAGGAAGCATTTCTGGCGGGAGCCGTGGATTTTATACCGAAGCCTTTCGATAACATTGAGGTTCTGATGCGGGTAAACAACCATTTAAACAGCTACCGCATGCAGCAGGAAATGGCGGACTATAACCGCATGATGCACCGCCTTGTGGAAGACCAGAAGAACCAGATCGAAAGGGAGCATGCCAATGTGCTGCGGGCGCTTACGCGGATTATGAAAAAGAAGGACGACGACGGGGGAGCGCATCGGAACAATGTGGGATACAACTGTAAGCTTCTTGCGCAGGGGATGCAGTTCTCACCGGCCTATGAGGACGAGGTGACGGATGAGTTTGTGGAGAACATCGGCATTGCGGCCAGACTCCACGACGTGGGAAGGTTCCTGATGTCGAAGGAGGAGATCGCGGACGACGGCGGGCCGGACAGGCAGAATTTGGAATATATTAAAAAGTGTACGGAATTCGGTTGTGAAGTAGTCGGCGAATTCGGTGGGGACCAGGAGAGCGGCGGCGCGCTGGAGATGACGAGACAGATTGCCAGATGCCATCACGCGCATTGGGACGGCTCCGGCTACCCGGCCCTGTCCGGTAGCGAGATTCCGCTGGAAGCGAGAATTGCGGCTGTAGCCAACGACTTCGACGAGATGACGGCGCCCGCATACGGGGAGGCCGCCTGTTCCCGGGAGGAAGGACAAAAGCGGATCAGCGAAAGGAGCGGTACCTACTATGATCCCGATGTGATACAGGTTTTTGACAAGCTTTGGAATAGGATGAGAACAAATTGACTTTTATTTAAATGTATGCTTTAATTAAAGGTGGTAATTTGGGGAGGCAAAGGAAATGATTACCGACAGCGAATTCCAACGGATCGTTACTTATGTGAAGCAGCACTACGGCATTGATCTGAGCCAGAAAAGGGTGCTGGTGGGCGGACGGCTGGAGAATTATCTGGTCCGTAACGGCTATGCGAATTACAACGAGTATATGGCGAAAGTGGAGCAGAATCCGAAAGGCAGTGAGGCCACGGACTTGGTGAATATTCTGACCACGAACCATACATATTTTATGCGGGAAAGCGAACATTTTGACTTCATGAAGAATGTGGCGCTGCCATGGGCCAAATCCAAGACGATGGGAACCAAGGATCTGAGAGTCTGGTGTGGCGCTTCTTCCACGGGGGAGGAGCCGTATACGCTGGCTATGATTGTCAATGACTTCTTCGGCATTAACCATTCGGGCTGGGACACGAGAATTCTGGCGACGGATATCTCCATGAAGGTGCTGCAGCATGCCTCTAAGGGCGTATATCTGAAGGAGGATATCGAGCCGCTGCCCGTAAACTGGAAGAGACATTATTTTAAACAGATCAGCCAGGATGAGTTCCGAGTGAAGGATGAACTGAAAAAGGAAGTGATTTTCAAGCAGTTCAATCTGATGGATCCCATTAAATTTAAAAAGAAATTTCACATTGTATTTTTGCGGAACGTGATGATCTATTTTCAGGATGATACGAAATACGATCTGATCCAGAGGATATACGATCACATGGAACCGGGCGGCTATCTTTTTATAGGGCTGACGGAGAGGCTGGACCGCCAAATGGTAAAATTTAATTATGTGCAGCCGTCAATTTACAGAAAATAGGAGTGCAGGACATGATACCAATTAGAGTGTTGGTTGTGGACGATTCGCTGATGTTCCGCAAGCTGCTCGTGCAGGGGCTGAATTCAGATCCCAATATCGAGGTGGTGGCGGATGTGGGGGATGTCTATGAGGCGCGGGATGCGATACTGAAATTTAAGCCGGATGTCATGACCTTGGATGTGGAGATGCCGAGGATGAACGGCATAGAATTCTTAAAGAGGCTGATGCCGCAGTATCCGCTGCCCGTGGTTATGATAAGCGCTTTAAATAATAAGGTTTTTGATGCACTGGAAGCCGGGGCGGTTGATTTTGTAAACAAACCGGCTAATCTGACCAGAGAGCAGTTACACAACTTCCTGACGCAGGAACTGGCGGCGAAGGTAAAAATCGCCTCCACGGCAAAGGTGGGCAGATTAAAAAGGGTAGACAGCACAGCGATTGCGAGCCACATTACCGCGGCGGGCGGAAAAGACCGCATCGTTGCAATCGGCGCCTCCACGGGAGGAACCGAGGCCATCTTTGAGGTGGTAAAAAGATTTAAGAGAGATATTCCGGGCGTTGTCATTGTACAGCACATGCCGCCCGGTTTTACGCAGATGTATTCGGACCGCCTGAACAACCAGTGTGAGGTGGCTGTGAAGGAGGCCCAGACGGGCGACCGGGTTATGCAGGGACAGGTGCTGATTGCGCCGGGTGACAGGCAGATGCGGTTAGTCAAGGTGGGCGATGGCTATCAGGTGGAATGCCGGGGTACGGAGAAGGTGAGCGGCCACTGTCCGTCCGTGGACGTCCTGTTCAGCTCTGTGGCGAAGGCAGCGGGTAATAAAGCGGTGGGTGTGATTCTGACAGGCATGGGGGCTGACGGCGCGAAGGGACTTTTAGAGATGCGCAACGCCGGGGCGCTGACTGTCGGACAGGACGAGGCGACCTGCGTCGTCTACGGTATGCCAAAAGTCGCTTTTGATATTGGCGCGGTGCAGCAGCAGGCGCCGGTTACGGCAATTGCAGGAAAAGTTTACGACCTGTTGAGCAAATAGATATTACTTTGAAGAAAGGAGCGGAGCGCATATGAAGATTTTGTTGGCTGAGGATGACTTCGCCAGCCGTAAGTTTATGGATAAACAGCTTTCACGTTACGGAGAATGTGACGTGATGGTGGATGGCGAAGAGGCTGTGGATGCTTTTATGATGGCGCTGGAGGACGGAGAACCTTATGATCTGGCATGTCTGGATGTGATGATGCCGGTTATGGACGGTTATCAGGTATTGAAGGCAATCCGGGATATCGAGGCGCAGAAGGGCATTCCCAAGAGTAAGCGTGTGAAAGTCATAATGACAACGGCGCTGAATGACGAACGCAACGTAAAGATGGCGTTTGAACTTGGATGCGAAGCCTATGCCGGGAAACCGATAGATGTGGAGAAGTTTGAAAAGGTATTAACAAAGCTGGGGCTGATTTAGAAAATCTGGGATATCCTTAAGATGAGGAGGAAATATGGCAGAAGAATTCAACACAGAAAGTATGCTTGACATGTTTTTGTACGAGAGCGGACAGCTCCTGGAAAAACTGGAAGGCATAATATTGGAAAAACAGGATGCTGATTGCTTCGATGATGCCGATATCAATGAGATTTTCCGCGTCATGCACACCATTAAAGGTTCCTCAGGCGTTTTGATGTATGAAAACATCACGAAAGTGACCCATAAACTGGAAGATGTGTTTTATTACCTGAGAGAATCCCATCCGGATGACGTACCGCACATGGAGCTTGTGGAGAAAGTGCTTGCGGTTTCGGATTTCGTGACGGCGGAGCTGGATAAATTGAAGAACGGCGATACGCCGGACGGTGATGAAAAACAGCTTGTGGAGGATCTGGATGAGTTCCTTGGCCGCCTCAAGGGTGAGATCAAGAAACAGGGCATTGAGATGCCGCAGGCGAACAGGCATGTGGAGCCGACACAGTTCTACATTACGCCGGTGGCTGGTGACGACAGTCATTTTTATCGGATTTCAATCCATTACCGAAGCGATACACAGATGAGTAACCTGAGAGCTTATTCGGCGACCTACGCTTTGAAGGAGGTGGCTGAGGATCTGCTCTACACACCGGACGATATACTCTCCAATGAGGCCAGCTCCGATGTGATTGTGGCAGAGGGCTTTCACATGCTGCTGCAGACGAAAAGCTCCAAGGAGGAGGTCATCGCACTGATTGACAGCTCCGAGGCGGAGGAAATCAATTTCGACGAGCTCTCGAAAGAGGAGTACGGCAGGGCGCTCGGAGAGTTTGGCAGGGAGGAACCGGAACCGGCTCCCGCACAGCCTGCGGCTGCGAAGGACGATGGTAACAAAGAAGCGAAGAAGGAAGGGCCTAAACCCGGCGATTACGTGGTCAAGACCAAGGAGGCCGGCAAGGGTAAGACGTTGGCCAAGAACCAGCCCAAGCAGCAGAGCATCATCAGCGTGAATGTGGAGAAGATGGACGCGCTGATGGATCTGATCGGCGAGCTGGTTATTGCGGAGGCAGTGGTACTGCAGAATCCGGATCTGAAAGTGCCGGGGCTGGAGCTTTCCAACTTCCAGAAGGCGTCCGGGCAGCTTTCCAAGATTACGACGGAGCTGCAGGAAGTCATTATGTCAATGCGCATGATGCCGCTGACCAATGTCTTCCAGAAGATGAAGAGAATTGTCTTTGACGTGTCCAGAAAGCTGGGCAAGGATATTGAACTTGAAGTGATCGGTGAGAACACGGAAGTGGATAAAAACATCATCGAACACATTACCGACCCGCTGATGCACCTTGTGAGAAACTCGGTGGATCACGGCATCGAGGAAGATCCGGCTGACAGAACCGCCGTTGGCAAGCCTGCGAAGGGCAAGATCACGCTGGAAGCGAAGAACGAGGGCGGTAAGGTTTATATCAGCGTTAAGGATGACGGCAAGGGCCTGAATAAAGATAAGCTGTACCAGAAGGCTCTGGATAAGGGTCTGATTGAGAATAAGCCGATCAATGAATTTTCGGATAAGGAAATATTCCGGTTCATCACGCTGCCGGGCTTCTCCACCAAGGAGGAGGTGACCGAGTATTCCGGCAGAGGTGTGGGTATGGATGTGGTAGTGAAAAATATCCAGTCCATCAGCGGAAGACTTGATATCTCCAGCGTGGAGTTTGAAGGGTCGGAGATGACTCTGGTCATACCGCTCACGCTTGCGATTATCAACGGCATCGTGGTACAGGTAGGTAATTCCCCGTTTGTGATTGAGACGGCATCGATCAAGGAATTTGTGAGAGTGGGGGAGGATGACCTCATTCACGAGCCGAGCGGCGAGGAATACATTGTGCTGAGAGGGGAGTGTTATCCCTTTATCCGTCTGAATGAAAGGTATGATCTGCCTGATTCAATAAATAAGATTGAAGAGGGAATCATCGTTGTGTTAGAGCATGAAGGCAGTCAGGTATGTGTTCTGATCGACAAACTGCTGCAGGAACAGGAGATCGTGGTCAAACCGATTCCCCCGTATGTCAGAAAGGTCAAAGGCCTTTCGGGCTGTACGCAGCTTGGCGACGGAAGCATTGCACTGATCCTGGATATCGCCGGACTGCTGATGCATGACGGAGAAAGGAGATAGTACATGGCGGAAGAGTTATTAAAAAAAGCGGAAACGGACGAGACGGAAGAGCTGTTGGAAGAAGATGATTCCCAAAAAGGAATGTTCATGACATTCCAGACGGGAAAAGAGTTCTTCGGCATAAGCATCAGCTATGTGAATGAAATCATTGCGATGCAGCCGATTGCGGCAATCCCTGAGGTGGAAGATTATGTGAAGGGATTGATCAATCTCCGAGGCAAGATCATTCCTGTGATTGATGTTCGCGTCAGGTTTAAAATGGAACCGTGCGAGTATACGGACAGGACGTGTATTATCGTCATTGATGTGAAATCAACCATGATCGGTCTGATTGTGGAGAGATTAGCGGATGTAGATACCATTGCGGAGGACAGTATCGCACCGCCGCCGTCTCTGGGAAGGAAAGAACATGAGCATAACAAATATGTTTATGGGCTGGCCCGGACAGGAGATACGGTGACGCTCCTTCTTGACCCAGAGAAGCTGATTAAGCAGGATGATATCATGACGGCAATGGAAGAGGTTCGCAAGGAAGAACAATCATAAAAAGGAGAATTTACCATGAAGAAGAGATTTTCAATTAATGACATGACAGTCAGAAGCAAAATTACCTTGTTTAGTGTGTTAATGCTGGGTCTGATGCTCATCTTATCAGCAGTGGGTATATGGTCCTCCAATATGGTCAATCAGGCGCGCACCAATCTGAACAACAGCGCGCTGGCACAGTATGACATTACGCAGGCGTTTGCCAGCTTCTGTAATATTAAGGTTCGCGTGCGCAACATTCTGTTTGTTTATTACGATCAGCCGGAAGAAGTGAAGAACCAGGAGGCAATGATCGAACAGTATAAGGCGAATGCCAGAGACTATCTGGATCTTTTCGAGATGAGGGCAGGCGAGATGGATTCTGATACGGCGGCGGAGTATCAGGCTGTGGTAGACAAGATCAATTCCTGGTATGATTCCACACAGGCGGATATAGATAAGGCGAAAGCCGGGCAGGCGGAAGAGGCGGTCAATGATCTGCTGACTACCGGTACAGCGATTGCGGATGACGTGGAGAACAGCCTGGTTGAACTGATTACTACGATGGAAACGGCTTCCAGGGCAAAGGAAACGCAGATAAAGCAGGAGCTGACAGGCCTGACGATTCTCCAGGTGGCTGTTATGGTTCTGGCGGTTCTTATTACGATCATGTACTGCCTGTTCCTGATTAAGGCGATTACCAGACCTATGGCGAAGCTGTCCGAGGCGGCTAAGAAGATGACCATGGGTGATATTGATGTAGACTGTGATAAGATTTATAATGACGATCTGGGTGAGCTTCTCGACGAGTTTGGACAGATGGCAGAGGCGATCAGGGAGCAGACCAGAATTACGGATGCAATCTCCAAGGGTGATCTTACCATGGAGGCTAATCCCCGCAGCGACAGGGATGTGCTTGGCAAGGCAATCCGCAGACTGCTTTCCGAGAACAATATGACACTCAGCAATGTGAAAGAGGCCAGCTCACAGATTACCGTAGGCTCCGAGCAGGTGGCGAATGCCAGCCAGGCTCTGGCGCAGGGTTCCACGGAGCAGGCAAGCGCAATCGAGCAGGTAACTGCATCTATGGATGAAGTGACACAGCGCACCAAAGCCAACGCGACACAGGCTGGCGAAGCGAATGTACTGGTACAGAGCATTAAGGATATGGCGACATCCGGCAATGACCAGATGAAGTCCATGATTCAGGCTATGGATGATATCAATGCGTCCTCCGAGACGATTTCCAAGATCATTAAGACCATCGACGATATCGCATTCCAGACCAACATTCTGGCACTGAATGCAGCGGTTGAGGCGGCAAGGGCAGGCGTACACGGCAAGGGCTTTGCAGTGGTGGCTGAGGAAGTCAGAAATCTGGCAGCGAAGAGTGCTTCCGCGGCAAGCGAGACGGCAGAAATGATCGACGATACCATACATAAAGTTGGTAACGGTACAAAGATTGCACAGGATACGGCGAAGTCACTGGATGAGATTGTAACCTCCATTGATGAGATTGTTGGGCTGATCAGTAACATTACGATTTCCTCCAACGATCAGGCTACAGCGATCTCCCAGATCGATCAGGCGATCTCTCAGGTATCTACCGTGGTACAGACCAATGCGGCAACCAGTCAGGAGTGTGCGGCAGCCAGCGAGGAGCTTTCCAACCAGGCTGTTACGCTCAAGAGCCTCATGGCGAGATACCAGTTGGCCGTTGGCGGTATGGGCGGCAGCAGCTTTGCAGAGCCTGCACCTACTTATAGCAGCGAGCCGACGATTTCCCTGGACGGAGATTACGACGATAAATATTAAGAAGCGGACAGACCGAAGCGGGTCTGTACAAAATAGGAGAAAGAGTCATTGCCCGAGGGCAGTGGCTCTTTTCTGCGCATAGGCAGGATCAACAATCTGAACGGCTATGATTCTCTTCCCCATGGCTGGCCGACGGCAGGGGACTGTTTCTGTGCTGTAAAACGTAAAACGTTAAAAAAGGAAAAATTACGCAAGCCCCTTGACATTTAGCCCAAAACTATATATAATTTTTTATGTTGCCGATGTAATACGCTATATGCGGTATATGATGGCAGTACAGGTGCGCTTAGCTCAGCTGGATAGAGCGTTTGGCTACGGACCAAAAGGTCGGGGGTTCGAATCCTCTAGCGCACGGTATCAGGAAGAAGCGGAAATGCTGACAGAAGGGCGTTTCCGCTATTTCTTTTGCGCCTTGCGAAAATTAAATGATATCTCTTTTGTAAATAATGATACTGCGCAAACTCTTTGGCAAAATAAGCGTTTTCTCATGATATGATTATGGGGGTAATTTTATGAATATTAGTATTGAACCTATATTGATTGAACAAAAATCTGTTTTCATTCAGATGATGGAATTATATATGTATGATTTTTCGGAGTTTTCCGATGATGATATAAACGAATATGGATACTTTGGTTATCCACGTATTGACGACTATTGGAATGAGGAAGGAAGATATCCCTTCTTTATTAGAGTTGATGGAAAACTTGCAGGTTTGGTTTTAGTAAGGTCCTGCTGCGAATATAATAATTTGTCTAATCCACACAATATAGCAGAATTTTTTGTTATGAAAAAATACCGCCGTAAGGGGGTTGGTAAGGTAGCTTCTATAAAGATTTTTGATATGTTTCCTGGCGGATGGGAAGTTTCCCAGTGGGCGAATAACCTGCCTGCTCAGAACTTTTGGAAACAGATTATTAGCGAGTATACAAATGAAAAATACGATATGTTTACCACAACAGAAAAGGGTTTGGTTGGATTTACATTTTACAATACATAGGTGTATCTGTTGATTTTCATGGTACTTGTATTTATTCTTAAAAATAAAGTGGTATGAGCAGGAATAAAATCCTGCTCTTTTCTATTCTTTTACAAACTTGGGTGTTGACAAACTGTCCATACTGTATATAATGATATATATACAGTATATACTATTTAGGCATGGATGTGACGACAGATCATGCAGGGAGGTCGAGAGTTGAAGATCATTATATCGAACCAGTCGGAGCTGCCGATTTACGCGCAGATCAGGGAACAGATCAAGGAACAGATTCTGAACGGGCAGATCCCGGAAGGGGAGACCCTGCCCTCGATCAGGCAGCTTGCGAAGGAGGTGGGCGTCAGTGTCATCACCACCACGCGCGCGTACAGCGAGCTGGAGGCAGAGGGCTTTATTGCCGCCATGCAGGGCAAGGGGAGCGTGGTGCTTCCCACGGACAATCAGCTGCTTCGGGAGCAGTACCTTCTGCGGATTGAGGAAGGTCTTTCCACGGCCATAGAAACGGCCAGGGTGATGGGGATGCCCAAGGAGGAGCTGAAGGATATTTTTGATAATTTATTGGAAACATAAGGTTTTGGAAAGGAATGAGTGCATATGGAACTGCTGGAAGTAAAAAATCTGTCAAAGCATTATAAGAACTTTGACTTGAAGGATATCAGTTTTAGCCTGCCGAAGGGCTATATCATGGGGTATGTGGGGGCGAATGGCTCCGGGAAAACGACTACATTAAATCTGATTACGGGCATTTTAAAAGGTACGGAAGGAGAGGTGCGGATTGACGGCCTGTCCCACGAGGAGGATATGGGGGCATATAAGGAGAAGATCGGTTATGTGGGAGATGAATCCTATTTTCCCGATCACTTTAAAATTAAGCATATCCGCAGCATCTTAAAAGACTTTTATCCGACGTTTTCCGCGGATAAATTCAACGGCTTTATCAGGAAATGGAAACTGCCGGAGAATAAGATGATTAAGGATTTTTCCAGAGGAATGAAGGTGATGCTGATGTTCGCCTCGGTGCTGGCCAGAGAAACGAAGCTGCTGGTACTGGACGAAGCCAGCAATGGTCTGGATCCGGTCATGCGGGCAGAGGTGCTTCGGCTTTTGCAGGAGTATGTGATGGACGGGGAACGGAGTGTGATTTTTTCCACCCACATTTTAAGTGACCTGGAGCAGATTGCGGATTATATTTATTTTATTCATGCGGGCAGGACGGTTTTCTACGACGCGAAGGATGATCTGATTGAGAACTTCCTTCTGGTGAAAGGCGAGAGCGCCAGGATTCCGCCCGCGCTGAAACGGGAGTTGATCGGACTGGAGGAAAACGCCTACGGCTTCGAGGCGGTTCTGCCAAGCGATAAGGCGGAACTTCTGGGAAACGCGTTCCTGTTTGAAAAACCAACGATAGACCAGATTGTGATTCACTATATCAAAAACAAAGATATGGACACAGGAAAACAGGAATGAGAGACTGACAGCCCTATTTCATGTCAGTGGGAAATCAGATGCAGAGAGAGCTATGTAAGAGAGAGGAGCAGGTAAAATGAGAGCGTTGTATTTCTTGAAAATAGATTATATTCTGACTAGGAAGCAGATGTATATTGTGCCGTTGTTTTTCGTTCTGGCGCTGGTGACTGGCAAAAGCGTAAGTACAGAAAACATGTCGCTGCTGGTGACGTGTTCGTATATGCTGTTTGTGTCCACCATTTTTTCGACGGCGCCTTTCGGGTACTGTGTCGGGAAAAACAGGGGATTTCTGCTGTTGTTCCCGGCTACGGTAAAGGACAGGGTGGCGGGAAGGTTTCTGTATGGAATATCCTTTGTGGCGCTGCTTGCGCTGCTCTGCGGTGCAGTTGTGGGCGTGTATGTGATGCTGGGAGTGGAGATTCCGCTCTGGACGCTGGGGGCCGGGCTGTGCGAACTGGCAGTCGGAATTGTGATTACGACTCTGGAGATCCTGTTTTTCTACCTGTTCGGGGAGGGAAAGGAAAACTGGCAGTATTTGAGTAATATCGTGAGAGTGGCGCCGGGAATGGCGATGTTTTTTGCCGCAAGCTATTTGATTGACGACGCTCAGGCGGCGGTCTCCGGCACGGAGATGGATTTGGAGGTTATGACCGGAAGGATGATGCAGGCGGGTGCGCTTGCCGTGGCGGCAGCACTGCTTCTGACTGTGGCGGCAGCGGCGGTCTGCGTAAAGGTGATTGAGAAGCGGGACTACGCATAATTCACAACGGAGACCGCGCAGAAATGGTAAAATACGGGAAATAGTGAGAATCTTTCTCCACACGCTTGCAAATCACTGTAGAATACTGTAAAATAGTGACGATATCGACTGATAGTCATGTGGTCGGAGTCAAGTTTTCAAGTGTGAAGGAGAGAAATCATGGAAAGAATTTGGACTGTAACAGACAGTATGGGCAATCCCCATCAGATTATGTTTAAGAAAGGATTCGGCGGCGCGAAATGTATCGTTGACGGAGATACATACAAGATGAAATCTAAAAACTGGGTGATCTGGATGGCGGATCATCAGATCAGCATTCCCGGTGCGGAGTGTAATCTGGTAGTGATCGGCAACAAGATTCGTCTGGCTGTGAACGGTACTTATTTAGAGGATGGCACACCTTACGAGCCGATCAGGAACATTCCTACATGGCTGAATGTGTTAGTAGGTATCAATGCGGTTATTGCAGTATTTATGTATGGCATGATCGGCCTTGCCATTGCTGTGCTTCTGGATCTTCTGACCTATAAACTGGCTTTGAGCAAGAAAGTGACCCCGGCAATGATAATTCAGATAGCGCTGCTGGTAGTTCTGCTGATAATTACGGTTGCTATCTTTATCGTGGCATAAGGATAGAAAGGGGTGGGCATAACAATGGACGAGAATACAAACTACGGATATAGCGACGGAAATAACAATAATCAGGGAGCGGACGGCGGACAGCAGTACGGTCAGAATGAGCATCCTTTCGCGAGTGCACAGCAGAATGGCCAGCCTTATGCAAACCAGCAGCAGTACGGCCAGAGTGCGTACGGTCAGGCGCCCCAGTATAATCAGGTGCCCTACGGCGCGCAGCAGCAGTACAACCAGCAGAATTTCGGACAGCCGGTGAAGGCGGTGGTGTATGATGCCGTGCCGGATAAAACCCACGGGACGTCGGTGGCGGCGCTTGTGTGCGGTATTCTCGGCCTGGTTCTTTTCTGGTTTCCCGGTGTGGATATCGGGCTGTGTCTGGCAGGCTTGATCTGTGGTATCGTTTCCCTCGTCAAGGGACTCGGCGGAAAAGGGCTTGCGATTACGGGACTGGTGCTTTCCGTTCTGGCAAGTATCCTGACACTGATCTTTTTCTACTTCTTTGCGCTGGGTATGATGCTCTTGTAAGTGCTGCAGACCGAAAGACCTGCTAAAAATTTTACAATTTTTGAACATGATACAATACGATAGGTAAGGAACCCTGCTTTAGGGTTCCTTTTTAAATGAACCATATCTCGGCCTGATGACTCTTATATACAGGTGCACCGAAAACAGCGGGGTAGATGCGTACGCCGCAGAAAGTAACAGACAACGTGGAGGAAAGACGGCTTGACGCAAGAGGATTTGGTGAGGCGGCTTAAGGAGGGAGACAGGACTTCCTTTGATCTGCTCTATGAACAGTATAAGAATATGGCATTGCGCACGGCATATCTGATTACAGGAAATCTTTCCGACAGTGAGGATGTAGTACAGGACACCTTTGTGAAGGTCTGGCTGCACTGTCGGGAGCTGAAAAACGAGGGCGGATTTAAGGCGTGGATGATGCAGATTCTTGTGCGGACGGCTTATAAGAGTGCCAAAAAGAAGAGTAGGGAGCTGCCGGACGAAGAAATTATGCAGAAGGCCGACAAAAGTCAGGGTATTTCCTTCGCGGAAGAGGTGATTGCGCGGGAGGAGGCGGAACGGATAGCCAGAGCGGTCAGGTCCCTTCCTGTCAAACAGCGGACGGTGGCGGTGCTGTACTATTATCAGGAGTGCAGCGTCAGTGAAATAGCTGCCATACTGGGTGTTCTGGAGGGGACGGTCAAGTCGAGGCTGTATACTGCCAGAAAATTCCTGCGCGGGAAACTGGAAAGGGATTTAGGGATGTGATAAAGCGGACAGACGGTTTTTGGTGTATTCTGAAAAAGAGGTGGCATATGAAGAAAAGAAAGGTATGGGAAGAAAAAATAAAAGATGTGTTGGCCTTGGAATGCGACGGCATTACCGCATCCCGCGCGTTGAAGGAGAGAATCGATGTACAAATTCTGGAGAGCGAAAAGGAGGCAGGGAGTATGAAACATGTATCTGTGAAGAAACTGGTGATCGGTGTGGCGGTGGGATGCCTGCTTGTATCCGGCGGCGTGTTTGCATCAGGGCGCGCGGTATCCTTGACGAGCCATCACTATCATCAGGATGATGTCGGGGACTTCGGAGAACTTTCGAAGGTAGAACAGGAGCTCGGCTACACGGTGGATGCGGTGGAGGCGTTTGCAAACGGTTATCGGTTCGATCATATGGAGTTAGATGATGTGAAGGGGACGGACGAGGGAGGAAACGAGATCTACAGCTTCCGAAGTCTGGATATCCGATATAAAAAGAGCGGGGAGAACAGCGTCAGCCTCTGTATTGAAAAGCCGGTGGAAATGCCGGTGCGGAACGAGACGCCCGATGCGACGCGGGTCTGTGGCGATATCACCCTTTACTATGATACGATTATGAACAAGCAGGTGCCTCCGGATTATGTGCTGACGGAGGAGGACAAGGCAGGCGAAGCGAAGGGCGACCTCTATATTTCTGTGGGAACAGAGGAGGTGGAGATGCATCAGAGCAGTACAGTGACTTGGGATAAAGAAGGCGTACGCTACCAGCTTCTGGGATTTGACCTGAATCTGGGCGCTGAGGAAATGCTGGATATGGCGGAAGAGATCATGGGAACTAAATAAACGACAACTGTGTCACAAAAGACTCTCTGTGAAAGGCAGGGAGTCTTTTTATTCTGTAGGATGAAACTTTTTGCCGCTTTCAATCGTATTGTAGATAGGAGGGACAAAAGGAAGTATAATAAAGGTGATGCATTATAGTTGTGGGCAGTTATGCTAAAATATAGATATCTATAGACTGACAGAAGGATGCATGAGGGGATGGAACAGGAATGGAGCTATCTGGTGGAGGAGTATCGGGCCATGCTGTACCGGGTTGCCTTCTCTAATATAAAGAACCGGGCGGATGCCGAGGATGCGGTGCAGGAGGCTTTTCTGCGTTACATGAAGGATGAAAAGCCGATTCAGAACAAGGAACACGAGAAGGCCTGGCTGATACGAACTACCATTCATATTTGTCTGGACATTTTAAAGAGCGGCTGGTATCAGAGGACGGTTCCGTGGAATGAGTCCTTTGAGAATGCGGCAAAAAATATTTATCTGCCTTATCAGGTCAGGGACGACGAAACGCTTGAGGCGGTGCTGCAGCTTCCTGTGCATTACAGGAACCCGATCTATCTTTTTTACTATGAGGATTATTCGATCCGCGAGATTGCGGGAATTCTCAATGAAAAAGAGGGAACGATCAAGACACGGCTGCGCAGGGGCAGGGAGGAAGTTAAGAAAATTCTGACGGAAGGGAGGCCGTAGAACATGGGAATACAGGAGGTACAGGGAAGCAGTAAAACGCAGACATATCAGAAAAAGAAAA
Source organism: uncultured Lachnospiraceae bacterium (assembly GCA_947174505.1). GTDB lineage: Bacteria > Bacillota > Clostridia > Lachnospirales > Lachnospiraceae > UBA3282. Next base: position 38,118 of record CAMWJF010000007.1, read on the forward strand.
ACGCCGGGCGCGGGGAAGGATTTCAGGAGAGCCTGCTGCAGAACCTGAAGTGCCGGGACCGGGAAAGGCAGAGCATCGCAGTAGTGGAGACAGAAGAGAAACAGGCCGTTACGGATGTGCAGACCGAGGTGAGAACGAAGGCGGAGAAGGTGGGCATGGGAAGGATCGGCGCTGCGCCGGGCATTCGTGTGAACGCCGCGGCGACGCAGGAGACCTTACAGGCTGTGGAGGTGAGGCATATGAGCTATGAGGAGAGCGACCATGTGAGGATTGCCGTAACGGAAGGCTACACACTGAAAGGAAAGAGAGAGGAAGGCGTGGCTCCCCGGGTCTATGTGGAGGCAAAGTATGAGGACGGCAGAGTGGAGGCCTATCAGGTAGAGATGGCGAAGGTGCAGGGGCAGACGGAACATGTGATTGAACGGTTTGCCCTGGAGACAATGGAGGAGGCATAAGGCCGCAGAAGGGAGAAAAGTATGATTTTAATGGGATATAAAACGCTGAATACAACAAACAACACGGCGGAGCTGCTGGCAAAACAGATGAAATCGGCGGATAAAATGAAGATAGCCAAAATGGAAGGGAGCGTCGACCCGGACAGCTTTGCCGCGAAATTAAAGCGTGCAGACGAGTATGCAGCGTCAGGGGAGCATTACAGCGCGAACGACTCCATAGGCATTATGCTGCGACAGATGGATGAGCCGACAGCGGGGAATCCGGTGACGAAAGATTTCTGGCATAACGGCGCCCATGTTTCCATCTGCAAAGACGCACTGTACGGGAACAGTATCACCATCGGCGGCAGCTCTAATCCGGACTGGGTTCATGTGGACACCTCCGTGGGAACGGTTCATGTGGACCTTAACGATATGACCAGCCTGATGAAGTGTCTGGATCTGTTTTCGCCGGAAGACTTAAATGCGATTCTCAGAAAGATTCAGGAGGTAAAGCAGTCCAGGGAGGCCTTAAGCCAGATAGACCGTATGCAGGATGAGCTGATGAAAAACGGCCGGGATCAGGAGAAGGAAGGCGGTGAATCCGGCGGAGAGCAGTCTGTGGGCGAGGCTGTCGGTGTGGTCAGCGCGGAGGAAATGCGCGGGATCGAAGAGAAACGGGATAAGAAATTTATCGGGTAATCTGCTTGCCTCCGTAAGAGGAACGGTGATATAATGAGCGCAAAGAAAAAACAAGCGACGCCGTAGGCGGCATTTGTTTTTTCTGCGCCATTAACGAGCAAACGCCCGATGGAATCGGGCAGGAAGCGCTGAAGGCGCGAGTTTGCGAGTATAGATGATAAAATGAGCGCAAAGAAAAAAGTTTTTGGGGAACAGGAGCAGCAGAAAGACCGATGCAGAAAAAAATAGCGGTTATCAATGACATTGCGGGATACGGAAGATGCGCCATGACGGTGCTTCTTCCGATTATTTCTTATATGGGAGTGCAGGCGTGTCCCCTGCTTACCTCCGTCTTTTCCAGTAACACGGCGTTCTCGGACTTTTTTAGGGATGATTACACAGACCGGATGGAGGCATATATTGCAAGCTGGGAAAAGATCGGGCTCCGGAAGGAATTTGACGGCATTGCGACGGGATATCTCGGCTCTGTCAGACAGATTGAAATTGTGAGACGGTTTGTTCAGGAGTTTTCGCGGGAAGGTACGCTTGTGATCGTAGATCCTGTAATGGGAGATCACGGCAGACTGTACTCTGCTTACACGGTAGAGCTGTGTACAGAGCTGAAAAAGCTGGTCGAACTGGCGGATATTATTACACCGAATCTGACAGAGGCCTGCCATCTGGCGGAAATTCCCTATAAAGAGAAGGGATGGAAAAGAAAGGAACTTTTTGAAATGGCTCATTGTCTTTCCGCAATGGGGCCGTCCCATGTTGTCATAACAGGGATTCCGCAGGGGGAATATATCGCGAACTATGTTTATGTGAAAACATCCGCAGATAGCCCGGAGGCACGGTTGAGCCGCGTTCACAGGGCGGGGGAGGAGCGGTGCAGTACGGGGGATGTATTTTCCGCGGTAATCGCGGCGGATGCGGTAAACGGCGTGCCCTTTGACCGGTCTGTCAGGAAGGCGTCCGGCTTTGTAAAGCAGTGTATAGAAAAAGCGCTGGAGCTTGGGACACCGCCAGCGGAGGGTGTGCCGTATGAGGCGGTATTGTACCGGTTGAGGAGAGGGTAGGGGCGTATACGGGCTTGGCGTATACGATCCTTCGCAGTGCTGCGCGCTCGAAAAACCTGCGGTTTTCCTCGCTCGCGGGCTTCGCCCTATACATCCGCAATCTGGAAAAATTGTCAGCGAGCTGCCATTTTTCCTCCATTCCGAAGCATTCTATGCTGAGGAACGCGAGCAGAATTTCAGATTCTGCTCTGTGATCAAGAGAATTTGTGATGCTTCTGCACAAATTCTTGGTCGAATAAATTGCTCATCAGAGAATTTATTCAACCGTCCATCTTACGTCTGTGCACTGCTCAGGAGGACAACGGATATTCTAACTCAAAGGGGTATCCTTCTTTTTTGTTTTGTTCGGAGAGGGTGTCTGTTTCTATCACATAGAAATCATCGCTCTTAATCACTTCTTTCATTTCTTCCCGGATAGTTTCAAAGTCTGTCACATGGGTAGAGATTCTGCGGCAGGCAAAATCCCCCTGGCTGATGGTGCGGACAGCTTGTCCGGAAGCTGTGGCAGACGGCGCGTCTCCGGTGATTGTGAGGAACATGTGCCGCTGGTATTTGCCGTTTCGGTATTCGTGCAGTACGCCGGAAGGATAGGCTACCACTGTGCCCATCTGCTGGGCGGTAACGAAAAGCTTCAGGATATGCTGCCCGTAATATTTGGGGACATCCATTTCCTCCAGAGGCAGCGTCAGCATTTTCCGGGCCACGATTTCGTTGTGGTAGAACCCGTCCGGAAGCAGGATACCGCTCTTGCTTTTCGGGATTTTGGCAAGACCTGTCACGGGACTTGCCATATTCTGCAGCGTTTCCTGTAGGGTAGCAAGGCAGTTGTGGATATCCAGGATCTTCTGTTCCGCCAGAATCTTGCCGTCATAGAGAAGCTTCTGCAGATTAATGGAGGCGCCTTCCACATAGTTATTCAAATCCTTTAAAGGGATTCCCAGCTTGATACATACAGTGATCGCATCCAAAAGATAGAGCTGATCCTCTGTATAATAGCGGTAATTTGTCTCCGTGTTCACAAAGGCCGGTTTGAGAATTCCGATCTGGTCGTAGTAACGCAGAGATTTGATGCTTACGTTCTTTAGTTTTGATACTTTTCCGATAGACATGTACTGACTCATAGCCTGTTTCCTAAAATCCTTTTTCTGTGTGTTTCATTCGTTATCTGTTTCATCAAAAACTATACCCGAGGGTAAGAGTTCCAAGAAATATTTTGTCACAAAACGTTTGGGAAGACAAGACCTTTTGGGAAATTTGTGGTCAGGAAAATTTGACCTACAAGATCATGTATATATGGCGCAGGACATATCATTGTGATCCGGGCAGGGCTGTGATATAATTTCGGTGTTGCCGATAACGAAAATGACGGGAGTGCAAAGGAGTGTGTATACGGCGCTTTATATGATGGAGCATAATGATTTTACAGGTAATTTAAAAATTTCAGACAGCAGCATTGATATTCTTGGACAGGTTTATATCGATGGAAAGGCATTAACGCTTGCCATAAGTGCCGAGAGAAAAAATCCGTAAAATGGTTGTGTAGAAATAATGCCGTTCAGTCTGCCTGTTTCAAAGCGAAATGATTCCAACAAACCAAAACAGCGGTAAACCTGTCACAGATTTACCGCTGTTTTATTCAGAGCAGGCAGATTATAAAGGGACATATCACAGCCCTGCACGATCAACCTCTCATGTTTATGATTATGACTAGCCCATGGTCACGACCACATCATATTCGGTTTTACCGGCCACATAAGGAACGACGCATCCTTCCACGGCCTGTCCGTCCACGGTGAGGGACTTCACACCCTTCTCCACGTTGTCAGGATTAACCACCCTGATGTTGTAGGTGCCTTCGCGGAATTTACGGGTTAAGGTAAAGTCACCGAAACCTTTGGGCACGCAGGGATCAATACTGAGTCCCCTGTGGGTAGGGTACACGCCAAGAATGTGCTGGGACACATTCACGAAAGTCCATGCCGCCGTACCGGTAAGCCAGCTGTTCTTCGCCTCGCCGGGGATGTACGCGTCGGCTCCGGCTACCATCTGGGAGTACACGTAGGGCTCTGTGCGGTGGATTTCGCTGATTTCCTCCACATAGGCAGGGCAGGTTTTCTGATAGATTTCAAAAGCCCTGTCGCCACGCCCGATCACGGTTTCCGCGATGGAAACCCAGGGATTGTTGTGGCAGAAGATACCCGCGTTCTCCTTGTATCCGGGCGGATAGGAGGAGATTTCACCCAGCTCCAGATGATATCTGGTGTAGGCGGGCTGCAGGATCATCACACCGTACTGGGTATCCAGCTTTTCCTTTACGGAATCAAGCGCCTTTTCGGCAAGCCCTTCCTTCACGCCGATACCGGCAAGAGGGCAGAAACCGTTGGATTCGATATAAATCTGTCCTTCCTCGCATTCTTTGGAGCCGATCTTTTTGCCATAAGCGTCGTAAGCGCGGACGAACCAGTCGCCGTCCCAGCCGTCCTTCAATACGGCGTCATACATTTTCTGCACTTCCGCGCGGGCGTAATCCGCCTCCGCCTGATTGTCCATAAGCTCACATAACTGTGCGTATTCTTCCCCGTACTTGACGAACATACCGGCGATAAATACGGATTCCGCAACAGGTCCTTCGGAGGGACCAAAGGTCTGGAAAGATTCTCCCGGATGCTCGGAGAAGCAGTTTAAGTTCAGGCAGTCGTTCCAGTCGGCGCGGCCGATCAGGGGCAGCGCATGGGGGCCCTTGTGTGTCACGATATAGTTGAAGGAGCGTTTCAGGTGCTCCAGCAGAGGCTTTGCAAGAGATTCGTCGTTGTCAAAGGGAACCATCTCTGTCAAAATGGAAGTGTCCCCCGTCTCGCGCACATAGGCGGAGGTACCAGCGATCAGCCAGAGCGGGTCGTCGTTGAAGCCGCTGCCGATGTCGGAGTTGCCCTTCTTGGTGAGGGGCTGGTACTGATGATAAGCGCTGCCGTCCTCAAACTGGGTGGAGGCAATATCGATGATGCGCTGCCTTGCACGGTCCGGGATCAGGTGGACGAAGCCCAGCAGATCCTGACAGGAATCGCGGAATCCCATACCGCGTCCGATGCCAGATTCATAATAGGATGCGGAGCGGGACATGTTAAAGGTTACCATACACTGATACTGGTTCCATATATTGACCATGCGGTCTACCTTGTCGTTGGAGGACTTCACGGTGTACTTGGATAACAATTCGTTCCAGTATGTGTTCAGTGCGGCAAATGCCTGTTCCACGTCCGCGTCAGTCTGATATTTGGCGAGCATTGCCTCGGCAGGCTTTTTGTTGATGACGCCGGGTGACTCCCACTTCTGGTCCTCGGGATTTTCTATGTAGCCCAGAACAAATACAAAGGTTTTGCTCTCGCCGGGCTGTAAGGTCACGTTGATCTGGTGCGACGCGATGGGGGACCAGCCGTGTGCCACAGAGTTCGTCGCCTGGCCTTTCTCCACGGCCTCAGGATTTGCTGCGCCGCGGTATGCGCCAAGGAAAGCGTCGCGGCTGGTGTCAAAGCCGTCTACGGGCGTGTTGACGGAGTATACCGCATAGTGGTTCCTGCGTTCGCGGTACTCTGTCTTATGGTAGATAGCGGAACCGATAACCTCCACCTCGCCGGTGTTTAAGTTACGCTGGAAATTGCGGGAATCGTCGTCCGCATTCCAGAGGCACCATTCAACATAGGAGAAGAGGGAAATGTTTTTTTCGCTGTCGCTTTGGTTGGTCAGTTTCACCTGACTGATTTCACAGTTGTCATCCATGGGGATGAAGGTGAGGACTGAAGCCTCCAGTTTGTTTTTTACGCCTGTAAAGCGGCTGTAGCCGATGCCGTGGCGGCATTCGTAGCTGTCAAGCTCTGTCTGGGTCGGCTTCCATCCGGGATTCCAGACGGTGCCGTCCTCTTTGATATAGAAGTATTTACCATTGATGTCATTGGGTACGTCGTTGTAACGGTAACGTGTCATGCGAAGAAGCTTTGCATCCTTATAAAAGGTGTAACCGCCGCAGGTGTTGGAAATCAGCGTAAAGAACTCCTTACAGCCCAGATAGTTGATCCAGGGTAAGGGCGTCCTGGGTGTGGTGATGACATACTCGCGGTTTTTGTCATCAAAATAACCAAATTTCATAGCTCCATTCTCCTTTTCGTTTGATTTGTGTCCGGTTCTTTGCAAATTGCCCTGAAACGGAGCAGGGTAAACGATTAAGTAAAGTTGTCTCCGCCCGGATAAGCAAATTATACAGAAGAAATGAGAAAAAAGCAATAATTATATGTTTATCATGTAAATTCAATAAATTTCAAAAGGCGTTGCAATACTTGGCGATGTATTGTACAATGGAAATACGAAAACGATTAAGCGACATGCGACAGTGTAGAACATCTGAGGAGAATGCGAAGCATTCTCTGAATTGAGCGCGGGGGTGTTCGATTTTTTGTTCCAGGGCTGGAGAGGATTAAAATATGGTATCTATGAAGGATATTTCGGCGGTCTGCGGTGTCTCGGTGGCTACGGTCAGTAAGGCGCTTAATGATCAGAGCGATATTGGACAGGAGACGAAGAAGCGGATTCGGCAGGTGGCCGAGGAGATGGGTTACTTTCCAAATACGGCGGCCAAGATGCTGAAAACGAACCGCAGTTATAATATAGGGGTTCTGTTTAACCATGAGGATTACAGCGGTCTGACCCATGACTATTATGCCTTCGTGCTGGACAGCCTGAAACGCACGGTGGAGGAGAAGGGCTACGACATTACCTTTGTCAATACCAGCGACCGCCGCGCGGGCGCAATGAGTTATCTGGAACACTGCAAATCCCGTGGCTTTGACGGCGTTGCGATTGTCTGTACGGATTTTTATTCGCCAGAGATTTTACAGCTTGTGAGGGGCACCATTCCCATCATTACGCTGGATCACCTTTTTAACAATGTCTGTGCGGTTATGTCCAACAATGTGCAGGGGATGCAGGATCTGCTTACATACATTTATAAGAAAGGACACCGCCGGGTAGCCTATATCCATGGGGCCGATTCCGCTGTTACACAGAGCAGACTGTCTTCCTTTTACCGTACGGCTGCCCAGCTCGGACTGACGATACCGGATGAATATATCCGCATGTCGCCCTACCGTGACACCAATGGCGCGTATGCGGAGACGGTGAGGCTGCTTGAATTAAGGGAGCCTCCCACCTGTATTCTCTATCCCGATGATTTTTCTGCATTTGGCGGTTTTAATGCGATTCAGGAACGGGGAATGCGGATTCCCGATGACATTTCGATCGCGGGCTATGACGGCATCCGGGTCGCCAGACATATTGAACCTACTCTGACCACGCTGCGGCAGGACACGGAAGAGCTGGGGAAAATGGTGGGAGAAAAGCTGATCAGTCTGATCGAACATCCCAAAATCACATTGGTGGAGACGCTTGTGGTGGAGGGACATGTATTTGAAGGAAATTCCGTGGCGGATATCAATGTGAAAAGTATGAAGTCCCATATCAGATAATACCTGAAATGGGGTATTCTATCAGAAAGCCTTTACCTTGGAATTTGAGATTCCACAGAGCGAAATCAGGGAGGGAAGCATGTCGTCACCGATTTTATTTGACCAAAGCAAATTAAAGGCATATGATGGTCTTATGAGGCTGTGCGAGTTTGCCGGGAAGTCCGGGGCGTGGCAGCAGACTTTATGGAGTAAGCTTTTGGAGAATCAGAAGCTTTACGACGCTTTTGTCTACTATCTGGAGAACCACGGACTGCCGGATGAGCCGAAGTGCGGGGCATATTCCCTGACGGACTGTTATGTGTGGCAGATAGAGCAGGACAATCTGCGCATGGACACGGGGAAGAATACCGCAAGCTGCAATAAGGAGGACATGGTGCTCAGGTCGTTCATGATGATGGCAGATATGCAGAGGCATCCGGAAGAATACGCGAAAAAGCTGGGTGACTGGAAAGGCATGGATCAGACCATGTAAAGGGCACGGAGACAGAACAGAGGAAAAAGGAAGGAAGTATGGATCGGACGGAATTTATAGACAGGCTGCAGAGGGCACTTGCGGGCGGCGTGAACAGCTCCAGGGTGGCGGAGAACGTGCAGTATTACCGGGAATATATTGACGTGGAGATCAGAAAGGGCAGAAGCGAGGCGGAAGTGCTGGAAAGTCTCGGCGATCCGAGACTTCTTGCGAAGAGCATTATTGAGGCAAATAAGCGCGCCGGTATCAGTGAAGGGACGAACCGGACTTACGATGAGGAGACCGGGGAGGACAGATACGGGGAGCTGAAAAAGGCGGCAAGGGAAAAAATCGTGCGCGTTCCGGGCTGGCTGATCGCGCTGACTGCGGTTGTGATTTTTCTTTTGATCATCGGTCTGGCATTTTCCATGATTTCTTTACTTGCGCCGATCATGATTCCGGTGCTGGTTGTGATACTTGCGGTGAATTATTTTAAAGGACGGAAATGACAAGTCAACAGGCCGTTTACTTAGGATAAACGGCCTGTTGAGGGGAGTATAAATAATTAATATAAGGGTCTGTAGGCGGAGAATGAAGGGGTATCTCCGTCTACGTTTATTATTATAGTACATTCTGCGAAAAAAACAAGAAAAAATAGTACCAAAGTACCAACCTTAGTTTTGGTGCTTTTGAATAAAAAAATAGTACTAAAGACCTATAAGTTGCCTGAATAACTTCGTTTGGAATCTCTCATACTATTTCTGTAACACGAAACCAATCAGGAGGTATGGAAGATGTCTAAGAACGATTTTAACCAGAACAATCAGCAGAATGAGAAGCAGCAGGACAAGAACAACCAGAACAATTCCAAGAACAGCACAAACAACAACAGCAAGAACAGCTCCGGCAGCAACTCTAACAACAGCAGCAAGGACAACTATTAAGAAGGATCTGGTCTGAGAAGGGGACGCATCGGGCGTCCCCTTTTTCCGACTCTGTTTATATTGCATGGGATGTCGGGGGAAGAAAACTAAGTTGACAGGTTTTTACTTACGGCATAAAATGTACCTATGGAAAAATTAGAGTATATTGTGCCCTGTCATTTTGGGCTGGAGGCAGTTTTAAAAAGAGAAATTATGGATCTTGGTCTGGAGATTACCTGCGTGGAGGACGGCAGAGTCAGCTTTGCCGGGGACAGGCAGGCACTGTGCCGTGCCAATGTTTTCCTCCGCAGTGCGCAGAGGGTACTGGTTAAGATAGGGAGCTTTCATGCGGAAACCTTTGAGGAGCTTTTTCAGGGGACGAAGGCGCTTCCCTGGGAGGCCTATATTCCTAAAGACGGAAAATTCTGGGTGGCTAAGGCGGCCAGCGTGAAGAGCAGACTTTTCAGTCCTTCCGATATCCAGTCGATTATGAAAAAAGCTATGGTAGAGCGTATGAAGGGCGTTTACCACATCGACTGGTTTGCGGAGAGCGGGGCGGACTATCCGGTCAGAGTCTTTATTAAGAAGGACGAGGTGACGGTGGGACTTGACACTTCGGGAGAATCCTTACATAAACGTGGCTACAGAAAGCTGACGGTGAAAGCTCCCATTGCGGAGAATCTGGCGGCGGCCCTTCTGATGCTGACGCCCTGGCGGGGGGACCGGATTCTCGTGGATCCTTTTTGCGGCAGCGGGACGATTCCCATCGAGGCGGCTATGATGGCAGCCCATATTGCGCCCGGGAAAAACAGGCGTTTTACGGCGCAGGACTGGGCGCATGTGTTTCCGGGTAAGCTCTGGGAAAAGGCAAGGGAAGAGGCGGAGTCCATGGAAACGCCGGATGTGGAAACGCAGATTCAGGGTTATGACATAGACGGGGAGATGGTGTCCATTGCCAGGGCAAATGCCAGACTGGCAGGGGTGGAGCATCTGATCCATTTTCAGCAGAGGGACGTGGCGCAGCTTTCCCATGCGAAAAAGTATGGGTTTATCCTGACGAATCCGCCCTACGGGGAGCGGCTTTCGGAGAAGGAAGCCCTTCATGCCCTGTATCGGACGCTGGGAGAGCGTTACCGTGCGCTGGATGCCTGGTCCATGTATGTGATTACTTCCTACGAGCAGGCGGAAAACGCCATTGGCAGGAAGGCGGATAAGAACAGAAAGTTGTATAACGGGATGATAAAGACCTACTTTTATCAGTATATGGGTCCAAGGCCCACCGGGAGTAAAAGGTAAGCGATGCAGCAGAACAGTTTGATGAAAAGTACTTTGGTATATTGCATTCTATTTGTGGCGGCGGCCATGGGCGTTATGCTGTACTATGCGGCGACAAAGACTGTGGGCGTGGCGGACCTGGCGCAGGATGAGGTGGTGCGGCCTTCAGAGCAGGGAGAGGAGAACACGCCGGATGTCCCGAAAATGGAAAATGAAATCGTCATAAACAGAACTGAATTGAACACTAATTATTTCTGTATACCGATGCCGGAAAGCGTGAAGGCGGAGGAAGTGGTTTTAGAGAATCACTACATGGATAAGGAGCTCTGGGTGGGCATCAGTACCGAGCAGACACAAGTCTACGAGGAATTTTACGAGTCGAAAAGCGTCTTCGGGAACTGCGAGAATGTGGCGGACGGCCGTTTTGAGGCGGAGAAGGACAGAATCTGCCTGCGGTTTGCGCTGAATGGGGTTTACGAGTACAGGAGCATTTTTGAGGATCATACCCTGTATGTAGAGTTTGTGCCCCCGAAAGAAGTGTATGAGAAGATTATCGTGATAGATCCCGCTTATGGGGGCGAGGAGCATGGCGTCGCTGTGGACGGAATCCTTTCAAAGAATATAACGCTTGACGTTGCAAAGGCGTTAAAGGCTATGCTTGACGAGAGCGATATCAAGGTGTACTACACAAGAATGGACGACAGCAATCCGGCGGCGGCGGACAGAGTGGAGCTTGCGGCAGCGACAAAGGCGGATATGCTGATCAGTATAGAAGTGAGCGGCGACGAGAACAGTAAACTTTATGGGACGTCGACGGTTTATAACAGTAAATTTTTTATCCCCGGTTTCGGAAATGTGGAGCTTGCGGATCTTCTCGAACGGGAGGTAGTCACGTCGATCAGCGGCAAAGCCTGCGGTCTGATCGAATCGGCAAAAGAGGATCTGGTCGTGAACAACGCCACGGTTCCGGCGGCGGCCATCCGGGTGGGATATCTGACGAACAGTCAGGAGGCCATTTTGCTGCAGCGCGAGGATTATATCAGGCGGATTGCAGAGGGGATTTACAATGCGGTTTTGAAGGCGTACGAACAACGCGAAGAGTAATTCTAAAGACGTCCCGCCATGGAACGGGACGCCAAGAATTACTATACTTCGCGTGAGAGAATTTCCGAAAAGCGGAAATTCTCCATATACTTATGAGGAGACAGGACAATATGCTTCAGATTATATTTGCCACAGGCAATGAAGGGAAAATGCGGGAGACCCGGGCCATTCTCAGCGATATGGAGCTCGAAATCCATTCCATGAAGGAGGTCGGGCTTGCGCTTGAGATTGAGGAGGACGGAACCACATTTGAGGAGAATGCCCGCATCAAGGCGCGGGCGGTGGCAGATGCCCTTGCCGCGCAGGAAAAAACGCGGGAGTGTATAGTGGTGGCGGATGATTCCGGGCTGGAAATCGATTTTCTGAATGGGGAGCCGGGCGTGTATTCCGCCAGATATCTCGGTGAGGAAACGCCTTTTTCCGAGAAGAGCGAGGATCTGCTCAGAAGGCTTAAGGATGTGCCGGAGGAGGAGAGAAGCGCAAGGTTTGTCTGTGCGATTGCGGCGGTATTTCCGGACGGCGGGGAGGTTATCACCAGAGGAGTCATTGAGGGCAGGATCGGCCACGAGCTGCGCGGGGATAACGGCTTCGGCTATGATATCATCTTTTATCTGCCGGAATACGGCCGTACCGCGGCGGAGCTGACGGATGAGGAGAAGAACCGTATCAGCCACAGAAGCAGGGCTTTGGAACAGATGAAAGAGGAACTGAAGAAAAGGATGTTGTAATGACATGAGAATATTGATTGTGAGCGACAGTCATCGTCATAATGCAAATCTGCTTGCCGTGCTGGAACGGACTGGTCCCTATGATATGCTGATACACTGTGGGGATGTGGAGGGGAGCGAGTATACGATCAGCGAGGCGGCGGGCTGCCCTGTGGTAATGGTGCAGGGAAATAATGATTTTTTTTCGGACCTGCCGAGAGAAGAGGAGTTTACGCTTGGGCGTTATAAGGTGTGGGTGACCCACGGACACCATTATTATATCGCCATGAACACCGAGACGATCAAGCAGGAGGCCATAAGCCGGGAAGTGGATATCGTTATGTGCGGGCATTCCCACAGGCCGTTGGTTGATATCGGAAAGGATGTTACGCTGGTCAACCCCGGCAGTATCAGCTATCCCAGACAGGAGAACCGGAGGCCCAGTTATATTATTATGGAGCTGGACAGAGAAGGGGAAGCACATTTTACTTTAAATTTTGTTTAGAAAGCTGTTGACAGAAAAAAAACCATATTATATAATGGAACATGCGTTGTGAGAAATGGCGTTTGATCCCTTGCGGGGTGTGGCTCAGCTTGGCTAGAGCGCCTGGTTTGGGACCAGGAGGTCGCAGGTTCGAATCCTGTCACCCCGACGCAGTTTATCTATAATGACATGCGGGTGTAGTTCAATGGTAGAACACCAGCCTTCCAAGCTGGATACGTGGGTTCGATTCCCATCACCCGCTCTCCGTACGGTGTAAGCCTGTGCGGGTGTGCAGTACGTGTTCGTAGCTCAGCTGGATAGAGCAACGGCCTTCTAAGCCGTGGGTCGGGGGTTCGAATCCCTTCGAGCACGTTGTATGGTGGGTATGGCGCAGTCGGCTAGCGCGCCAGATTGTGGCTCTGGAGGCCGAGGGTTCGAGTCCCTCTATCCACCTTTAACATGAGCGTGCGGAGCACTGCCTGGTTTACCAATAATGGGCTATCGCCAAGGGGTAAGGCACAGGACTTTGACTCCTGCATTCGCTGGTTCAAATCCAGCTAGCCCAGTTATGGACCACTAGCTCAGTCGGTAGAGCACCTGACTTTTAATCAGGTTGTCGGGGGTTCGAATCCCCCGTGGTTCACTAAAGGAATCCACAGTGTAAACTGGGGGATTCGAACCCCGGAGCGATATTCTCCGTGGCTTGTTCAAAACACCACTGCAAATGCGGTGTTTTTTTGTTGCACACGGTTTCATAAAGGATATCGCCGCCTGCGGCGGTATGTGGATGGTGCGGCGTGCAGGGAAAAGGCATCCCGACCCGGTTGCGAAGGAGGTAAAAGATATGGAACAGACGAAAGAGAATAAGATGGGCACTATGCCCGTAAACAGACTGCTGATTACGATGTCGCTGCCCATGATGATATCCATGCTGGTGCAGGCGCTTTACAATGTGGTGGACTCCATTTTTGTCTCCCGCATTAATGAGAATGCACTGACAGCAGTGTCACTTGCATTTCCGATCCAGACGCTGATGATTGCGGTTGCGGGCGGTACCTGTGTCGGCATCAATGCGGTGCTCTCCAGGGCGCTGGGGGAAAAGGAGCAGGAGCGGGCAGACAATGCGGCATCCAGCGGCGTTCTTCTGATGGGAATCAGCTATCTTCTTTTTTTGGCAGTGGGTCTTTTCGGTACGAGGACATTTTACTTAAGTCAGACTGATGATGTGCAGATTGTAGAGTATGGAGTGGCTTATCTGAGTGTGGTGTGCTGCTGCTCTTTCGGTCTTTTTTCCCAGTTTGTGTTCGAAAGGCTGCTGCAGTCCACGGGAAGAACCTTCTATATTATGATTACGCAGGGAACGGGCGCTATTATCAATATCATTCTGGATCCCATTTTTATTTTCGGCCTGTGCGGCATGCCGAAAATGGGGGTTATGGGTGCGGCTGTGGCGACCGTGACAGGACAGATCGTGGCGGGAACCATAGCATTTGTCATTAACAGCAGAAAAAATGAAGACATCCATATTTCCGCAAAGAAACTCCGGCTGGAGAGGGAGGTTGTAGGACAGATATATAAGATTGGTGTGCCTTCCATGATCATGCAGGCTATCGGTTCCGTGATGACGTATGGCATGAATCTGATCCTGATTTCCTTTACGCCTACCGCCACGGCCGTATTCGGTGTGTATTTTAAGCTGCAGAGCTTTATCTTTATGCCAGTGTTTGGCATGAATAACGGACTGGTACCGATCCTGGCATACAATTACGGTGCAGGCAGAAGAGACCGCTTTATTCAGGCGTTGAAGTGCGGCATTTTTTATGCGGTGGGAATCATGGCTGTCGGGGTAGTGGTTTTCCAGAGCATTCCGCAGATTCTTCTGGGATTTTTCGAGGCGTCGCCGGAAATGCTTGCGATAGGCGTGCCTGCGCTTCGGATCATCAGTATCTGTTTTGTGATGGCCGGTTTCAGCATCATCTGCGGCACGGCGTTCCAGGCGCTTGGCAATGCGGTGTACAGCATGATCGTTTCCATTGCAAGACAGCTCATTGTGCTGCTTCCGGCAGCGTATCTCCTGTCCCTTGCAGGGAATGTGGATTTTGTGTGGTGGTCCTTCCCGATTGCAGAGCTGGTTTCCCTGGTCGTGACGGTGTTCTTTTTGATAAGAATTAACCGTGAGGTAATCCGGCATATCGGGGAATAGACAGATGCGCGTGTCGAAGCGGATGTCTCCCCGGCGGCATCTTTCCGGTGGAGATTTCCGAATCGTTGACAGGGCGCAGGGAAAATGATATGATACATAGGCAGGCGGGCAGAAGTGACATGGATGTCATAAAAATTCTGCAGTCTGACAGGCGGATATGGCGGAATTGGCAGACGCGCTGGATTTAGGTTCCAGTGGGAGACCGTGCAGGTTCAAGTCCTGTTATCCGCATAAACAGGGGCTTTCGAGACATTTTTGGTGTCTTGGAAGCCCTTGTTTTTTGCGTTTGACAGCAGCTGTTGGAAAAGCGCAGGCAGGGATGACTTTATTATGCTGGCCGGACCGGTTTTTGTGGGTTTGTGTGGCGCTTTTTGCTGCCACCGCATCAATGTGGTCTTTTTTTAATCTTTTTTAATCTCTCTTTTTTGCAGAATATACCCCATTATTGTTGAAAATACACAAATAGGGAGAGGTAAAGCGAAAATATTTGACTATATTCAACAAAAAGCATATAATTTCTGGGAAGGAAAATTATAGTAAGGGAGGAGAAGCAATGTATAAATTACAAAAAGTGATCGGTCTGTCGCTCATGACAGGACTTTTGCTGTCAGGCTGCGGACAGGCAGGCGATCCTGAGATTATTATGCCGGATACGCCGATGCAGCCTTCGGCGGCTGTAAGCGGCGGGGCAGCAGCGGAGCCTGTGGCGGCAGCAGAGGAAACGGCGGCGGAGGAGACACAGGAGGCGCAGCCCTCGGCGGGTACGGGTGAGGCGCATACGGTGTATCTGATTACCATGGATCTGGCGGACAGCTACTGGCAGTCGATTGATAAGGGCTGTAAGCAGGCGGCGGAGGAGCTGGGAAATATTACATATAAGTGGATCGGGCCGGACACCCACGATGACGCGCTGCAGAGCGCCTGTGTGGACCAGGCGGTATCGGAAGGGGCTGAAGCGATTCTGATTGCGGCAAACAGCGCCGAGGGCGTAAATGGCAGTTTACAGAAAGCGGCGGATGCGGGATGTAAGATTATTTACGTGGACAGTGCGGCAAGCTTTGACTGTGTGACGGCGCTGGCGACCGACAATGAGGCGGCGGGAAAGACGGCTGCGGACAGCATGAAGAAAGCGCTGGCGGAAAGAGGGATTACGTCCGGTACGATCGGTGTTATGGGTGTGACGCAGGACACGGCTTCCTGTGTGGCGAGGGAAACAGGTTTCCGCGCGGCCTTTGAGGGCACCGACTTTGTGCTGGCTGATACGGTATATATGATGGATGATGCGGCCAATATCAAGAATGCCGTGACGGCAGGTCAGGGACAGGGATATGTGGCGTATTTCGGAACCAATGAGGGTACCTCCGTGGCGGCCGGGGAGGCGGTCAGAGAGTCCGGGCAGGACGATCTGGTTGTGGGATTTGACACGTCAGACGCCATGCTGGCGCTGATTGCAGACGGTACTGCCTATGCGACCATGCAGCAGAACCCGGAGCGCATGGGACATGACGGCATGGTCATTGCCGTGCAGGCGCTGGAGGGAACTTATACAGACACTAACACAAAAACGGATACGGGAGTGACGGTCATCACTGCGGATTCCATGTAGGAGATGTGGTGTGAAAAATAATGCCGATGCATTTATTTTTCACACGCAAATTTGTGCAGGAGCATCACAAATTTGTTTTATGGCAGACGCAAATTTGAGATTTGCGCCGCCTCGTCGCGTGAACGCTCCGGAATGGAGAACGATATGAAATTTAAACAGAAAATGTTTACCTTATACTGTGTTCCGATGTTGGTGTACGGCATCCTGCTTTTGGTGATCGGGCTGATCCAGTTTGAAAACGGCATGTATAAGGAGACAAGGAACAGCTTAAAATCAAATGCGCTGGCGGCGATGAGTCTGTACAACAGCCAGGGCTACGGGGATTATGCCCTGAAGTCGGACGGCAATGTCTGGAGAGGCATGAATTTTAACATTTCGCAGGAGACGGGCATTGTGGACGAGCTGAAAGCGCAGACAGGCGTGGATATCACGTTTTTCTTTGGTGACACGGCTGTCATGACCTCTGTTATGAATGAGGGCGGAAACAGATGGTATGGTATGCGGGCGGGCGCAAATATTACCAATTATACGCTGCATCAGGGGGCGCAGCTCTGGTACCGCAATATTGAAATAGACGGGAAAATGTGTCACGCTTATCTGATTCCCATTGTGCAGCCGGGCGACGGTACCGTGACGGGCGCAATGATGGCCTCTCTTCCGACAGAGGAATTTGACGGTATTATCAGGCGGTATGTGCTGATCAGCGTTGTGATTGCGTTTGTGGTGCTTCTGGCTGTAGGCGGCTTTATTTACTGGTATATCGGCGGGCTGACTAGGGTGCTCCACAATGTGAGAGAGGTGCTTTCCAAGGTGTCCAACGGGCAGTTTGAGGATGCGCGTCTGGAGGAAATCAGGCGGCGGGATGAGTTTGGGGACTTGGCGTCCTGTACGGAGAGACTGCGGCTGAAGATTTATGATATTCTGGATGACATCCGTCACGGGACGGTGAAGCTGACGGGGGCTGTCGAGAGGCTGAACAGGACGTCCGAAAGTACCACGCAGGCTGCGGTGAGCATGAGCGGCAGCGTGGCACAGATCGAGGATACAGCCAACCGGCAGCAGAGCGGGACCACGCAGGCCGCGCAGGATGTGGAGGCCACGAAACAGGCGATAGAGGAAATGCTGGTGCAGATTGAGGGCATCAATCAGATTTCCAGAGACATGGAAGACATGTCGAAGGAGAGCGCGGACATATTGCGGGAGCTGGAGGAGAGCAGCAAAAAGGCGCAGGATACGGTGCGTGGAATCAGGAATCAGACGGACACCACGAATGAATCGGTCAAACAGATTAAGAGTGTGACAGAGTATATCACCAACATAGCGGAGGAGACCAATCTTCTGGCGCTTAACGCCAGCATTGAGGCGGCCAGGGCCGGAGACGCGGGCAGGGGATTTGCGGTGGTGGCACAGCAGATTCAGAAGCTTGCGGAGGAATCCAACCATTCGGCGGCACAGATCGGAGATAATATTAAGGATCTGGTGGAGAAGACGGAAGAAAATCTGGCGGCCATGAATCTGATCGGTGAGGTACTGAAATCACAGGAAGACAAGGTGACCAGGACGAAGGATATCTTCGGGGAACTGGATCGCAGCATCGGTCTGGTGACGGATAAAGAGAACAACATGCAGCAGAATATCCGTTCCATGAATCAGGCAAAAGATAATATGTCAAACGTGATTGAAGAGCTGGCGCAGGCATCCATGGACAACGTCAGTACCGCGCAGGTGACGGCGGAGGCCGCGGGGCAGATGCAGGAGGAGATAAAAGGCATCACCGAGCTGAGTGCGGATCTGACAGGACTTGCGGAGAACCTGAATCAGAATCTGCAGTCATTCCTATCTTAATTGATGCGGTCGGTAAGGCAGTCAGAGAACAGGGGCTTATATCAAAAGCCCCTGTTTTTTAAATTGGCAACGAGGTTTACATAAAATTCGCGTATATCAAATCCGGGAATATTTTCCCGGTTTAAGTCGATCATATCACCATGGGAAATGCCCCGTCCCCCGGGAACGGTAAGCTGGATAAAGGATTCTCCCCAGCGGGCGCTTTCCAGGGATACCAGCCCGTCGTTTGCACCGTCAAAATGTCTGACTAGGGGGTAGGCCATATTGAGCGGGAATCTGCCGCCGGAAGCGCGGTTCATCTGACTGCCCACACTCTGATAACAGACGTCGGGATGGTCTGGCAGCTTTTCATTCCTGAGTGCACAGGCGGAAGCCGTGAGGTCCCGTACGGCGGAGAGGAAGTCGGGACTGGCGTCGCCAAATTTCTTCAGGGCGGTATTGTATTTGCGGGCTACGCTTTTCTGAATCCTTTCCGGTATTTTTTCCAACAGATAATCGGCAAAGATGCAGCCCCGGTGGGGTGTGTTGATGGTAGTCAGGCTGGCCACATAAGGGGAGACGCCGCAGGCGCTGATGGCATGGCGGCTGTCCAGACCGCCCTTGGAGTGGGCGATGATATTTACCTTTCCGCAGCCCGTTTCCTGTACGATGGAGCGGATGCGCTCCGCCAGCTCCTGCCCGCAGGAGGCCACGGAGGCGGCTGACTGCTGGCTGCCATAGTAGATGACGGCGCCGTTCTGTTTCAGTGCATAGGGAGCCCTGCCCCAGTAATTAAAAAATCGGAAGTCCCGGAAAAATACGCCGTGCACCAGAAGGAGGGGATATCTGGTGTGGCAGAGCTGGCTTTGGGCGCGCACCTGATCCAGCAGATACTTTTCGTTTTCAAAGGCGGCCTCGCGTGAGGTGATGGCAATGATCCGGCACAGCGCCCAGATATGAACGAAGGGAATAAAGCCGCAGGCAATGCCGATGATGCGCCACTTGATTCCCAACTGGACGGAGGTCGTATACACGCGGATAATGCCGTTCCAGAAGAGAACGGATTCCAGCAGGATCAGGAGAAGCAGGCCGGCCAGATATCCTGCGCCCTGTGCAAAACTGCCGGGCATATCCGAATTTCCCCAAAGGCGGTACAGAAGGTGCAGGATCACAAATGCGGATGCGGCAATGGCAGTGACAAGAAAGAGCTGCAGCAGGGTAACGCCGTCCGTGAGTATTTTGTTGCGGCGGGTGGAGGTTTTCCTGACAGTCAGCCCGGGAAAAAGATTGATGTAGAGAAAGAGACATCCCCAAAGCATATATGCCAAAATGATGGCGGGGGTGCGGGACGGGGTGAAAAAGGCGCTCCGCAGGCGGGAATCCGTGAGATGGGGGATCAGTATGTAGAGCGCGCAGAATCCGGATGTCAGGAGCAGTGCCGATAGTATTTTACCTGTGTTTTTCATGGGAATCTCCATTTTGCAAAGTCTGTTGGAAAAGCTGTATTTGAACCTATGGTAGCATAATAGGGACAGGATGAAAACAGGAAAATGCCATTGCCGGGCAAGTTTTCCGGGCAGCGATAATACGATTGCAATTCCCGGCCGGTTCGGGTAAGATAACATATGGACAAACCGAAAGAAAAGGAAAGACTTATGGCCGGGAAGCAATCATCAATGACCCGCGAGGAGCGTATGGCGACAGAGCCAATCGGTAAGCTGATGGCAGGCATGACGCTGCCCTCCATCCTCGCGCAGATCATCAATATTTTATACAGTATTATCGACAGAATTTATATCGGGCATATGGAAGGGGTGGGGGCAAACGCCCTGACAGGGGTTGGCGTCACTTTCTGTATCACGGTGTTTATCTCCGCGTTTTCAGGCTTTGTCAACAGCGGTGCCGCGCCTCTTGCCGCCATCTGGCTGGGAAAACAGGACAGGGATCACGCGGAGAAAATACTTGGCAACAGCGTAAGCTTTCTGGTGATCTGCACGGTGGTGCTGATGGCCATATTTTATGCTTTTCAGAGGCCGCTGCTCTACCAGTTCGGCGCAAGCGACGCCACCATAGAGTATGCGGTGGACTATCTGACGATTTATCTGGCGGGTACCTTGTTTGTGGAACTGGCGCTTGGGTTAAACGCCTTTATCATCTGCCAGAGCAGGCCGGGAACGGCGATGCTGTCGGTGCTGATCGGTGCGGTGACTAATATCATTCTCGATCCGATTTTTATCTTTGGCTTTCATATGGGAGTAAAGGGAGCGGCGGTGGCGACCGTCATCTCGCAGGCTCTCAGCGCAGCCTGGGTCACGGGCTTTTTGCTGAGCAGGCATTCTTCCCTGAAAATAAGGAGAAAATTTCTTAGGCTTGAGAGGGGGATTCTGGCCAGTATTTTCTCACTTGGGATATCGCCCTTTATTATGCGGTCCACGGAGAGCTTTATCAGCATTGTATTAAACCACGGACTGCAGGCCTACGGCGGGGATCTCCATGTGGGAGCGCTCACCATTATGCAGAGTGTGATGCAGCTTTTTTCCGCTCCTATAAGCGGCTTTACGCAGGGTATGGCGCCCATTGTCAGCTATAATTACGGCGCGGGGAATTTCGGCCGGGTGAAACAGCTCTACCGCTGGATGATCGGCCTGTGTTTCGGCTTTATGCTGGTTTCCACGGCGACCACGATGCTGTTCCCGGAATTTTATGCCGGGTTTTTCACCAATGAGACGGCGCTTGTGGAGCTGGTCGGGAAGGTGATGCCGGTCTTTATGGCGGGAATGCTGGTGTTTGGCCTGCAGAACGGGATCCAGCCCACTTTTCTTGCGCTCGGGCAGGCGAAGGTGTCGCTTTTTATTGCCGTGCTGCGCAAGATTATTTTACTGATTCCTTTGGCGGTTATCCTGCCGCGCTTTTTCGGGGTGATGGGCGTTTACTATGCGGAACCGGTCTCCGATGTCATTTCGGCGACAACGGCCAGCGTGTTGTTTCTGCTTCATATCAGGAAGATTCTTTCGGCGGAGTCGCTTGCTAAGATACGGTAAAAAAATCGTCGCCCGGCAGCCCGCAGGGGTTTTTCATTATGGCAATGTTGGCATAGAAACCTTGACAGGCGGGCATACTTATGGTACATTATCACACAAGTTAAGAGGGAGTAGTTATCCTGTGCAGGCAACATACCCTGACACACGTGTCATGTTTGCACGCTTTCCGTTTCATACCGGGTATTCGTGAAATGAGAGAAAGAACGAGACTTTTAGCATTCTAACATGTTGAAAGCCTCGTTTTCCTATTTACGGGGCTTACGAGAAGGAGGAGAGAGCTATGGATGTTTTGGTTCAGATCGGTTTATTGGCGCTGGGGTTCGTGCTTCTGGTGAAGGGAGCGGACTGGTTTGTGGAGGGTGCGGGACGGCTGGCGGAGAAATTCGGGATTCCCCAGCTGGTGATCGGACTTACCATTGTGGCGATGGGCACTTCACTGCCGGAGGCGGCGGTCAGCGTGTCGGCGGCCCTGAAGGGGAGTGCGGAGATCACCATCGGCAATATTGTGGGCAGCAATATTATGAATGTCCTGCTGATTCTGGGGCTTACCGCTCTCATTACTCCCATAGCGGTGCAGAAGACTACGGTCAGATATGAGATCCCTTTCGTGATTGCGGTTTCGGTGATCCTTGTGGCAATGGGCGCTACAGGGGATCATCTGCTGCATCTTTCCGATGGGCTGATTCTCTGGGTGCTGATGCTCTGCTATCTGGGATACCTGCTTGTCATGGCAAAGAAGGGCGGCGGTCTGCCGGAGGAAATGCCGGAAGAAAAACCCGTGCCGGTCTGGAAAATGCTGCTGATGATTGCTTTGGGCGGGGTGATGATTGTAATCGGTTCTGACGTGGCGGTGGATGCGGCTACGGAGCTGGCATTGATTTTCGGTATGAGCGAGCGGCTGATCGGTCTGACGATTGTGGCATTCGGCACTTCCCTGCCGGAGCTGGTGACAAGCGTGACGGCTGCGATTAAGGGCAAGGCGGATATCGCGGTCGGCAACATTGTGGGTAGCAATATTTTTAACATTCTCTTTGTGGTAGGCACTTCGGCGCTGATTACGCCGGTAGCGTATGCGCCGGACTTTCTGGCGGACGGTATTGTGTGTATCGCTGCCGTTGTTCTTCTGTGGCTGTGCGTTTTCAGAAAAAGACGACTGGGACGTGCGGGGGGGCTGCTTATGCTGCTCGGCTATGGGGGATACTTTATGTATCTGATGCGGTGAAGAAAGGATGTAAGTCAGAAAAACAAGATTATCAAAAAAGGGCTGACGTTTAGTCAGTCCTTTCTTTTCCCCAGAAGAACACGGCAACCGTGCCCGGGCCTGTGTGCGCGCCGATGGTGGTGCCGATGCTGTTAATGACAACGTTGCCGTCCAGATGAGGGAAGCGTTCCTCGATCAGATCCGCCACGAATCTGGCGTCCGCATAGCAGGCGGACTGTGAAATATAGCATTTCCCGCTGTATGCGGCGCCTTCTTCTATGCATTCCTCCATTTTGTCCACAATCGTATGCATCACTTTTCTTTTGGTGCGGATTTTATAACGGGGAATCAGCCTTCCCAGATGATCCACGTTCAGGAGCGGACAGATATTCAGCATATTTCCGATCAGGCCGGAGGTTTTCGAGACGCGGCCGCCTTTGATATAGAAGGTAAGGTCAGTGGAAAAGAACCAGTGGTTCAGGCGCAGCCGGTTGTCCAGCGCCCACTGATAGAGTGCTTCGACGGACATGCCCTCGTCGCGCAGGTCTGCCAGCCTGTCCATCAGAAGACCGAAGCCCGAGGACGCCGCCAGGGAGTCCACGATATAAATCGTCTGATCCGGATATTTTTCGGACAGGATTTCCCTGGCGCCCATGGCGGAGTTGATCACGCCGGAGATACCGGAGGACAGGCACAGGTGCAGGACGTCCTTTCCGGCTCTCAGGAAGGGCTCAAAGTATTCCGTAAATTCCACCACGTTGATCTGTGAAGTTTTGGTTTCAGCGCCGTCCGCCATCGCCTGGTAAAAATGTTCGAAGGACATGCTCTTGCCCAGATCATCCGGATATTCCCGGCCGTCCAGCTCATAGTGAAAGCAGGCGTAAGAAATGCCGCGCTTCGAGAAATGTTCCGCCGGAAGGTCTGCAGTCGAGCAGCAGCTCAGAATATATTTTTTCATAATATGGGTATCCATGCCTTTCCCGCAATCAGCGAATCAAATTAGTATTTCAGATGCAACATACCTAAGAGTGTAACATGTTTGCGGCGCAAAAACAATGAGGCCTTAGGACTATCCCGCATTTCCGAGCTTGTACTTGTTTTAAGCGGAAATATTTGGTATACTATGAGGCGTAAATAAAAAACAGAAAATAAATATATAAAAAAGGAGAACAGACATGAAAGGAAACATTGTTGTTGGTCAGTCCGGCGGCCCTACAGCCGTTATCAACTCTTCCGTAGCGGGCGTATACGCCGCTGCAAAGAAGCTGGGCGTGAAGAAGATCTATGGTATGGTTCACGGTATCGAGGGATTTCTGGAAGACAGAATGATCGATCTTGGCGAGTATCTGGATGATGAGACGGGAATCGAGCTTTTGAAGAGAACCCCTTCCGCATTTTTGGGCTCCTGCCGTTTCAAGATGCCCCAGATTGAGGGACATGAGGACGTTTACGAGAAGGTGTTTGAGATCATGGAGAAGCATGACATCGAGTGCCTGTTCTATGCCGGCGGTAACGACTCCATGGATACGGTTAAGATGCTGTCCGACTATGCGGCGGCTCACGGCAAGTCCCAGAGATTCATGGGCGTGCCGAAGACCATTGATAATGATCTGCCTGTGACGGATCACTGCCCGGGCTACGGTTCCGCGGCG
Source organism: uncultured Lachnospiraceae bacterium (assembly GCA_947174505.1). Taxonomy (GTDB): domain Bacteria; phylum Bacillota; class Clostridia; order Lachnospirales; family Lachnospiraceae; genus UBA3282. The sequence continues at coordinate 62,296 of CAMWJF010000007.1, forward strand.
AAATATATTGCGGCTTCCTTAAAAGAGATCATCCGCGACAATGCATCTTTCGGCGCGAAGAAGCCTACCGTCTGTATCGTAGAGATTATGGGACGTAATGCAGGATGGCTTACGGCGGCGGCGGCGCTTGCGAAGGGTGACGACTGCGAAGGCTGCGATGCGATCTATCTGCCTGAGAGAGTGTTTGACATTGACAAGTTCGTTGCGGACGTGAAGGAGCTGGCGGCGAAGAAATCTTCCGTAGTGATTGCGGTTTCCGAGGGCGTTAAGGTTGCGGACGGCAGATATGTATGTGAGATCGGCAGGGAGGTTGCCGTGGATGCGTTCGGACATAAGCAGATGTCCGGTACGGCGGTTATGCTGGCCGACAAGATTGCGGCAGAGACAGGCCTTAAGACCCGTGCTATCGAGTTCTCCACCCTGCAGAGGGCGGCGACCCATCTGGCATCCCTGACGGATATCAACGAGGCGTTCCAGGTTGGCCATGACGCGGTGATGGCTGCGGAAGAAGGCAAGACCGGCATGATGATCACGCTTGACAGAAACGGCGAAGATCCGTATCAGTGCGGCACCAGCGCATACGATATCCACGCGATCGCAAACGTGGAGAGAAATGTGCCCGACGAGTGGATTACCGCGGACGGCAAGGGTCTGACGGACGACTACGAGAAGTATGCGAGACCCCTGATCATGGGCGAGCTGCAGCCTCTGTTTGTGAACGGGCTCCCGAGACATCTGGTGAGAAAAGTGTGAAGGAAAATACGAAACCCGAAAACACCTTGCTAAGTGTTTGCGGGCTTCACATAAGAGAATGCCAAAGAACGGCATTTTCTGAATTGAGATAAAAATAAACCTGATTTTTTCAAAAGAGTGGTTTACAAAACCACTCTTTTGTTATATGATGGTCATGGAAAACGATTTCCAGATGGTATTTGCTGACAATCCACTGGTATAGGAATCGTTTCGGAATGGAAGAATCATGGTATCAATCAAAGACGTTGCAAAGCAGGCGGGTGTGGCGATTTCCACTGTATCCAAGGTGCTGAACAATTATCCGAATGTGAGCGAAGAGACAAAGAAAAAAGTAAATCAGGCGGTGGCGGAATTAAATTTTGTGCCCAATTCCGTTGCGGCGGCGCTTTCTTCCAAGCAGTCCGGCAGGGTCGCGCTGCTTCTGAATCTGGGTAATGTGTCGCAGGCGGTGGACGAGATCAATATGCAGTATATGTCCGGCACCATAAGCCGGGCGGTGGAGCTGAGCCTGGATGTAATCACGATATTTGACTCCATGCTGAAAAATAAAAGTCTGGATGAGGTGGTGCGCTATCTGCGTTCCCAGAGTATTACGGGACTTATTATTTTCGGGATGTCGAAGGATGACAGGGTGCTTCAGAAACTGATCGACGCGCAGCTTTTTAAGATTGTGACGGTGGACGCGCCTCTTGTGAACGCCTCTTCGTCCTCGGTCTGGATTAATCAGGAGGCGGCGCAGTACGATGTGGCGAAGAAAACGCTTAAGGAAAATAAGGGAAAGAGCATTCTTTATCTGGCGGGCAAGAAGAACGGCTATGTTTCCGGCGAACGGCTGAAAGGCATACAGCGGCTGGCGGAGGAAGAGAAGATACCGCTGCTTGTCAGAAACGGGGAATTTTCGGAGCTGCAGGCGAGAAATCTGACGCTGCGGTATGCGAAGAAGAAGGATATCGTAGTGTGCGCTTCGGACCTGATGGCGATTGGCGCGATGCGGGCGCTGATGGATATGGATATTTTCCGCCCGGTGTGCGGTTTCGACGGGATCACGCTGATGGGGTATGCGGGCAAGCAGATGAACACGGTCAGGCAGGATTTTGTGCGGATCGCTTCGGAGGCGGTGGAAGAGTTAAGGCGGCTTTTGGACGGCGGGGAAGGCAGACAGGTCGTGCTGGATTACGAGCTGGTCAGAATGAGATACGAGGATGTTTTGATGGCGGCGCGGATTTAGGCCGCAGCCTGGCTGGCCTGACATGGAAGTCAGTGCGGGTTTACGGAAAGACAGAACTGGATACTATAATTAGCATAGAATAAACAACAGACACGTAGAAAAGGGAGGTTTCAACATGGCACAGGCAAGTAACCTGAAAAGGGACGTACTGGTAATGAATCTGGAGCAGGAGCTGGAGAGCCAGACACAGAGCGGATACGGGAAATCCATTTCCGCCTGCAGCAGCGAGGAACTTTATTACAGTATCCTGCAGCTTTCCAAGAAGCTGATGGCCGCATCGGAGCGGATCGAGGGCGAGAAAAAGATCTATTATATTTCCGCGGAGTTCCTGATCGGAAAGCTTTTATCCAACAATCTGATTAATCTGGGAATTTATGACAGTCTGGAGAAGATTCTGCAAAAGAACGGCAAACAGCTTTCCGTGATCGAGGAAGTGGAGCCGGAGCCTTCTCTCGGAAACGGTGGTCTGGGACGCCTGGCGGCGTGTTTCCTTGATTCCATTGCATCCCTTGGCCTTCCGGGCGAGGGTATTGGCCTGAACTATCATTTCGGCCTGTTTAAGCAGGAGTTTAAGGACAAACTACAGACGGCTGAGAAGAATGACTGGATCGAGGAGCAGTCCTGGCTGACAAAGACGGACACCACCTTTGAGGTGGCATTTGGCGAGCAGAAAGTGACTTCCCGGCTTTATGACATTGATGTCATTGGCTATGATAACGGTGTGAATAAGCTGCGGCTTTTTGATATCGAGACGATTGACGAGAGTCTGGTAAAGAAAGGCATCGATTTTGACAAGGAAGATATCGAGAAGAACCTGACGCTTTTCCTGTATCCCGACGACTCCGACGAGGCGGGAAATCTCCTGCGTATCTACCAGCAGTATTTTATGGTGAGCAATGCGGCGCAGCTGATTTTAAAAGAAATGAAGGAGAAGCAGTACGATCTGCGCAAAATGTATGAGCATGCGGTGATCCAGATTAACGATACCCATCCGACCATGGTGATTCCGGAGCTGATCCGTATTCTGGTGGATGAGAAGGCGTTCACGATGGATGAGGCGATCGAGGTTGTGGGCAGGACCTGCGCTTACACCAATCACACGATTCTGGCGGAGGCGCTGGAGAAATGGCCTCTGGAGTATCTGGAGAAGGTGGTGCCCCAGCTCGTGCCGATCATCAAAGAACTGGATAAGCGCGTGGCGGCGAAGTATAAAGATCCCAAGGTGCAGATCATCGACAAAGACGACAGGGTGCATATGGCACATATCGATATCCATTACGGCTTCTCGGTGAACGGCGTGGCGGCGATCCACACGGAGATCTTAAAGAACACGGAGCTGCATGCGTTCTATAAGATCTACCCGGAGAAATTCAATAATAAGACAAACGGGATTACCTTCAGAAGATGGCTCCTGTCCTGCAACCGTGAGCTGGCGTGCTTCCTTTCTGACACCATCGGGGACGGCTACAAAAAGGATGCGGCTAATCTGGAGAAGCTGTTGGAGTTTGCGGATGACGACGCGGTACTTAACCGTATTGCCGAGATCAAGATGAACCGCAAGAAGGATCTGGCGGCTTATGTGCAGAAGGCGGAGGGTGTAACGCTGAATCCGGATTCTATCTTCGATATTCAGAGTAAGCGTCTGCACGAATATAAGAGACAGCAGATGAACGCCCTCTACATCATCCATAAATATCTGGAGATCAAGGCCGGCAAGAAGCCTGCAAGACCCATGACGTTTATTTTCGGAGCCAAGGCGGCGCCTGCTTATGTGATTGCGCAGGATATCATCCATCTGCTGCTGGTGCTGCAGGAGATTGTGAATAAGGACCCCGACGTGAGCCCTTACATGACGGTGCTTATGGTGGAGAATTATAATGTGGCTTACGCCGAGAAGATGATTCCCGCCTGCGATATTTCCGAGCAGATCTCGCTGGCGTCCAAGGAGGCATCCGGCACAGGCAACATGAAGTTCATGTTAAACGGCGCGGTGACGCTGGGTACTTCCGACGGCGCGAACGTGGAGATACACGAGCTGGTGGGCGACGACAATATTTATATCTTCGGCGAGAAGTCCGAGGCGGTGATCGAGCACTACGAGAAGGCAGACTATGTGTCCAAGGATTACTATAAGAAGTCTCCTGTGATCAAGGAGGCGGTGGACTTTATTGTCAGCAAGGAAGCCCTGAAGGTAGGCCACAAGAAGAATCTGGAGAGACTTTACAAGGAGCTTTTGAACAAAGACTGGTTTATGACCCTTCTGGATCTGGAGGATTATGTCAAGACCAAGGATAAGATGATGGCGGATTATGAGGATCAGAAGAAGTGGAGAAAGATGATGCTTGTGAATATCGCAAAGGCGGGCTTCTTCTCCTCCGACAGAACCATCGAGGAGTACAACAGGGATATCTGGAAGCTTAGATAATATAGGCGCATAAGTTAAAGTGAAAAGCCGTGACAGACAGGATATATGCCGACATGTAAGCCTGTCTGCCGCGGCTTTTGACATACGGGCAACGCGGCTCTGCTTATGCTGTTTTATTTCAGCCAAGAGCCTTCAGCCGTTCTCCTGCCGGAGCATATTCTTCACACTTTTTATAATATTCCCGCGCCTCCCCGATACGCCCGGTGCATTCGTAGATCACACCGATGTTGTAATAGGCCATGTAACTGTTTACGCCATCTACGGCAAACTCTTCTATGGTGACAGACTTTTTGAATTCCGCAACGGCGGCGTCAAAGAGTCCGTTGTTCATATAAATCAGTCCCATCAGAAAGACAAAATCCGCCCTTCCCGCAAATACGTCATAAAGTCCGGCAAGTCCCAGCGCTTCCTGCGCGCGCTTTAAATCTAAGAGTGTGTAGCCGTAGGATTCCACCATGGTTTTTACATAGTCAAGGCTGGGGTCTGCTTCCATGGAAAGGCCGGCGTCAAAGCTGTGAAAGGCGTTTTCCGCGTCCCCGAGCCGGCGGTAGCACTGCCCGAGCTGGAAATAGAGATAAGGATCGGGGCCTTCCCGGTCAAGCTGGGCTGTCAGCAGGGCAACGTTACGGCGGGATTTTTCCTGCATGTCCGCCTCGGTTTCGTCATAGCCCACATGCAGGATTGTGACAGGTGCGTCATAAATGGCCTTTGTACTGCCGTCAAGGCGTTCCAACTGTTCGTGTACTGTCCCGGTAAAGTGAAAATATCTGCGGTCAGCCAGGCGGCTTATCCGGGTCTGCTCAAAGGTGGCCTGGCCGCTTCGCAAAAAGCGGCTTCGGACCAGAATCCGCCCGGTGCGGTCCGGATACTGGTCCATAGAGCGGCCAAGTGCGGCAGCGTCCAGCTTTTCGATATATTCATCGCAGTCGAGAGAAAGTATCCGATCATAGGAGGCTTTTTGCATACAGAAATTCCTGGCGGCGCTGAAATCATTACACCAGTCGAAGTGATAAATCCGGTCAGCGTATTTTTCGGCAATCGCCAGGGTACGGTCTGTGGAGCCTGTGTCTGTCAGCACGATCTCGAAACCGTAAGGGGACAGACGCCTGAGGCATTCCTCAATATGTTTCTCTTCATTTTTAGCGATGATACATACAGACAGTGGAAACAAGGATGCTCCTTTCATGTTATAGGAAATTCTCCGACTATTCGAGTTCGCGAAGCGAATCTCGCAATCGAGCTTTGCTCGATTTGGTTACGAGGCGTTCTCCCTGGAGGCAAGATCCCTGAGCCTCCTGATGGCGGGGTCGTAATCCCCACATTTTTTATAATAAGCTTTCGCCTGCGCCAAATCGCCCATGCTCTCGTAAATTTCGGCGATGTGAAAATTGGCGCGGTAGCTGTTTACGCCCTTGCGGGAGTAGGCTGCGAGCGTAGTGGCCTTTTTAAATTCCTCGAGGGCTTTGGCATACTCGCCCTTTTTCTGGTAAAGCGTTCCCATCAAATAGACAAAGTCCGCCCGGTGGGAAAAGAGGTCGTACTTTTCCCGGAGGGACATGGCCGTGTCGTATTTGGCCAGATCCATCAGGCAGTAGCCGTAGGTTTCCGCCATACTCTGCACGAAGTCGGAATTGGGATCCGCGTTTAAATCAAGCCCGAGCTTGTAATAATGGGCGGCCTTTTCCATGTCGTTTAAAGAGATATAGTTCTGGCCGAGCTGGAAATAGATATAGGGGCTTGGACCCTTCAGAGCCAGGTCATGCAGCAGCATTTCCAGATTTCTGGTAGCCCGCATACGCTTGTCGGATTCGCTTACATAGCCCTCGTGGTAAAAGGTGAGGGGAATGGGGAAGGTATCCGGGTCCTTTCCCTGCATCGTGCGCACCTGCTCGTGAATGCTGCCTTCGAAATGGCAGTAGTTTTTGTTAAAGAGACGGCCGATGCGCTCTGACATGATGGAGCGCGATCCTTGTACGGTGTAGGGATTGTTGCGGGTAATCATACCCACAGCCTCACGCCGTCCTGCAAGAGATTCTTCCAACTGTGCGAGATTGACATTTTCCAGGTACTCGTCGCAGTCGATAATCAGCACCCAGTCGTTGACTGCCTGCTGGATGGAAAAATTTCTGGCGCTGCTGAAGTCCTCACACCATGCGAAATGAAAGATTTTGTCTGCGTATTTATGGGCAATCTCCACGGTCCGGTCCACGGAGCCGGTGTCCACCACGATGATTTCAAAGCGGCAGGGACGAAGCCGTTTCAGACATTCCTCAATATGATTATCTTCGTTTTTGGCTATCATGCACACGGAAACGGGTAACATAGTAACACCTCTTTTGTGATTTATTCAGGTTATGTTTATTTTATCACCTTCTTTGCGCATCGACAATAAGGTTTTTGGAGGGCAAAATCGATTTATTGGGCTATTTGTACAAAAAGTACAAAAATGGAAGGAAAAAGCTGATGAAGATGACGATATTCCGTTCAATAATAAGGGTAGGTGGTTCCTTTTTGGGCTGTAATATGGTATACTATTTACAAGCGGAGAGGAGCAGACCTCTTCTCATAAAGAATAATGAATACATGATAAGGAGGTCTATTATGACAAAGGCAGAAATCTTAAAGGCAGAAATTTTAAAACAGCATAAGAGTGTCAGACAGTTTGCGATTGAGATGGAAATACCGTACTCTACGTTGGTTACCGCACTGGACAGAGGTATAGAGGGTATGGCTTACGGTACGGTGATCCGGATGTGCGACAGGCTGAATTTAAATCCCGTGGATTTCTCACCTATTAACCAGAAGAGCCTGCTTGGCGGTAAGATTATGGAAAACCGCGTGATGCAGTATTATGTGAAACTGAATAAAACCGGCCGGAAGAAAGCGCTTGAGCTGATGGAAGACTATGCGCAGCTTGATAAGTATAAGGCGGTCGAAGAGTAGAGAGAAAAGAATATGCATTATGATTATATGATCGTGGGCGCAGGGCTGTTCGGCTCTGTGTTCGCCCGCGAGATGCACAGACAAGGCCGGCGGGTGCGCCTGATTGACAGGAGGCGGCATATCGCCGGCAATATTTATACCGAGGAAGTGGAGGGCATACAGGTGCACCGCTACGGTGCGCATATTTTTCACACTTCCGATAAAAAAGTGTGGGATTATGTAAACCAGTTTGCGGCGTTTAACCATTACATCAACTCGCCGATTGCCCGTTACAGGGGAGAGCTGTACAACCTTCCTTTTAATATGAACACCTTCAGCAAAATGTGGGGCGTGGTGACGCCCGGTGAGGCGAAGGCGAAAATTGCGGAGCAGATCGCGGATCTTCACATTGCGGAGCCGGAAAATCTGGAGGAACAGGCGCTTTCCCTTGTGGGTCGGGATGTGTACGAGAAGCTGGTGAAGGGCTATACCGAGAAACAGTGGGGCAGGGACTGCAGGGAACTGCCGGCCTTTATCATCAAAAGGCTGCCGCTGCGCTTTACTTACGACAATAATTATTTCAATGACCGTTACCAGGGGATTCCTGTGGGAGGCTATACCGCAATGATAGAGAAGATGCTGGAGGGCATTGAGGTAAAGACAGGCGTGTCCTACCGGGAATTTGTAACGGAGGAGGAACGGGACGGACATTGGTGCCTGACAGACCGGGAAGGCAATACTTACGGAAAAGTGCTGTATACGGGAATGATCGATGAGTTTTTTGATTTTGCCCTGGGGCATCTGGAATACCGCTCCCTGCGGTTTGAGACGGAGTTTCTTGCGGACTGTGATAATTATCAGGGCAATGCGGTGGTGAATTACACGGAGCGGGAAATTCCTTATACCAGAGTGATCGAACATAAGCACTTCGAGTTCGGCACACAGCCCGGCACAGTGATCACCAGAGAATATCCGGCATTCTGGCGGGAAGGGGAGGAACCCTACTACCCCGTCAATAACGAAAAAAACGAGAAGCTGATGGAGAAGTATGCGGAGCTTGCAAAAACCAGGCCGTATGTGATGTTCGGCGGACGGCTGGGGCAGTACCGGTATTATGATATGGATAAGGTAATTGCGCAGGCGCTGGAGGCGGCTGTGCGTGAGCTCGGATGAGCGGTTCAGCGTGACTGGCCGGGGGCAAAGCGGCGCGGACCCCGCGGATTCACAAAATCACACTTAAATTTATGTGGCGGAGTATTGACAAGTGTCGATCCTCTGCCTATAATATTTTTTGATAGTTTGAATATCAAAGTATTTTTGGATCAGCAGAGTCATAAGAGGCCGGGTAAGCGTCGTGCCTGCATTAACGGCAGTGCGCGGGCGTTTCTGGTTCTGCTGATACGGATACAATGAAAATGGAGGCGCCCTATGAATTGGAATGAGGCAAACAGGGAACTGGACAGGAGAAGAGAGAAGGCTCTGCTCGGCGGCGGACAGAGTAAGATTGATAAGCAGCATGCCAATGGGAAACTGACGGCCAGGGAGCGGATTGAGATGCTGCTTGATTCCGGCACCTTTGTGGAGGTGGACGGCTTTTTGGAATCCCGTATCGACGATTTTGATCTGGATAAGAGACGCGTGCCCGGCGACGGCGTGGTGACGGGGTATGGGGAGATCGACGGCCGTCAGGTGTTTGTGGCAAGCGAGGACTTTACGGTGATAGGCGGTACGCTCGGTGAGTACCACTCCTTTAAAATATGCCGGATTCAGGATATGGCGATGGAGATGAAAGCCCCCCTGATCTGCATTAATGACAGCGGCGGTGCGAGGATCGAGGAGGGAATCTCCTCTTTAAGCGGTTACAGCGGCATGTTTTTGCGGCATACGAAAGCGTCCGGGGTGATCCCGCAGATCGCGGTGATTCTCGGACCCTGCTCCGGCGGCGCCTGCTATGCGCCCGCCATCTGCGACTTTATCTTCATGGTGAAGGATATCTCGAAAATGTTTATCACCGGGCCGAACGTGGTAAAAACGGTGATCAATGAGGAAGTTTCGGTGGAAGAGCTGGGCGGTGCGGAGGTGCATGCGAAGAAGAGCGGCGTATCCCACTTTACCTACGATACGGAAAACGAGTGCCTGATGGGTGTGCGCAAGCTCCTGTCCTACTTGCCGAGCAACTGGATGGAGAAGCCTCCTGTGGTGAATACGCCGGAGAGACAGAGCATCCCCTCCAGGGTGGGGAGAGTATTCGGCAGGGGTGAGGGCGCAAGGCAGGACAATGCCCTGCGGGCGAAGGCGGCCAAGCTCAAAGACATCGTGCCGGACAATTCCCGCCATGCCTATGATGTGAAAGAAGTGATTGACTGCATTGTGGATGAAGGAAGCTTTTTCGAGGTGCAGAAGGAATTTGCCACCAATGCGGTGGTAGGGTGGTGCCGTATGGAGGGCAAGGTTGTGGGTATCGTGGCGAACCAGCCGAACTCCATGGGCGGCTCTCTCGATTACCACGCATCCGACAAAATAGCGCGTTTTATCCGCTTCTGTGACTGCTTTAACATACCGCTTATTACGCTGATCGATGTGCCCGCATTCCTGCCGGGGACGGCGCAGGAGCACAACGGTATCATCCGCCACGGCGCAAAGATACTTTACGCTTATTCGGAGGCCACCGTGCCGAAGATTTCGCTGATTATGCGGAAGGCTTACGGCGGCGCCTATATCGCCATGAACTCCAAGGAGATGGGCGCGGACATTGTCTACGCGTGGCCCATTGCGGAGATTGCGGTTATGGGGGCGGACGGCGCGGTCAACATCGCCTTCAAGAGAAAGATCAAGGCGGCGGCCGATCCCGAAGCCATGCGCGCCCAGTGCAAGAAAGAGTATGAGGACAGATTCCTGAATCCTTATGTGGCGGCTTCCAGAGGATACGTCAACGAGGTGATCAAGCCGGAGGAGACGAGAGAAGCCCTTCTCAAAGCGCTGCGGGGCCTGAAGAACAAGCAGACCGAGAATCCGAAGAAAAAACACGGAAACATACCGCTATAGCCGGGGCAGAAGCAGGCGCCGGAAGCGCGGGTCTGCAAGTATACTACACGCAGGCAGCACATAAAAACGCGGCAGGCCATACAACCTGTCGCGTTATTGTTTTTGATCCGTCCTAGCAGTAACTGTTAAACATCATCCCGCTGTATGCGCTCGTGATATAGGGGCTGGCAAAATTCTTGCCGGGATTCTTGTAAGCCACGATCACGTTATTGACATAGTGCATCGGGTCTAAGGAAACCTGATTTGATTTGCGCAGGATAGAGTTCGTAAAGCCTTTCATCGAGGCGAACGCTTCCTTGGCGTCCTCGCTGGTTGCTTTCTGGCGCAGTACGCTGTTATCTACCTCCAGGGTGCCGTCCAGATTCAGGTTCAGTCCCGCGGAAGTAAGACCCCTCGCGTAAACCCTGGCAACGCTGCTCATTTCGTGGAACAGGCGGTCGCTCTTGGGCTGTACGCCGCTGTACTCGGAAACGGCCTGCAGGAAGGAGTTGTATCCCCTCACCAGCGTGTTGACATTCTCGGCCAGTGATTCCACGTCAGTCATAATGCCGATAGAAGCGGTTTCGCCTTCCTCGCTGCTTACACCCTTGAACTGTAATTCGTAGGTGTGGTCCAGTGTGTAGTGGTTGGCGGTGGAGGAATGCTCTTCCCCGTTTACCAGAAACGAAGCGTTTGATGCCGGAGATGCGACGTAGTCAAGTCCCAGATAATCCACCACGCCCGCCGTTTTGCTGGTGCGCTGGTCGGAAATAAGGAACTGCATCTTCTTCCCTTCTTTCAGGCCGGTGGCGTCTGATTCCATCCGCAGGGCAGAGCCGCCTTTTCCGTCGGTAACGACCTGGGCAGACATGCCGATGTTTGCATTGGTGATCAGACGGGACAGGCGCGCCTGCACATCCTGGTTTGTGTCGCTGGCCTTTATGCTGAACTGGAACTCGTAGTTCAGGTCCTCGATCCCCACGTCAAAAGAATAGGTGTCGGGAGCGAGCGCTGCAGGCTCGTCAGCGGGAAGGAATTTTCCAAAGTTTACCTGCGTCGAAGCAAGACGGTTTACTTCAATCTCATATGAGGGGAAGTCGCCGTCCGGCTTTTTGGAACCCACATATTTTGCGGTGGCAATTTCCTCGTTGCTGGAATAAGCTACTTTTTTATTCAGAAGCTCTTCCTCGTCGAGGCCGCCAAGAGACGCGATGGTATTGCGCAGTTCCCTGGCATTTTCCTTTATGCCTACTGCAAATTCCCGGGATTCCTTACTGGTGTCCAGAATGAACAGGGGTGATTCCTTGTTCATTTTGACAATCGAATTGTATACGCTGCGAAGCTCGCTCTTCTTATGCGTGTCATAAGGCGTGCTGGACTTCGGCGCATAGCTCGTCACATAGAAATTATAGACGTTTGATAAATTGTTAATGGTGTTGTAAGCCATATGCCCTCCTTTCTTCCGTGAAAGCATGACAGATACCTCCTGCGGCCATCCGTAGCCTGCAAGGCATCTTTAGTGGGCGTTCCTACTTAATATTATAGTGACAGTTTTATTTTATCACCTGTTCCACGAAGAATGCAATTATTCCCGGAATTATAATATATATCGTATGATAAGGCCGTTTTATAAAGAGGCTTTATGAAAAAAGTGTGAAAATTTGTGCGAAAGTGCAAAAAAGCGGTTGACGAAAGGCGTGCTGTATGATATATTGTGTGAGCGAGAAGAGAGTTAAGGTCTTTTTTTTATGCTCAAAAAATGAGAGATACAAGATCAAACGAATCGTAATACAGGTGGAGGTGGCAAGATGCGCACAAGGATCACATTGGCATGTACGGAATGTAAACAGCGTAACTACAATACGACGAAGGACAAGAAGACACATCCCGACAGGATGGAAATCAAGAAGTATTGCAGATTCTGCAAGAAGCATACCCTGCATAAGGAGACGAAGTAAGCGTTCGTCGCGTTGAATAAAGGAGATATTGGATTATGGCAGAATCAGCGAAAACAGATAAGAAAGCAGTCAAGTTTTTTGACGGCGTGAAGGCTGAGTTTAAAAAGATCAGTTGGCCGGATAAGGATTCCCTCCTGAAGCAGTCTGTTGCAGTCGTTGTTATTTCCCTTGTGGTAGGGGCAATTATCACAGTGTTGGATTTTGGCCTGCAGTACGGCGTCGATTTCATTACTACATTGAAATTTTAAGACCGGTTCTTAATTTTAGGTGAGACAGGGAGGATCCGTATGGCAGAGGCGAATTGGTATGTTGTGCATACTTATTCCGGGTATGAAAATAAAGTAAAGGCCAACATAGAGAAAACGATCGAAAACAGACATCTGGAGGAAGAGATTCTGGAGGTCAGGGTGCCGATGCAGGATGTCACGGAGCTGAAAAACGGTGCGCGTAAGACCGTTCAGAAAAAAATGTTCCCCGGGTACGTTTTGATCAATATGATTATGAATGACGACACCTGGTATGTGGTGAGAAATACCAGAGGCGTGACGGGCTTCGTGGGGCCGGGAAGTAAGCCGGTGCCGCTCACGGAGGCGGAGATGAAGCCTCTCGGCATTAAGGTGGAAAATATGAGCGTCGATTTTGCAGAGGGCGACACCATTGCGGTGGTTGCGGGCGTCTGGAAAGACACCGTGGGCGTTGTGCAGAGAATCGACTATAACAAACAGACGGCTACCATCAATGTGGAGCTGTTTGGCAGGGAGACTCCTGTGGAGATCGGCTTCGCCGAAGTCAGGAGTATGCGTTAGGTATTTGCCCGCTTTTGCGGTGTAGATATGTGTGGAAGCTGGTTTCGTGCTGGAAAGCGCCGGGCGCTTAAAACCACAGACCCGAACCTGTCCCCGGCAGTCCCGAAAGCTGCGTGGAAGGCAAGTAGGAAAAGCGTCATACCACAATAATATTAGGAGGTGCCGAAATGGCAAAAAAAGTAGAAGGATACATCAAGTTACAGATCCCTGCTGGTAAGGCAACACCAGCGCCCCCGGTTGGTCCTGCACTCGGTCAGCACGGGGTTAACATCGTTGAATTTACGAAACAGTTCAACGCGAGGACGGCCGATAAAGGTGACGTGATCATCCCGGTTGTCATTACAGTTTATGCAGACAGAAGCTTCAGTTTTATCACGAAGACTCCCCCTGCTGCGGTACTTTTAAAGAAGGCATGCAACATCAAGTCTGGTTCCGCTGTGCCTAACAAGACGAAGGTGGCTACGATCTCCAAGGCAAAGCTGCAGGAGATCGCAGAGATGAAGATGCCTGATCTGAACGCGGCAAGCGTTGAGGCGGCCATGAGCATGATCGCCGGTACTGCGAGAAGTATGGGTATCACAGTAGAAGAGTAATGGAGGGTTCGAGATGAAACACGGTAAAAAATATCAGGAGGCGGCTAAGCTGGTAGACCGTACCATACAGTATGATACAGCGGAAGCGATTGCCTTAGTAAAAAAGACAGCAACAGCAAAATTTGACGAGACTGTGGAGGTTCATATCAGAACCGGGTGTGACGGCCGTCATGCAGAACAGCAGATTCGAGGCGCGGTGGTACTGCCTAACGGAACCGGCAGGACGGTTCGTGTGCTGGTATTTGCCAAGGGCGATAAAGTAAACGAGGCGGAGGCAGCGGGCGCTGACCATGTAGGCGGCGAGGAGCTGATCCCCAAGATCCAGAACGAAGGATGGCTTGATTTTGACGTGGTGGTAGCAACCCCCGATATGATGGGTGTTGTAGGCCGTCTGGGTAAGGTGCTCGGCCCGAAAGGCCTGATGCCCAACCCCAAGGCTGGTACGGTAACCATGGATGTGGCGAAGGCAATCAGCGATATCAAAGCCGGTAAGATTGAGTACAGACTGGATAAGGCAAACATCATCCACGTACCCGTGGGCAAGACCTCTTTCGAGGAGGCGAAGCTGCAGGAGAATTTCGAGGCGCTTATGGAGGCGATCGTTAAGGCAAAGCCTTCGGCAGTTAAGGGTCAGTATCTCAGAAGCATTACGCTGGCAACGACCATGGGGCCCGGCGTAAAGGTGAATGTGGCGAAGTATTAAGAAGCAGGACCGCCGCAGAAAACGGAATACAGGGAAAAGACTGGAGAGCGGTGTGCTGTGACATACCGCTCTCCTTTACTGTTCCCCACCTGATTCGTCATGTTTCCAGAGGAAGGGTCATGAGAAACAGCGCGCCGCCCGCGGGCGCGTCGGAGACCGTCAGCGTGCCTCTGTGTGCGGAAACAATTTCTTTGGCGACCGCGAGTCCCAGACCGTGGTGGCCTTTTTCGCTTTTTGACGCGGAGGAATCGGACGTTACACGGTAGAAGCGGTCGAAGATTTTCTCCTTTTCTCCGTCGGGAATGCCGGGACCGTTATCCTGCACGCCGATGGAGATTTCCTTTTCGTAGGCACCATCGGCGATGAAAAGGCGGACAGCGCTTCCGGCGGGTGTGTAGGACAGCGCGTTGTGGAGAAGAATATGACACACCTGTCGTATTCTTCCGACGTCGCAGGAGCAGAGCGGCAGCTCGGCTTCGGGCAGGCGGATGGATAGAAGGTGGCCGCTGTCGGCAGCTAAGGGCAGAAAGTTTTCATATGTTTCGAGCAGCAGTGTCTGTAAATCTGTCTCTGCGATTTGGAGGGCGAGACCGCTGCTGTCCGCGCGGGAGAGGGTGAGAAGCTGTTCCAGCATGTCGGACATCTGCCTGCCCTCCCGGGCGATCACCTGAAAAAATGTTTTCTGTTCCGCCGGAGGCGCCTTTTCGCAGGCGGAGGCGTTGGAGAGAATAACGGCCAGCGGCGTGCGCAGTTCATGGGAAACGCCGGCGATGAAACGGTTCTGGCTTTCCTGGGAAGCGAGCAGCGGCTGCAGGAGGCGGCCCGTAAAATACCAGCAAAAAAGCGCAAGGATGCAGAGCGAGGAAAGAAACAGGATGAAATAGAGCAGCAGACTGCTTCTGATGCGGGCGTGGAGCGGCTTCAGCGACTGTAAAAAGCAGATTTGCAGGATACTGTCGTTTTTGACCAGCTGCTTCCGGTAAGAGAGAACTTCCGGCAGAAGGCCGCGTTTACCGACAGAAACGTCGGCGCTTCCCTCCTGCGGGTGCAGGGTGCGTCCTGTGTCCTGCGTGGAAAGATAGTGGCTGTATTCGGGGCGGATCTGGTTGGCGTGGTCGCGGTTGTGGAAGAGTTCCACACCGTTGTCCCACAGATAGATGCGGAATCCGGCGTTTTCCTCGTGCGCGGTGAGCCACTGGGAAGTGAGGACGGCCTGCTCCTTGATGGACTCGAACACGGTATAGGACTGGCCGGTAAAAGAGGATAACTGCAGGGAAAACTGCTGCCTGACGGAAAAATAAAAGCAGACGCCGAGCAGCACGGCCAGCAGGGCCGAAAGGACAGCGGTGAAAAGTTTAGTCAGTCGAAGCCGTACATCCTGATACATAGGAACTCCTTTATTCTCATGGCGGGTCTGCGCTTACGATTCTTCGGCATATTCCAGCCGGTAGCCGTGTCCCCGCCGGTTGACGATGGCGACGCGGCTGTCCAATGTTTTCAGCCGCTTTCGCAGGAAATAGATATAGTTATCCAGATTGCTGCTTTCCACGGAGGTATCCAGTCCCCATACTTTGTGCAGCAGCACGGTGCGGTCCGTGGTCCGGTCGCCGGCCTGCAGCAGCAGGCGCATCAGTTCGCTTTCCGTCTGGGAGAGGGCGCATTTTCTGTCCCCGCACATAAGGCTGTTTTCCGCGCTGTCAAGGGACAGGTCGCCGTAGGAAAGGGCGGCGTTTTCAAACGCATTTTTGCGGCGGAACAGGGAGGCGATTCTGGCGGCAAGCTCCGAGTAGGCAAAGGGTTTTACCAGATAATCGTCCGCGCCCGCGTTGAGGCCGGTTACCCTGTCGTTTACTTCGCCGAGGGCGGAGAGGATGATGACAGGGGTCAGGTTTCCTTCGGTGCGTATGTCGCGCAGGATGCGAAGGCCGTCTTCACCGGGCAGCATACAGTCTAACAGGATCAGGTCGTAAATGCCCTGGCGGATATACAGGATGGCTTCGCCGCCGTCATGGCAGCAGTCCACGCGGTGGCCGTCCTGCTGTAGCTGCCAGGATACGGCGTGGCATAAGTCTTTATCGTCTTCAATGATCAGAATATTCATGATGGTTCCCTCTGTTTTATATCCGCAATGGTTTTGCGCCTGCTTCGCAGTGTGGGATCAGTCCCCCAGGCTGCTTTCATGAACAGTTTACCACATTTGTTCTTTAAATAAATCCTAAATAATTTAGTTTTTGGGAAATATTTTGTTTTAGAGATTTCTTAGAATCTTCTTAGAAGATATTTAGAATGACTTTTTATTATAATAGACACAAACTTACCGCTATGAGGAAGAAGGGTGACAGGATGCGGAGACGGAAAGACAGGAGAAATGGGAAACTAATAAATGCGGCCGGACTGTGTATGGCGGCTATGACGGCGGCCGTATGCGCCGTACTACTTTTTGCCTGCGGCAGCGAGGAAAAGGAGATTCCCATGGGCCGGTATGCGGACAGGGAAGTGAAAATGCCGCCGGGCGTCTTTGATTATATGCATCCCTGTCCGGACGGGAGCTTCTATTTGTACGGCACAGAGGCAAACCTGACTTATGTGGATGCGGAGGGTACAGGCAAAGCACAGGTCTGGAGCTGGGAGAATACGGCCAATATCAGTAAGAAATATTATGTCGGGGCATCGGACAGCGGGGCGGCTGTCTTCGCGTATACACCCCAATTCTGGACGGACAAGGAATTAGAAGATCTGTGGATAAAAGGAGTCCCTGCCTGGCTGTACTATTATGTGGATGAAGCGGGACAGAAGCACGTCCTGGAGCTATATGGGGAGAGCTACCGCAAAAACACAAATCTGAACATGTTCGCCTTTTCACCGGAGGGGGAACTGTATGCGGCTTCCGCAGACAATGTGTACCGGGTCGATGTAGAGAGCGGTGAGACCGTCAGCCTCTTTGCCACGGAGGGACAGGTGAACGCCATTGTTTTTGTGGACCATGTGCTGTTAGCCGCGGATAAAGGGAAAACCTATCTCTATGATATGGCGGATGGGAAACTGCTGGAAGATAACGGCGTCCTGAATGAGTTTGTCGCCAGCCACAGCAACGGCGGTATCGCGATGGCGGTATCCGACAAGGACATAGATGTGAAAGTGTTGGCGGATTCCGGGGATGCGGGAAACGGGAATACCACGCAGACAGATGGCGGAACAGGCGGGGAGGGCCGGGTCGGCGCACAGATTCTGTATATGGCGTGCCGCACCGGACTGTACCGTTATATATGGAACGGTTCGGTGATCGAGCAGATTGCCGACGGACAGATGACGGCCCTTGGCGATACCCAGAGGAACCCGCTTGCGCTGCAGGTGCTGGACAACGGAGAATTCCGTGTGTTTTTCACAAGCAATTATATGGTGGAAATGTACTATGACGAGACGCTTCCGGCCAGGCCTTCCAGAGAACTGACAGTGTACAGTCTGGAGGAGAACGGATGGATTCGCTACGCGGGACAGCTTTTCCAGAAGGAGCATCCCGATGTGCTGGTGAGGTATGAGACAGGCATGGAGGGCGATAATGCGGTCGGCAGGGAGGACGCCCTGAAGAATCTGAACACACGTCTGCTGGCCGGGGAGGCGCCCGACGTGATCGTGCTGGACGAGATGGATATTGAGCAGTACGCGCAGAAGGGTGTGCTAAAGGAGCTGGACGGTATTCTGCAGCCCTATCTGGATGACGGCATCCTGTATCAGAACATCGTGGAAGGTATGAGGATGACAGAGGAAAATAAGGTTTACAGTGTGCCCATGATGGTCTATCTGCCCCTCTGGCTGGGGGAAGAAATGTATCTGGGCGGGGCGGACAGCCTTGAAGATATCGTGGCAGGGGTGGAACTGGCGAGGCAAAAGCATCCGGAGGGGCCGATTCTCTACACACTCTATCCGAAGGACGTCCTGCTACAGACGATTCCGGTCTGTCTTCCGGCATGGACGAGGGAGGACGGCAGTCTGGATGTGGAGAAACTGACTGCGTATTATCAGGCGGTGACAAGGATCTGGGAGCTTGACTGTGAGGGCCTTGACGAGGCGGCGCGGGAGGCATGGCAGAAAAACAATATGGAGCTTTATGAACCGGCGGATATGGATATGGTGGATATCACATTTAATTTTCAGTACAGCGCGCAGCAGAATTTTGGCGAGACATGGCTGCAGCTTGGCTTTTTGATGAACCAGCAGTCAGGCGTATCGGATGTCCATGTGGTCAAAACGAATATGGCGGCCGATTGGCAGAAAAAGGAGATTGAGGATGCGGTGACCTTTGGAGCATACGCAGGACAGGCGGACCATGTCTATTGGGCGAAGACGATCGTTGGTTTGTGTGAGCAGGCAAAAGAGCCGGAGCTTGCAAAAGAGTATCTGGGTCTGCTGCTCTCCGATACGATGATGCGGAAATGGTGGCTGGAAAGACCGCGAAGCCAGAGTGGGCTCACAATACGAAAGGATTCAATGAGAAATATTTTCGATATCAACAATATTGAGTTCGGTCAGGCCATGGGATGGGAGGACCCCACCGGAATCAACCATCCGTTTTCCTGGCCTACGGAGGAGGAACAGCAGTGGATCTGTCAGATGATGGAGGATGCGGACTGCTGTTACCGTCCCGGGACGATGCTGGAGGAGTGCGCCATGGAGGTTGGCGTCCGGGTACTGGAAGGGGAGCTGACCCCGGAAGAAGGAGCGGGGGAAGTCCAAAGAAAAATGGCCATTGCCATGGAAGAATAGGAGATGGATGCGGATGAGTCCGGGGGGAAAGATTCGGGAAAAGCGGAAGAACATAAGACGCGGCTTTTTGCGCACAGTGACTGTGATGATATGCGCCGTACTGCTTTTTGCCTGCGGCAGTGAGGAGGAAGAGATTCCCATGGGACGCTACGCGGACAGGGAGGTGAAGCTGCCGGGTGCGGGATATGAGTATATGCATCCCTGTGCGGACGGCGGGTACTATCTTTTCGGGAATGATGCGGATCTGACGCATGTGGCTGCGGACGGCACGGTCAGCAGGGATAAATGGGGCTGGGAGAACAGCGCGAATATCCACGTAAAATTCTCCTACGGCGTCTCTGATAACGGTGCGGTGATCTTTGGATATACACCGATGTTCTATTCGGACGAGGAATACGAGGCTTATGCCGCTGAGGGAGACAACCGGTATCTGTATTACTATGTGGACGAAGGGGGAGAACAGCATCCGCTGGCGCTTTATGGAGCCGATTATCAGAAAGCCACCAATCTGGAAACCTTTGCTTTTGCACCGGACGGAAGAATCTATGCCGCTTCCGACTCCTGTGTGTACCGCATCAACGCGGAAAGCGGGGAGACGGAAAGCCTGTTTGCCACGACAGGACAGATCAGGGAATTTGCCTTTGTGGATGACACGATGCTTGCCCTGAACGCAGAGCAGGCTTATCTCTACGATATGGCGGGAGAGAAGATGCTTTCGGATAACGGCGTCCTGAATGAATTTGCGAAGTCGCACCAGAGCGGCCGCATCGTTCTGGCGGTGGCGGATGGGGACGGAACAAAAGTCCTTTATCTTGCCTGCCGTACGGGTCTGTACCGCTATGTGTGGGGCGGCTCGATTATTGAGCAGATTGCGGACGGGCAAATGCTTGCCCTGGGAGACAGCCAGTATAATCCCTATGCGCTGCAGATTCTGGATCAGGAGCAGTTCAGGGTATATTTCAGCGGCAATTACATGGTGGAGATGTACTATGACGAGACACTTCCGATGAGGCCGGCAAAAGAGCTGACGGTCTACAGTCTGGAAGAAAACGGGCGCATCCGCTATGCAGGGCGCCTTTTCCAGAAGGAACACCCGGATGTGCTGGTGACTTATGAAACAGGAATGGACGGCGACAATGCCGTCAACAGGGAGGATGCGCTCAAAAATCTGAATACGAGGATACTGGCGGGAGAAGTGCCGGATGTGATCATAATGGATGATATGGATATGGAGCAGTATGCGGATAAGGGTGTGCTGAGGGAGCTGGATGCACTCCTTGCGCCCTATGAAGAGGAGGGCGTACTGTACCAGAATATTGTGGAAGGTATGCGCATGACAGGGGAAAACAAAATATACGGCGTGCCAATGACGGTCGAGCTGCCCCTGTATTTGGGTGAGAGGAAATATGTGGATGACATACAGGGGCTTGATGGGATCGTAGCGGGAGCGGAGCGGGCGAGAGCGGAACACCCGGAAGGCCCGCTCATCGACACGCCCTGTCAGGAGGATCTGTTTAATCTGTTGATTCCGGTCTGTCTGCCTGCATGGACGAAGGAGGACGGCACGCTGGACACAGACCGTCTGACGGCGTTCTATCAGTCGGCGGCGAGGCTGTGGGAGCTGGACAGCGAGGGGCTGGGTGAAGAAAAGAGGCGCAAGTGGCAGCAGGATCTGGCGGAGGAAGGGTCAGACCTTACGAATATCATGTTCGGGCAGTATGAAGATATTTACAATATCGGCGAGACATGGATTGCCCTCGGCTATCTGAAAAACACATGGTACGGGATGACAAATCTGCACACAAGAATGGAAAATTACAGGAATGGTTACTCGTACTATAAAAAACTGGAGGATGAACCGGCTTACGGGAGAATGATGGGACAGGCGGGAAACGTATATCGGGCGGGAACGATTGTGGGATTGTGTGAAAAGGCAAAAGAGCCGGAACTTGGGGAGTCGTTCATGGAACTGCTTCTGTCTGATACCATGATGCAGAAATGGTGGCTGGAAGGGCACTTCGAAGGAGGGATTCCGATCAGGAAGGATTCTCTGGCGGCGATTCTGGATATCAATAACCGCGCGTTTGCCGAGGTCAAGGGATGGACTGCCGGCGATATTGATGGGATCTACAAAGAAGCTTTCTGGCCGACGGAGGAAGAGCTGCAGTGGCTGTCTGACGCCATGGAAGAATCTGACTGCTGTTACAGGGCGGGAACGCTTTTGGAGGAGAATGTCAGGGAGACGGGAGCCCGTGTGCTTGCGGGGGAGCTGTCGCCGGAGGAAGGAGCGGGAGAGGTTGAAAGGAAAATGGCGATTGCCATGGAGGAGTAAGAGACTTTTGTTTCTGCTGCCGGGATTTTCGGGCGTGATGCTGTTCTATCTGCTTCCCTTTTTCGAGGTGGCGCGGCGCTCCTTTCTTAAGGCCGGCAACAATACCTTTGTGGGGGTGGACAATTACAGTGCGGTGCTGGAAAACGGCGCGTTCGTTCTGGCTTTGCGAAATACGCTTCTGTACATGGCGGTGGGCGTGCCGCTTCTGATGGGCATCAGTCTGCTTCTGTCGCTGCTTTTGCGGAATCTGGCGCTGCGGCGCAGGCTGGTGTCGGCTATGCTTCTGCCCATGGCAGTGCCGGCGGCCGTTATGGTTCTGACGCTGCAGATCCTGATCGACAGACAGGGAGTTATCAATGGAGTGTTGACAAATGTGTCGGAAAAAATGGCGGCGCTCCCTGTCTTTGCCGCCATTGACTATCTCAATACCGAATGGGCGCTGGTGGTGGTGGTGTGCAGTTTCCTGTGGAAAAATACGGGATACATGGTCATTCTCTGGCTTGCGGGTCTCGCGGCGCTGCCGAAGGAAGTGGAAGAGGCGGCACAGGTGGATGGCGCGGGCAGATGGCAGCGCTGGCATTACATTATCAGGCCGGGGCTGTCCGGCAGTTTTTTTACCATAGGGATGCTGTCCGTACTGCAGATCTTTAAAAGCTACAGGGAAGTCTGGATGGTGGCGGGGAGCTACCCCCAGGAACATATTTATTTTTTACAGCACCTTTTACAGAACTGGTATCTGAAACTGGAGTTTGACAGGATGGCTGCGCTGACAGTGCTCCTGTCTCTTGTGCTGCTCCTGGTGTGCCTGCTCCTGCAACATGAAAAGCGCTTCTAAAGACGTGGAATGCCTGTAATACGGGCATTCCCTGCATGGATTTTGCGGGAAGGGAAGCGGTAAGGGAGAAGCGGCGGGCGGACAGGGACGTGAGAAGACGGGGAGGCGGAAGGAAACAGAATGGGGAGCAGACTGACAGTTTTCGCATGGGCGGCAAAAGCGTACGGCAGATGGCGGAAAAGGAAAATGACATGGCTCGCCGTGGGAATCTGCGCGGCAGCGGCGGCTCTGATCTGCGCGCCGCTTCTTATGATTCCCGGCGGCGCCCTGATGGACAGCGCGGAGGTGCACCGCATTCTGGCGCCTGTCATGGGAGAGGGAAAGGGGTTTGCGGTATGGCATCTGATCCCCCTTTATCCGACACTGGATCATTTCTACAGGCTGTTGGTTGAGTCGCCTGCTTTTTATCAGCTTTTCTGGAATACGGTGGGGATGACGGCGGCAATCCTTGCGGGGCAGCTGGCCGTGGGGCTGCCTTCGGCATGGGCCTTTGCCGCTTTTCGCTTCCGGGGCAGGCATTTTTTGTTCGGGCTTTATGTGGTGCTGATGCTGCTGCCCTTTCAGGTCATGCTGCTGCCGCAATATATCGTATTGCAGAAGCTGCATTTATACAATCATGCAGCGGCAGTGATTCTTCCGGCTATCTTTTCCACCTTTCCCGTATTTATCATGTACCGGGGGTTTACCCAGATCGATGCAGAGGTGACGGAGGCCGCCAGACTGGACGGCGCGGGTGAAATGCAGATCTTTTTCTACGTCGGGCTGCCTTTGGGAAAGACGGGAATACAGGCGGCGGTGGTTCTGGGTTTTCTGGAATATTGGAATCTGGTGGAACAGCCCATGGCTTTTTTGGAAGAACAGGCGAGATGGCCGCTTTCCCTCTATCTGCCGCAGATCACGGTCAGTCAGGCGGGGTTTGCCTTTGCGGTGTCGGTGATGGTGCTGGTCCCGGCGCTGTTTGTCTTTGCGCTGGGGCAGGACGCGCTGGAGGAGGGAATTGCGTATATCGGGGTAAAAACGTAAGAGAATGCCTGAAAAGCGGTATGCTGCGGACTGATGGCAGCAGGTTTCGGAACGGAGAAGGGAAAGGGCCGGGATGCAAATGGAATCAAAGAAAAAGCTGTGGAGAGGGTTTGCGGCCTTTATGGCGGCCATGCTGGTTATGACATATGTGTCACGAATGGTCTATGTGAGCAGGATGCCGAGAGTCAGGTGGAGCAGCCCCATAGAGGCGTCCATCCGCAATCAGATCAGGGCGGAGGGGACGGTGGAGGTGGTCAATGCGCAGGCAATTATCGGTCTGGAAGGACTGCTTGTGGAGAAGGTCTGCGTGGTGGCTGGCGACCGGATCGAGACGGGCACTGTGCTCTACGAGGTGAACATGGAAGATATGCTCGCGCAGCTTGCCGAGCTGGAAGCGCAGGAGCAGGCGTGGCAGGAGCAGGAGCAGGCCAAACGCCGGGAGGCGGCCACGGGCGCCGTCCGTGCACAGGAGGATTATGACACGACTGTCGTAGAATTGGACAGAAAAATTGCGGAGGAGACAAAGAAGCTGGAAGAGCTGCTGGAGGATCTGGATACCCACATGTTCCGTATTCCCGAGGAGGACGCCTCCGACGAAATCTGGATTGCATGGGCGGATGAGCGGCTGCGGTTTGACAGGGAGATTGCGGAGAAAAAGCGGGAGATCGAGGATATACAGCTTGAGAAGGATAAGATGCTAAGGCAGGCGGACAGAAACATCGAGGACGCAAGGCGCGCCCAGAGCGCGGCGGAGAGCGGTCTGGATCTGGGGGCCGGCGGCGTCAGCCAGCTGCTGGAGAGACAGGAGCGGATTGCGCTCCTGACGGCGCTTTCCCAGAATGAGGGAAAGGTGACGGCGGCGTGTGCAGGGGACGTTCTGGAGGTGATGATGCAGTCCGGCATGCGGATGGGGGCATCGGCGGTTCTGCGCTATGCCGACGATGAGGGCAGCAGGATATTCCGCACGGTGATCAGCCAGGAACAGAAGGCCAGGGTGCATACGGGGGATACGGTTCGTCTCACCTTTCCGGGAAGCGCGGAGGAGGTGGGTGAGACGATTGACTCTATCGTGCAGGAAAACGGGAGTTATACTGTGACGGTCCGGCTGGAGCCGGGCGTGGCCCGGGGGCGCACGGAGGGAGTCATGGAGCTGGTCTCCACTTCGGAAATCTATGATTTCGTGGTGCCGGTCAGGGCGCTCCACAACGACGGCGGCAACGTGGTTTATGTTCTGGAGGAGAAGGAGGGCATTCTCGGCACGGAGCTGAGCGTCAGGAGCATGACGGTGCGCCTGCTGGACAAAAACGAGGATTATGCGGCTGTGGCAGACGAACTGCTGACGGGCGATATAAAGGTAGTGACAGAGTGTGATAAGGAGCTGGAAAATGGCATGGCCGTGAAGGAGTGGGGAGAGTGAAAAGAACTTCCAGCGCTCAGCAGCAGAGGCTGCTTCGCTAAGAAGTTCTATGTTTCACTCAGGAGAATGCCTGAAATGCGGCATTCTCCGCATAAATTTTGCTATGGCGCCTGTTACATGGTATAATGGTCGCATGGCTAAGAAAAGATCGCGTAGAAATAGAAATAAGAAAAAAAAGAGAATACGATTTCACCGGAGCTTCTTTCTTCCCTTCCTTCTTACACTGACTGCGGCGGTGGCGCTGGGGGTGCTGGCGCTGGCGGCGCACCAGTGGATTATGGAGCCGGTGAAGACGAAGAAGACGGATATTGTGCAATCGAACCGGGAAAAGGCGCCGACGCAGGCCGACAGTGCGGTGGCGGAGGGAAACGGCACGGAAACAGCCGGGGATGAGACGGAAGCTGCCGGGACGGAGAAAGAGACGGAAACGGAAACGGTCTCCAAGTATCAGGAGGAACTGGACGACCCCGCTTATATGGAAGAAAACAATATCTATACGGTGGAGCCTGCCGAAGCAGGGCGGGTGACCATGGCCTTTGCGGGGGATATTCTGTTTGACGCAAATTACGCTATCATGGGTGCTGTAGGTTCCGGCGGTGATATTTCCAAAGGCATAACGCCGGAAGTCATGGAGCGGATGCAGGCGGCGGACATTATGATGCTCAACAATGAGTTCGCCTATTCCAACCGGGGGGCGCCTATTGAAGAGAAGCAGTTTACTTTCCGTGCCAGGCCGGAGACGGCGGCATACCTGACGGATTTGGGGGTGGATCTGGTATCGCTGGCGAATAACCACGCCTATGATTACGGCCCGACGGCCCTGGAGGATACGCTGGATACCCTGCGTGAGACGGGGATTCCCTATGTGGGTGCGGGCCGGAATATCAGTGAGGCGAGAAGACCGGTCTATTATATTGTGGGAGATATCAAGATTGCCTTTGTTTCGGCGACACAGATTGAGCGGCTGGACACGCCGGACACGAAGGAAGCCACAGAAACCTCTCCCGGTGTTTTCCGCTGCTGGAACGGGGCGAAGTTTTTGGAGACGATCCGGGAGGCGGCACAGAACAGCGACTTCGTGGTGGCTTATGTTCATTGGGGGACGGAAAACCAGGTAGAGCTGGACTGGGCGCAGCTAAAGCAGGCGCCGGAGCTGATCGAAGCGGGAGCCGATCTGGTGATCGGGGATCATCCGCACTGCCTGCAGCCCATCGGTGTGATAGGGGGGGTGCCCGTGATTTACAGTCTGGGCAATTTCTGGTTTAATTCAAAAACCCTGGATACATGCATGGTGGAAGTGGTGATAGACGAGACGGGAATCGTGAGTTACCAGTTTATCCCCTGTCTGCAAAGCGGCTGCAGAACCACTCTTTTGCAGGGCGCGGAGAAGGAGCGGGTGCTCTCTTATATGAGAGGCATTTCCGAGGGGGTGCGGATTGACGAGGAAGGGTTTGTGAGCTGGTGAAGAAACGGCATGCGGCAGTCCGAAAGAAAGGCAGATGATTTAAAATTACATAATTTTTCAGAGTGAAACTTTCCCGGCAGATGAATCGTATTATTTACAGAGGGGCGAAGCCCCAGGGACAGAGAAAACCGCCGGACAGAAAGGAAAAAAGAGTTATGAATATAGGAAATAATTATGCTTCATGGATGCATAACACGCCCCAGACGGGATTTGGAAGCCGTTCCGGGCAGGCTGGCAGAACAGGCACAGGCAATCCGTTTTTCGGTGAAAACGAGACAAATGACGCAGGTGTCATAAATGATGCGGCAGCAGGGAAAACAGAAGAGGAAGAAAAGAGCGCAGAGAAAAATACAGAGAACATGACTTACCGTGAGCAGATCCTTGCGCATATGGAGGAGATGGCGAAGAAGGTGAAGGACGGCAAAGTGGAGCCGACTTTCCAGACGGGCGCCCAGTCTTTTACCATAAAGGAGTGGGAGAAGCTGCTGGCGGATTTTGATGACGCGGAGGAGGCTTTGCAGGAGCAGATCAAAGAGCTGATCGCGGAAGTGGAGAAGCAGGCGGCGAAAGAGGCGCTGAGAAGAGAGGCCGAGGGCAAACCCGATTCCGACGGCACAGGGACAGCGGTGACGAACGTGCCGGTTCCGGAAGCGGCACAGCCGACAGTGGATGCGGGCGGCAGCGTGGCAAATCCCGGTACGTCTGAGAACGGCAGTGCGGCAGCGTCACAGACGACGCCGGTAACTGCTGCGGGCAGTACCGCGGTTTCCGGGAAAAAACCGAGGGAGATTGATAATGGGAACGATAACTGTGCGGATGTGGAGGTGACAGACCCGGAGGAGCTGATGCAGCTTCTTACGGACGAGGTGACCAAGAGTACCTTCCCCACCGACGATCCCCGGCACAAGCACTGGTTTATCACCTGCTACGGGCAGGACGGGATCAGGTGCAAGGAGGCTTATTTTGACGGGACAAAATGGGTCAATAAAGACTGCTGGAACCTTTCTTATACGGAGCCGGGACAGTACGAGAAGGTGATGGCATTTTTGCAGCGGTTCCCGCAGGATGCCAATCTGCGCTTTGCCTGTCATGAGAATTTCTGGAAAGACTTTCTGGCGGGGGAGATTGACGAGGACGATTTTGTCAATTTCTTTGAGACTTCAACCGACAAGGACGGCGTGCCGGACTATACCTATGAGGAGGACGGCTCCACTTACATAGACCGGGAGAAGGCGAAGTACGCCAAATATATGAACGGCTTTGGCGCGCGTTTTTACACTGCGGAGGAGATGGATCTGATCTGGCGTGCAGTCATCCATGAAAACAGCAAGGGTCTGCAGAAAATTTCCGATTATGACGGGCAGATGACGGTGCCTGAAGGGGTGAAGACCGGGGAAGACGGAGAGGAGGACGACCTCAAGACCCAGATTATCACCAAACCTGACGGCTCCACCGTATTACAGATCGAGACAAATTTCGGTGTGATGGAGGTGGAGATCACGGAGGCGCAGAAGTTCGGACTGCAGTATGAGGCGCGTTCCGGGAACAAAGTTGGGAGAGTAATGTCTGAGAGCCCCTTTGCACATACGGCAGCTGCGTATGAGAATGGGGAGGTATGATATGAGTATCAGTGGTGTAGGAAGCAGGAATACTTATATTTATAATTCCCGGACGGGAAAGCTTTCGTCAAAGGACGGGCAGAAGGACGCTTTTGTGGATTACTTTAACGGGGATATCAAAGGCGATGAGGACGATACTCTCAATGGGTTTGACAGGGCAAGAAAAGCGGAAATAGAAAATTTGATCAAGACTTGGACGCAGTTTGACAGTAATCTTTTGAACGGTCCTGCAAAGGAAGAATATGAGATCACCACGGAGATTGTTGACGCGGTGACCTCCACCGTTCAGGTGGACGGGGACAAAATTTTTACGTGTTACAGCGGCGGGTTTTTTACCTATATTGATCCCACGCGCCTCTTTCACCAAGATGGACCTTTCCTGACACATGAGCACAAGGGTTATGACCCATCTGACAACAGTGTCAATATTGCCGTGGGCGATGTGTTTGACTTGGGAAACGGCTACAGGCTGCGAGTGGGGGAGGATCAGGTCTACGGCGAGGGGGACGGTTACAAAAATGATGAGAGACTGACAGCGCTAGCGTGGGGACTGGGAGCCCTGATCCATTTTGCGGAAGGGCAGTGGTCTGGCATCATGCTTGAATTGAACGACAAGATGGCTTCCGAATCCGGCAGGAGTGACATGCTGGGAGGCACAACTCCCATGCTGCTGGAGCTGCTGCGGCAGCTTGGCGTGGATACCGACCGGGAATTTATCCTGAACGGAACGAAATGCGGGGTGCGAAACGGAAAGATCCATGAAGTCGGAGACAAGTGGGGCGTGGCGCGTTCCGTGCGGGATGAGGCGATCCGAAAGTACGAGGAGGAGATGCTGCGTCCGCTCTCGGAGAGAAAATAAGCAAATCAGCAAATCAGGTAATGTAGACGGGAATTATGAATAAAAATTTCTATTTTGTGTGGATCTCAAGACTGGTTTCTATTTTGGGAAGCAGTTTGACAACATTTGGTGTCAGTGTCTGGGTGTACGGAGAAACGGGAAAAGCGACTCCCATGGCTATTACCATGCTCTGTTCGATATTGCCATCTATTATTTTTGCACCGTTAAGCGGTATCATCTGTGATTATTTTAACCGTAAAAAGGTAATTTTTATAGCGGATTCGGTAGCAGCCATAACGAGTTTGCTGTTATTGTTGTATCTGATGACGGAAAGATTTGATTTTGGAATGATCTGTGCCTTTAATTTTATGAATGCGACGGCAAATATGCTGGATAATAATGCCTACCAGGCTTCTTTATCTACATTGGTAAAGGAAAATGGTATAAAGAAAGCGGGAGGCATGAATCAGATCATTGATTCCATCAGCAGTATGATTGCGCCTGTCTGCGCCGGAATATTATATTATCCTGTGGGCTTAAAAGGATTACTGATGATTGACTTGTGTACATTTATTGTTGCAATGTTTATTTTTATCAGAGTACCGGCATGTGCCTTTTCGGAATCGGCTCAGAAGAAAAAGGAGCATGAAAATATCTTTGAAAACATTTCCGCGGGATTTCGATTTATATTTTCCCAAAGAGGATTGACATTATTAATGATATTTTATGCGATGTTCAACTTTCCGCTTAATGTTTCGAATTCATTGACGGAACCGCTGGTATTATCTCTGGGCAGCAGTTTTGATATGGGATTGGTTAAGATGGCCGGAGGGATGGGTATTTTTCTTGGCAGCTTATTTATTACGCAAAAGGGCATGAAATATTCTTACAGCAGGAGTGTCTTTATCTCGGCAATGGCAACGGGCGTATCCCTGTGTGTGATAGGGATCAGAAATAATATGTATACCATTATTTTAGGCGAGTTTGTATTTTTGTTCATAATTCCGATTGCAAATACGCTGGCGGGAACATTATGGATTTTAAAGACACCGAAGGAATTGCAGGGCAGAGTATACGCAGCCAGAAGTATGGTGGTCAAAGGTACCATTCCGCTTTCGTATCTATTGGTCGGTCCAATGGCAGATCGTTGGATTCCGATGTTTTTGCAGAAATATCCGAACGCCTGTAAAGTGATTCAAGTAGCTTTAAAAGAAGGAAGCCTCAATTACAGGTTGGTGTATATGATGGCTGGAATGACAGCAATTATCATTGCATTGCTCTTCTTTTCGCAAAAAGATTTGCGTCACTTGGATCAGAATTGAATAAAAAACAGTTGACAACTTCTCCGGCATCGTGCTATAGTAACAACTGCCGAAGACAGCAGGTGCCGTATTGTCGGCGTAAGAGTCCGCCTGCCGAGGAGAGAAGAGATATCATTGACTTATATCATCCTTCCTGTCTTCAGGGAGGATGTTTTCATGAATACACTCCTATCGGCACGAAAATCTATAAGGAGGTAATGTAATGGCAAAGGTGGAATTGAAAAAACCGATCGTGGAAGAGATCGCCGCTGCCGTGAAGGACGCCCAGTCAGTCGTTCTGGTTGACTACCGCGGACTTACGGTGGAACAGGACACACAGCTTCGTAAGCAGCTGCGTGAGGCCGGGATCACCTACAAGGTTTACAAGAACACGATGATGAATTTTGCGTTCAAGGGCACGGACTGCGAAGCGCTCCTTCCTTATCTGGAAGGCCCCAGCGCGGTTGCCATCTCTACAGAGGATGCTACGGCTCCCGCGAGAGAGTTATGCAAATTCGCTAAGACGGCAGACGCCCTTGAAGTGAAGGGCGGCATTGTGGAAGGCATCGCCTACGATGCGGACGGAATCAAGGAAGTGGCCAAGATTCCTTCCAGAGAAGAGCTGCTGTCCAAGCTGCTTGGCAGCATCCAGTCTCCGATCACCAACTTCGCACGTGTGATGAACCAGTTGGCGGAGAAAGGCGGCGCGTCCGAGTGTGAAGCGCCTGCAAAAGCAGAGGCAGCGCCCGCAGAGGAAGCTGCACCCGCTGAGGCAGAAGCAGCGCCTGCGGAAGCAGCACCCGCAGCAGAATAAACGGTTAAAGCGGTTTATATGCTTCGCATGAAAACCCGGGTCTGCCACAGGCAGTCCCGAAACGTAGACAATGAATAAAAAATATGGAGGAAAACAATCATGGCAAAGTTAACTACTCAGGAAATGATCGACGCGATCAAAGAGTTGACCGTATTGGAATTAAATGATCTGGTAAAGGCATGTGAGGAAGAGTTCGGCGTATCCGCAGCAGCGGGCGTTGTGGTTGCGGCAGCAGGCGATGCAGGCGCAGCGGCAGCAGAGGAGAAGACCGAGTTTGACGTAGAGCTGACAGAGGTTGGCCCTAACAAGGTTAAGGTAATCAAGGTGGTTCGTGAGGCTACTGGCCTTGGTCTGAAAGAGGCGAAGGATCTCGTTGATTCCGCGCCGAAGGTACTCAAGGAGGCTGCTTCCAAGGAAGAGGCTGACGATATCAAGGCTAAGCTTGAGGCTGAGGGCGCAAAGGTTACCCTTAAGTAATCGACCGGCATATCTGAAAAGTGAAACCGTTCACATGTCTGCATAAAAAGCATGTGAACGGTTTTATTTCAAAATTCTTTATTAATTTCTGAAATAAATCATTGACTCTCCATAGTAATTTGTAGTAGAATGTATGATGCACTATTGTGGTGTGCTATGCTTTTTTGAAGTGTCGTTACCGACGAAGCATGGATCAATCATAAAGAACGGGGTGAAGTGTCAATGGAAAAAAACAGGATCCGTAAGACTGCGGCGGGCAGAAATACGCGTATGACCTATGCACGACAGAAAGAGGTTCTGGAAATGCCGAACCTGATTGAAGTTCAGAAGAACTCCTATCAGTGGTTCCTGGATGAAGGCTTGAAGGAAGTGTTTGACGATATTTCTCCAATTTCGGATTACAGCGGACATCTGAGTCTGGAATTTGTCGACTTTGAGCTGTGCGAGGAGGACGTCAAATATTCTATTGAGAAATGTAAGGAGAGAGATGCCACTTACGCAGCCCCTCTCAAGGTCAGGGTCCGTCTGATTAACAAGGAAAAGGACGAGATTACCGAGCATGAGATCTTTATGGGTGATCTGCCGCTTATGACACAGACAGGCACCTTTGTAATCAACGGCGCGGAGCGTGTTATCGTAAGCCA
Organism: uncultured Lachnospiraceae bacterium; assembly: GCA_947174505.1. GTDB lineage: Bacteria > Bacillota > Clostridia > Lachnospirales > Lachnospiraceae > UBA3282. The sequence continues at coordinate 94,237 of CAMWJF010000007.1, forward strand.
GCTCGTTCGTTCCCCGGGCATCTATTACGGGATTGGACATGACAAGATCGGTAAACGGCTTTTTTCCGCAACCGTGATTCCGAACCGCGGCGCGTGGCTGGAGTACGAGACGGACTCCAACGACGTTTTCTATGTGCGTGTGGACAGAACCAGAAAGGTTCCGATTACTGTGCTGATCCGTGCGCTTGGCGTTGGGTCCAACGAGGAGATCAGGGAGCTTTTCGGTGATGAGCCGAAGATCGAGGCAAGCTTTGCAAAGGACGCTTCTGAAAATTATCAGGAGGGTCTGCTTGAGCTGTATAAAAAGATCCGCCCCGGCGAGCCTTTGAGTGTGGAGAGTGCGGAAAGCCTGATTATGGCGATGTTTTTTGACCCCAGAAGATATGACCTTGCAAAGGTCGGCAGATATAAATTTAACAAGAAGCTGATGTTCAGGAACAGGATCAGACATCATGTTCTCGCGGAGGATGTGGTGGACACCCAGACCGGTGAAATTCTGGCGAAAGCGGGAGACAAGGTAAGCGCGGAGATGGCGGATGCGATCCAGAATGCCGCTGTTCCTGCCGTGTGGATTCAGACGGAGGAGAGAAACGTAAAGGTCCTCTCCAATATGATGGTGGATATCACGAATTTCGTTGACTGCAATCCCAAGGAGCTTGGCATTACGGAGCTGGTCTACTATCCTGTACTGCAGCAGATTCTGGACGAGTACAGCGGCGACCCGGCGCAGCTTGCCGAGGTGATCCGCAAAAATGTGCATGAACTGATTCCGAAGCATATTACGAAGGAAGACATCCTTGCTTCCATTAACTATAACATCCATCTGGAGTACGGTATCGGAAACGATGACGATATTGACCATCTGGGCAACAGGCGGATCCGTGCGGTGGGCGAGCTTTTACAGAACCAGTACCGCATCGGTCTTTCCCGTCTGGAGAGAGTGGTGCGCGAGAGAATGACCACCCATGACGCCGAGGAAATTTCGCCCCAGGTGCTGATTAACATTAAGCCTGTACAGGCGGCGGTGAAGGAGTTCTTCGGTTCTTCCCAGCTGTCCCAGTTTATGGACCAGAATAATCCGCTGGGCGAGCTGACCCATAAGAGACGTCTTTCCGCGCTGGGTCCCGGCGGTCTTTCCAGAGACCGTGCCGGATTCGAGGTGCGTGACGTACACTATACGCATTACGGCAGAATGTGCCCGATTGAGACGCCTGAGGGACCCAATATCGGTCTGATTAACTCACTGGCATCTTATGCGAGAATCAATGAATATGGCTTTGTGGAGGCGCCTTACAGAAAGATTGACAAGAGCGACCCGCAGAATCCCCGTGTGACTGATGAGACGGTCTATATGACGGCGGATGAGGAAGACAATTATCATGTGGCGCAGGCATCGGCGCCCCTTGACGAGAACGGCTATTTTAGGAGAAACAGCATTTCCGGCCGTTATAAGACGGAGACCCAGGAATACCCGAAGGCCATGTTCGATTACATGGACGTGTCCCCGAAGATGGTATTCTCGGTGGCGACGGCGCTGATTCCGTTCCTGCAGAACGATGACGCGAACCGTGCGCTGATGGGCTCCAACATGCAGAGACAGGCAGTGCCGCTGCTCTTCACGGAGACGCCTGTGGTGGGAACCGGTATGGAGCCGAAAGCGGCTGTGGACTCCGGCGTCTGTGTGGTGGCGAGGAAGTCAGGCGTGATTGAGTATGTGTCGGCTGACTTGATCAGGATGACCTGTGATGACGGGGAGAAGGATGAGTACCGTCTCATGAAATTTTCCCGCAGTAACCAGTCCAACTGCTATAACCAGAAGCCCATTGTGCAGAAGGGGATGCATGTGGAGCAGGGCGATGTGATTGCGGACGGCCCGTCCACGGAAGGCGGCGAGCTGGCGCTGGGTAAGAATCCGCTGATCGGATTTATGACTTGGGAAGGCTATAACTACGAGGACGCCGTGCTTTTGAGTGAGAGACTGGTGCAGGAAGATGTTTACACCTCCGTGCACATGGAAGAATACGAGGCGGAGGCGCGCGATACTAAGCTGGGGCCTGAGGAAATCACGAGAGACGTACCCGGCGTCGGTGACGATGCGCTGAAGGATCTGGACGACAGGGGCATTATCCGTATCGGCGCGGAGGTGCGTGCCGGTGATATTCTGGTGGGTAAGGTAACGCCTAAGGGAGAGACGGAGCTGACCGCGGAGGAGAGACTGCTTCGGGCGATCTTCGGTGAGAAGGCGAGAGAAGTGCGTGACACTTCCCTGAAAGTGCCCCACGGTGAATATGGTATTGTTGTGGACGCCAAGGTTTTCACGAGAGAGAACGGCGACGAGCTGTCTCCCGGCGTGAATCAGGCGGTTCGCATTTATATTGCGCAGAAGAGAAAGATTTCCGTCGGTGACAAGATGGCAGGCCGTCACGGTAACAAGGGTGTGGTTTCCCGCGTGCTGCCCGTGGAGGATATGCCTTATCTGCCCAACGGCCGTCCGCTTGACATTGTATTGAATCCTCTGGGCGTGCCTTCCCGTATGAATATCGGGCAGGTGCTGGAAATCCATCTGTCGCTGGCGGCGAAGGCGCTTGGCTTCAATGTGGCTACGCCTGTGTTTGACGGCGCGAAAGAGGACGACATCATGGACACGCTGGATCTGGCAAACGACTATGTCAATCTGGAGTGGGAAGAGTTTGAGAAGAAGCATAAGGATGAACTGTTACCTGAAGTGCTGGATTATCTGTCCGAAAACAGGGAGCACAGAAAGCTCTGGAAGGGCGTGCCGATCTCCAGGGACGGTAAGGTGCGGCTGCGGGACGGCAGGACGGGTGAGTATTTCGATTCCCCGGTTACCATCGGACACATGCATTACCTGAAGCTGCATCATCTGGTGGACGATAAGATCCATGCACGTTCCACCGGCCCTTACTCGCTGGTAACGCAGCAGCCTCTGGGCGGTAAAGCGCAGTTCGGCGGACAGCGTTTCGGTGAGATGGAGGTTTGGGCGCTGGAGGCATACGGCGCGGCTTACACGCTGCAGGAGATCCTGACCGTGAAGTCCGACGATGTGGTGGGCCGTGTGAAGACTTACGAGGCCATCATCAAAGGCGACAACATTCCGGAGCCCGGTGTGCCAGAGTCCTTTAAGGTGCTTTTGAAGGAGCTGCAGTCTCTGGGACTGGACGTCAGAGTGCTTCGTGACGACCAGACAGAGGTGGAAATCATGGAAACCATCGATTACGGAGAGAACGATTACCGGTACGAGATCGAGGGCGATTCCCGCAGTTACGATTATGAAAGAGAATCTTTTGGTTCTATGGGGTATCAGCGTCAGGAGTTTGACGAGGACAGTGGTGAGCTTGTGAGCAGCGATGAGGAGGACGCCGATTCTTTTGAGGAGTCAGAGGAGGCATTCGAGGAGGCTTACACAGAATAACAGTGTGAGAAGTACTTCTAAGACGCAGCAGCAGAGGCTGCTTCGCCAAGAAGTACTTCTCACACAGGAGAATGCCTGTAAAGCGGCATTCTCCGCATGTAGCGGAGGCTCAGTCGGGAGGCATCCTATGTACAGAGTGGAGACTTTGTAGAGCGGCGTTCTCCGCACGAGTTTGAGGCAGATAATTTATGGAGGGTAATGCAGCATGTCAGATATGAAACAGGAAGCGTATCAACCCATGACATTTGACGCGATCAAGATCGGACTGGCGTCACCTGAAAAGATCAGAGAATGGTCGAGAGGTGAGGTTACCAAGCCGGAGACGATCAACTATAGAACCTTGAAGCCCGAGAAGGAAGGTCTGTTCTGTGAGAGAATCTTCGGGCCGAGCAAGGATTGGGAATGCCATTGCGGTAAGTACAAGAAGATCAGATATAAGGGTGTTGTCTGTGACCGCTGCGGCGTTGAGGTAACGAAGTCCAGCGTCCGCAGGGAGCGTATGGGCCGTATAGAGCTGGCGGCCCCGGTATCCCATATCTGGTATTTTAAGGGGATTCCGAGCCGCATGGGGCTGATTCTGGATCTCTCCCCGAGAGTGCTTGAGAAGGTGCTCTATTTTGCGTCCTATATCGTGCTGGACGGCGGAGAGACGGATCTGGATTACAAACAGGTGCTCACTGAGAAGGAGTACCAGGACGCCAGGGAAACCTGGGGAAATAAATTTCGGGTAGGCATGGGTGCGGAGGCCATCAAAGAGCTTCTGCAGGCCATCGATCTGGAAGAAGAGGCGGCGGAGCTGAAGGAGGGCTTAAGGGAGTCCACCGGACAGAAGCGTGCCCGCATTATTAAGAGACTGGAGGTCGTGGAGGCTTTCCGGGAGTCCGGGAACCAGCCGGAGTGGATGATTATGGATGTGATCCCGGTGATTCCGCCGGATCTGCGTCCCATGGTGCAGCTCGACGGCGGCCGTTTTGCAACCTCCGACCTGAATGATTTATACAGAAGAATTATCAACAGAAACAATCGTCTGAAAAGACTGCTGGAGCTTGGCGCTCCCGATATCATTGTCCGCAATGAGAAGCGTATGCTGCAGGAGGCGGTTGACGCGCTGATTGATAACGGCAGAAGAGGCAGACCTGTGACAGGCCCAGGCAACAGGGCGCTGAAATCCCTTTCTGATATGCTCAAGGGTAAGTCCGGCCGTTTCCGTCAGAATCTGCTCGGTAAGCGTGTTGACTATTCCGGCCGTTCCGTTATCGTGGTAGGTCCCGAACTGAAAATTTATCAGTGTGGCCTGCCGAAGGAGATGGCGATCGAGCTGTTTAAGCCCTTCGTGATGAAGGAGCTGGTGTTCCGCGGCATTTCACAGAATATCAAAGCGGCGAAAAAGCTGGTGGAGAGACTGGACACCCAGGTATGGGATGTGCTGGAGGAGGTAATCAAGGAGCACCCGGTGATGTTAAACCGCGCGCCTACCCTGCACAGGCTGGGTATTCAGGCATTTGAGCCGATTCTGGTGGAAGGTAAGGCGATCAAGCTCCATCCGCTCGTATGTACCGCGTTTAACGCCGATTTCGACGGCGACCAGATGGCAGTCCACCTTCCTTTGTCCGTGGAGGCGCAGGCAGAGTGCAGATTCCTTCTGCTCTCTCCGAACAATCTGCTTAAGCCTTCCGACGGCGGTCCGGTGGCGGTGCCTTCCCAGGATATGGTGCTCGGTATCTATTATCTGACGCAGGAAAGACCTGGCGCGCTGGGTGAGGGTAAGTTCTTTAAGAATGTGAACGAGGCGATTCTTGCTTACGAGAATAAGGCATGTACCCTCCATTCAAGGATTAATGTCAGAGTGACCAGAAAGAATGCTGACGGGCAGGAGGTGTCCGGCAATGTGGAGTCCACACTGGGAAGATTCCTCTTCAACGAGATCCTGCCTCAGGATCTGGGCTATGTGGACAGAACCGATCCGGAGAATTTACTGAAGCCGGAAGTGGATTTCCATGTAGGCAAAAAGCAGTTAAAACAGATACTGGAGAAGGTCATCAATATCCATGGCGCAGTACGCACGGCCGAGGTGCTTGACATGATCAAAGCGACCGGCTATAAGTATTCCACACAGGCTGCCATGACCGTTTCGATTTCCGATATGACGGTGCCCGCCAAGAAGGAGGAAATGCTTGAGGCGGCACAGGCAACCGTAGATAAGATTTCCGTAAACTTCCGCAGGGGACTGATTACGGAGGAGGAGAGATACCGCGCTGTCGTGGAGACCTGGAACGACACCGATAAGGAGCTTACGGAAGTGCTGCTCTCCGGTCTGGATAAATACAATAACATTTATATGATGGCGGATTCCGGAGCCCGTGGTTCCAACCAGCAGATCAAGCAGCTTGCGGGTATGCGCGGCCTGATGGCGGATACCACAGGACGGACCATCGAGCTGCCGATCAAATCCAATTTCCGTGAGGGTCTGGACGTGCTGGAGTATTTCATGTCGGCGCACGGCGCCCGCAAGGGACTGTCCGATACCGCACTCCGTACCGCTGACTCCGGCTATCTGACCAGACGTATGGTTGACGTTTCGCAGGAACTGATTATCCGCGAGACGGACTGCTGTGAGGGCAGGGATGAGCTTCCCGGCATGGTGGTCAAGGCGTTCATGGACGGCAAGGAGATGATTGAGGGATTGAAGGATAGAATCACGGGACGTTTCTCCTGTGAGGATATCAGGGATAAAGACGGCAGGATGATCGTGAAGAGAAATCACATGATCACCCCGGCCCGCGCGGAGAAAATCTTAAGCGTAGGCGTGAACGAGAAGGGTGAACCTGTGGAGGAGGTCAGGATCCGTACGATCTTAACATGCCGCTCCCATGTGGGTATCTGTGCCAAGTGCTACGGCGCCAATATGGCGACCGGCGAGGCGGTTCAGGTCGGCGAGGCTGTCGGCATCATTGCGGCGCAGTCCATCGGTGAGCCCGGTACACAGCTTACCATGCGTACCTTCCATACCGGCGGTGTGGCGGGCGACGATATCACGCAGGGTCTTCCCCGTGTAGAGGAGCTTTTTGAGGCGCGTAAGCCGAAAGGTCTGGCGATTATCGCAGAGTTTGGCGGCGTAGCTACCATTAAAGATACAAAGAAGAAGAGAGAAGTGGTTATTACCAATGACGAGACCAACGAGTCCAAGACGTATCTGATTCCTTACGGCTCCAGAATTAAGGTGCTGGACGGTGCGACGCTGGAGGCAGGCGACGAGCTGACTGAGGGTAGCGTGAATCCCCATGACCTGTTAAAGATCAAGGGTATCCGTGCCGTACAGGATTACATGCTCCGCGAGGTGCAGAGAGTGTACCGCCTGCAGGGTGTGGATATCTCCGATAAGCATATCGAGGTGATCGTGCGGCAGATGTTGAAGAAAGTGCGTATTGAGAACAGCGGCGACACCGACTTCCTGCCGGGCACACTTGTGGATGTTCTGGACTACGAGGACATGAACGAGGAGCTGTTTAAGGATGGCAAGGAGCCTGCGGATGGCAAGCAGATTCTGCTTGGTATTACCAAGGCGGCTTTGGCGACTGATTCCTTCCTGTCGGCGGCATCTTTCCAGGAGACCACCAAGGTTCTGACAGAAGCTGCTATCAAGGGTAAAGTGGATTCCCTGATTGGTCTGAAGGAGAATGTGATTATCGGTAAGCTGATTCCGGCGGGTACGGGTATGAAACGCTACCGCGACACAAGACTCAGCACGGACGAGAATCTTCTCAGCCGCCTGCGCATGGATGACGAACTGGAATTTGAGGACGGTTCCTACGAGGATGAAGAGTTTGAGAGCGTGGATGATATGGAGGAGATCGAAGAGCTGGAGGAACTGGACGGCGATATCGACGAGGCGGAGGATTTTGCTGAGGCAGAGGAGGAGCTTGAGCCGGTAGAATAGGGCTATACAAAAGTGCTCAGCCCGCGCCACCCGCAAAAATATAGGAAAAGTGTATTGACAACGCATTCATGGGCAAGTATACTAGGATAGTGTGCACATGAATGCGTTTTTTTTGTGCGCCAATATAACATTATTTTTATTCTTACAGGAGGTGAAAAGAATGCCAACATTTAACCAGTTAGTCAGAAAGGGACGTCAGACATCCGCTAAGAAGTCTACGGCACCTGCTTTGTTAAAGGGTTACAATTCCCTTCACAAGGCTGCTACCAATACCGCTTCTCCGCAGAAAAGAGGTGTCTGCACCGCTGTTAAGACAGCAACCCCTAAGAAGCCTAACTCAGCGCTCAGAAAGATTGCCAGAGTACGTCTTTCTAACGGAATCGAGGTGACAAGCTACATTCCCGGTGAGGGTCATAACCTGCAGGAGCATAGCGTTGTCCTGATCCGCGGCGGAAGAGTCAAGGACCTGCCCGGTACAAGATACCACATTATCAGAGGTACGCTGGATACCGCGGGAGTCGCTAACAGGAGACAGGCTCGTTCCAAGTACGGCGCTAAGAGACCTAAAGCTTCCAAATAGTTTTAGGTTGAGAGGTGTATCAGTACCACAAACAGAACTAATTTAGTGTTGGGATTCTTATCGATAGAAAGAAATACCGCACGGACACATTGAATTAGAGGACACATGTGAGTACCTGAGATTTATTCCCGCGAGCAATAAGTCGATCGAGCTTCGCTCGATTTGCGGATGCGAAGCAGACATTTGACGAATGCCGCGAGGGTGAAATAACCGCAGTCTGCTGCGAGGTATTTCACTTATTATTTAATGAATAAGGAGGGAAGAATCGTGCCACGTAAAGGACATATTCCGAAGAGAGATGTATTAGCAGATCCTTTATACAATAATAAGGTTGTGACCAAGCTTATCAACAACATCATGCTGGATGGTAAGAAGGGCGTAGCGCAGAAGATTGTATATGGGGCGTTTGCAAAAGTGGAGGAGAAGGCCGGAAAACCGGCGCTCGACGTCTTTGAGGAGGCTATGAACAACATTATGCCGCTTCTGGAGGTAAAGGCGAGACGTATCGGTGGTGCAACTTATCAGGTGCCCATCGAGGTTCGTCCTGACAGACGTCAGGCACTCGCGCTCCGCTGGCTTGTTATGTTTTCCCGCAAGAGAGGCGAGAAGACCATGGAGCAGAGACTTGCAAATGAGATTTTAGACGCGGCGAACAATACAGGCGCAGCGGTTAAGAGAAAAGAAGATATGCACAAGATGGCAGAGGCGAACAAGGCTTTTGCGCACTATCGGTTCTAAAAAACGAGAAGATATTCTAAGGCGTTTTTGGGATAATTTTAAGGAGGAAAAAACCTTGGCTGGAAGAGAATATCCACTAGAGAGAACCAGAAATATCGGTATTATGGCTCATATCGATGCGGGTAAGACCACATTGACAGAGCGTATCCTTTATTATACTGGTGTAAACTATAAGATCGGTGATACTCACGAAGGCACAGCTACCATGGACTGGATGGAGCAGGAGCAGGAGAGAGGTATCACGATCACATCAGCCGCTACCACATGCCATTGGACTCTGGAAGAGAACTGCAAGCCAAAGCCCGGTGCATTGGAGCACCGTATCAATATCATTGATACTCCCGGTCACGTAGACTTCACAGTAGAGGTCGAGCGTTCACTCCGCGTACTTGATGGTGCCGTAGGCGTATTTTGTGCAAAGGGCGGTGTTGAGCCACAGTCAGAGAACGTGTGGAGACAGGCTGATACCTACAATGTTCCCAGAATGGCGTTCATCAATAAGATGGATATCTTGGGCGCTAATTTCTATGGGGCTGTAGACCAGATCAGAAACAGATTAGGTAAAAATGCGATTATTCTCCAGTTACCTATCGGTAAGGAGGATGATTTCAAGGGCATCATCGACTTATTTGAGATGAAGGCTTACATCTATAATGATGATAAGGGTGAGGACATCACCATTACAGAAATTCCGGCCGATATGGCGGATGACGCCGCTCTCTATCATGATGAGCTGGTGGAAAAGGTATGTGAACTGGACGATGATTTGACGATGATGTATCTGGAGGGTGAGGAGCCTTCCGTAGAAGACATGAAGAAGGCGCTGCGAAAGGGCACCTGTGCGTGTACGGCTGTTCCCGTATGCTGTGGTTCCGCTTACAGGAACAAGGGCGTGCAGAAGCTTCTGGATGCGGTTCTTGAGTATATGCCTGCGCCGACCGATATCGAGGCAATCAAGGGCACCGATATGGAAGGCAATGAGATTGTGAGACACTCTTCTGATGATGAGCCTTTCGCTGCTCTGGCATTTAAGATTATGGCTGATCCTTTTGTAGGTAAGCTGGCATTCTTCCGTGTGTACTCCGGTACCTGCAATTCCGGTTCCTATGTGTACAATGCGACGAAGGATAAGAAGGAGCGTATCGGACGTATCCTGCAGATGCACGCAAACAAGAGAGCGGAGCTTGACAAGGTGTATTCCGGCGATATCGCGGCAGCCGTAGGGTTTAAGTTCACCGCGACGGGTGATACTATTTGTGACGAGCAGCATCCCGTTATTCTGGAGTCCATGGAATTCCCAGAGCCGGTTATCGAGCTGGCAATCGAGCCTAAGACCAAAGCCGGTCAGGGCAAGATGGGTGAAGCGCTTGCGAAACTTGCAGAGGAAGACCCGACATTCAAGGCACACACAGATCAGGAAACGGGACAGACGATTATTGCCGGTATGGGCGAGCTCCATCTGGAGATTATCGTAGACAGATTACTGCGTGAGTTCAAGGTGGAGGCTAACGTGGGTGCGCCTCAGGTTGCGTACAAGGAGACCTTTACCAAGCCTGTGGATCAGGAATACAAGTACGCGAAGCAGTCCGGCGGCCGTGGACAGTACGGTCACTGTAAGGTTAAATTCGAGCCCATGGACCCGAACGGAGAGGAGACATTCAAGTTCGAGACTTCCGTTGTCGGCGGTGCGATTCCGAAGGAATACATTCCGGCGGTCGGAGAAGGTATCGAGGAGGCTTCCAAGGCAGGTATCCTCGGCGGATTCCCCGTACTTGGCGTTCACGCCAACGTGTATGACGGTTCCTACCATGAAGTTGACTCTTCCGAGATGGCTTTCCACATTGCAGGCTCCATGTGCTTCAAGGAGGCTATGAAGAAGGCAAATGCCGTACTGCTTGAGCCCATTATGAAGGTAGAGGTTACGATGCCGGAAGAGTATATGGGTGATGTAATCGGCGATATCAACTCCCGCCGTGGAAGGATCGAGGGTATGGAGGATATCGGCGGAGGTAAGATGGTAAAGGGATATGTGCCGCTTGCCGAGATGTTCGGTTATTCCACTGACTTACGTTCCAAGACACAGGGACGCGGAAATTACTCCATGTTCTTTGAAAAGTACGAGCAGGTGCCTAAGAGCGTACAGGAAAAAGTCCTGGCAGCTAAAGCAAAGTAAAAAGACTGTGAGACTTTATCCTGAGAAAAGTACTGGCTGCAAAGAGTAAGTAATGCAAATAAATGCTTGAAAAACTTGGTAATCTTTAATATAATCAATGGTAGCGGATTCTATTTACCGAATGATTATGGAAACAAGGACAGTAAATTAATTTAAGGAGGACTTTAGAAATGGCTAAAGCTAAATTTGAGAGAAACAAACCCCATTGTAATATTGGTACCATTGGTCACGTTGACCATGGTAAAACAACTCTGACAGCAGCAATCACAAAAGTGCTTTCTGAGAGAGTTGCTGGTAACACAGCTACAGATTTCGAGAACATCGATAAGGCTCCCGAGGAGAGAGAGAGAGGTATCACCATCTCTACCGCTCACGTTGAGTACGAGACAGACAAGAGACACTATGCGCACGTTGACTGCCCCGGCCATGCTGACTACGTTAAGAACATGATCACCGGTGCGGCTCAGATGGATGGCGCTATCCTCGTTGTAGCTGCTACCGACGGCGTTATGGCACAGACCAAGGAGCACATCCTTCTGTCCCGTCAGGTAGGCGTGCCTTATATCGTAGTGTTCATGAACAAGTGCGATATGGTTGACGATCCTGAGCTGCTTGAGCTGGTTGAGATGGAGATCACCGAGCAGTTAGAGGAGTATGAGTTCACAGACTGCCCGATCATCAAGGGTTCCGCCCTGAAGGCTCTGGAAGATCCCAACGGCGAGTGGGGCGACAAGATCATGGAGCTTATGGGTACTGTTGACGATTATATTCCGGATCCCCAGCGTGATACAGATAAGCCTTTCCTTATGCCTATCGAGGATGTATTCTCCATCACAGGCCGTGGTACCGTTGCTACCGGTAGAGTAGAGCGTGGTACCCTGCATATGTCTGATGAAGTTGAGATCATCGGCGTTAAGGAAGAGACCCAGAAGTCCGTTGTAACCGGTATCGAGATGTTCCGTAAGCTGCTTGACGAGGCTCAGGCTGGTGATAACGTAGGTGTACTGCTTCGTGGTATTCAGAGAACTGATATCGAGAGAGGACAGGTTCTCGCTAAGCCCGGCACAGTTACCTGCCACAAGAAATTTACGGCTCAGGTATACGTTCTGACCAAGGACGAGGGTGGCCGTCATACACCTTTCTTCAACAACTACCGTCCTCAGTTCTACTTCAGAACAACGGACATCACAGGTGTATGTAACCTTCCTGACGGCACAGAGATGTGCATGCCCGGTGATAACGTTGAGATGACGATCGAGCTGATCCATCCCATTGCTATGGAGCAGGGGTTGACGTTCGCTATCCGTGAGGGTGGTAGAACTGTTGGTTCTGGTCGTGTGGCTACTATCATCGAGTAATTATAATTTATTCAGTAAAATCAAGGCTTTCGGGGATTTCTCCGAAAGCCTTTTTACGTGGAAAGCCACTTTAGGGAACTAAAGTGGCTACAAAATGGCTACGATATTTTATTCTTGTTCAGTAATACCCGAATGAATAACACCTTCGTCAATCTTATACATTATCATACTTGCAAACATGAGTTGACGCATTGCATCATCTTGGGACATGTTTAGATTCTCATGCGCAACTGGATTTCTTAATGCAATCATAGCACCTTCAGCCATTTTCATAAAACCTAATTGAGTATTTTGTCCACTCTCGGTATGTCTATCACAAAATTCTACAATGGGATTGTTTGAAGAATATACTCTTGTCATTGCAGCGGCACCGTCCGGAATAGGAGTATTTGGACATGCATTTGCATATATGCGTTTTGTTCGTGCGTTGATTTCTTTAAAAGCATTTTCAGCCGCATCTGCATAGAATCCAGAGAGATATTGTCCTTTGGAAACCTTTTGGATTTTTGGGTGAATATAATCCCATATATCATTGAAAGGCTGTTTTTGTTTTTCATATAAGGAAGTAATATAACCAAATGTCATCCCATGAATAGCAGGATTTACACCGAATGAATTAAATAAACGGTCTTTTAGACGCATAAATTCTTTGCTGTAAAAGGGGTCAGTCTGGCTTATATCTTGACTTAAATGATTAAGATGATCTTTAACAATTATTATGTCGGCATTTAGAAAAAGAATGCGAGGAAAATTTTTATCACAATCAATTTCTTTAAACCAATTATAAAGAAAATATAGATGTTCCTAAATTATTCACGGAACAGTATCTGAACTGATAACTGTACCATGAATCTGAA
>CAMWJF010000008.1 GCA_947174505.1 uncultured Lachnospiraceae bacterium
ACGGGCACTGCCACCACGACCATGGGGAGCATGAGCATGGCCATGACGGAGAATGCCACCATGAGCACAGCCATTGCTGCCACGACCATGAAGAGGAGCATGGGCACAGCCACCATGACCACGAGTCGCATGAGCATGGACACAGTCATCATGACCATGAGGAGCACGACCACTGCCATCATGACCACGATGAGCATGGCCATGACGGAGAATGTCACCATGAGCACAGCCATTGCTGCCATGACCATGAGGGACATGACCATCACCATCATCATGCGGACGAGGTTTTCACAAGCTGGGGGCTTGAGACGCCTGCGGTTTATACGAAAGAGGAGATCGCGCATATTCTGGAGGAGCTTGACAAAGAAGAGGAATACGGTATCGTGCTTCGTGCGAAGGGTATGGTGGCCGGTGCAGCCGGAGGCTGGATTTATTTTGACTATGTGCCCGGGGAGAGCAATGTCAGGGACGGAAAACCCGGCGTGACGGGAAAATTCTGTGTAATCGGCTCCAAGCTGAAGGAAGAAAAGCTTGCGGCGCTGTTTGGGAAATGAATAACGCATGAAATTATATGCGGGAAGAAATGAGAAAGGATGAAGGAAGATTGAAACCGGTTTATATGATTAACGGCTTTCTGGAGAGCGGTAAGACAGAGTTTATTACCTATACGCTGGCGCAGCCTTATTTTCAGGTGCGGGGGAAAACCCTGCTTATCCTCTGTGAGGAGGGAGAAAACGAGTATGACCCTGCGCTTTTGAAGCAGAGCCGCACGGTGCTTGAGCTGATCGGCGGGGAGGGGGAATTTACGCCGAACAGGCTGATCGAGCTTGAGAAAAAACATAAGCCGGAGCGCATTATTATCGAGTATAACGGCATGTGGAATTATAAGGAGATGAAGCTTCCGTGGCATTGGAAGATAGAACAGCAGATCACCACCATTGACGCCTCCACCTTTCCCATGTATTTTACCAATATGAAATCCCTGCTGGCGGAGCAGATCCGAAAGTCGGAGCTGATTATCTTTAACCGGTGCGACGGGGTGGAGGATCTTGGCAGTTATAAGCGGAATGTGAAAGCGATCAATCCCAAGGCGGAGATTGTGTTCGAGGATTCCAACGGGGAGATCAATGAGATCATGGAAGAGGATCTGCCCTATGATCTGAAGGCGCCTGTGATTGAATTGGATAACAAACGTTATGGAATATGGTATCTGGATTCCATGGATCACCCGGAGCGCTATGAGGGAAAGACGGTTTCTTTTGTGGGGATGGTTTTGAAGCCGAAGCAGTTTCCGAAGGATTACTTTGTGCCGGGGCGTATGGCGATGACCTGCTGTGCGGACGATATGGCCTTTCTGGGATATGCCTGTGAGTACGGGCAGGCGCAGGAGCTGGAGGACCAGCAGTGGGTGAAAGTTACTGCACGGGTGGAAACGTCATATTTTGAGCAGTATCAGGGAGAAGGTCCGGTGCTGCGTGCCCTCAGTGTAGAGCGGACGAGGGCGCCGAAAGAGGAAATCATCAGTTTTGTCTGATGCATGAAAGGTTAAAGGTTATGTTTGGTTATACAGGATTTCAATGGCTGTTTCTGTTTTATTTTTACTGCTTCGGGGGCTGGTGCTTTGAGTCGGTCTTCGTGTCACTTAAATCCCGCAAATGGGTAAACAGGGGCTTTATGAGAGGCCCCTTTTTGCCGCTGTACGGTACAGGGGCGATTATGATGCTGGTGGTATCCATGCCCTTTGTGGATCATGTGCTGCTCACCTATATTGCAGGCGTGATCGGCGCGACGGCCCTCGAGTATGTGACGGGAGTTGCTATGGAAACGCTTTTTAAGATGAGATACTGGGACTATTCGGGAAGGTTTATGAACTACAAGGGCCATATCTGCCTGCGGTCCTCAATCGCCTGGGGTTTTTTTACCATTCTGATGACCAGGGTGATCCACAGGCCGATCGAGCAGCTGATGTATTCCATGCCGGAAAAGCTGCTGCACCATCTGACGGTACTGCTTACGGTCTACATTGTGGCTGATTTTACGCTCTCCTTCAAAGCGGCCCTGGATCTGCGGGATCTTATGGTCAGGCTCGTGGGAATGAAGGAGGAGCTGCTGCGCATGCAGAAGCGGCTGGATGTGCTGATTGCGTTTAACAATGATGAGAAAGAACAGAAGCGTCTCGACAGGGGGGAGCGCAGGGGAACCCGTCTGAGGGATCTGACTGCCGGTCTGGAACAGGCCTTCGCCACCATAAAGGATGCGCTTTTAAGCAGGCCGTCGGCCTACGGGGAGAGCGTCAGAGAGGAGATTGCCGAGCTGCGCGGCAAGTTCAGCCTTTATCTGGAGCGGGAGACAGGGTATGGCAGGCTTTTGGATTTTTACAAGCGTGATATGATCCGAAATAACCCGACCATGCGAAGCGAGGAGTATGAGAGCGAGTTTGAGGAGCTGAAGGAGCTGGCCAACGATAAGGCGGAAAGGGAGAGGTAACGCGTCCGCCTCAGTCATCTCCCAGCGGGATATAGCGGGGGTCCCTGCGCTTACCGGCGCGGATGGAATCGAGAAGCTGGTTCTCCATCAGCTCGAAATTGCGCGCTTTGCGGCGAAACAGCGCAAGAAACTTATTGTAAAGCCAGAAGGAGTATACCAATACATTATTTACTTTTCCGAGCTTGGCTTTCGTTGTGTGCAGATAATGTCGGCCGCCGATCATGGTAGGCTTTCCGGCGCGGATATAGCTGATTAATTCCGTTTCGGAGGTAATGTCTTCCTGTAGAACCGTGTATCCGAAACCGGCGCAGTCCTCCTTGTGGGAATCGCTGCCGCCAAAGCAGGGCAGATTATATTTTTCTGCAAGCGACATGGCGCGCATGTTGGAATCCGCGTCCTCGCAGGCATTGTAGCCCTCTACAAAGTCAAATTTATGGTAGATCTGCTCATAGAATCTGCCGTGCAGGGTGTTGCAGATACTTAAAAATTTTTCTCCGCAGGGATGGGCAGGCCCGATAATCCCGCCGTAAAAATGAACGATCTCTATGAGGAGAATGATGGGAAGTCCCCGCAGCTCCAGAATCGGCAGACTGACACCGGTGGGCATGATAATGAGCATATGGCCCGCGTTTATGGTATCGTATTCAATTCCTTTCAGGACAACAAAGTCGTCCGGCTTTTCCTTACATTTTTTATAATAGCGGTAGGCCTTGTAGGAGTTATGGTCAGTGATGAGCATTCCCTGATAGCCCTTCTGCTTTAAGATCGATATGTTTTCCAGCAATTCCAGTTTTCCGTCAGGAGAACCTTCTTTTGTATGACAATGCATGTCCAGCTTCATATGAATCCCTCTTTTACAGTTTTTCCTTATTTATTCTAACCTTTTTTTTCAGGAAATGCCACTGGTTTTTTCAGGATAGACAAAATATGCCTTTTTTTCAAAGCATAACTTGGACAAAGCATCATATATTGTAATGAGATAAGGGGGGATGGGAATGCGCGCAGAGGAGATTCTCGGCCTGTTCCCGGAGGAGAGCCGGGAAAGATGGCGGGAAGTGGCGAAACAGGCAAAGCGGCTTCAGGAGATCAGACTCCGGGCCGGTATGCCGCTCAGTATATTAATCAATAATAGAGAGCATTTTTTGGACATGCAGGGGAGAATTGTGGACAGACCGGAGGGGGCGGCCAGACCTGCGCCGGAAGAGCTGGAAGATATGCTGGGGCACTTGTGCAGATATTCCATATACGCCTTTGCGGATGAAATCAGACAGGGATTTCTGACAGTGCCGGGTGGACACCGGGTAGGGCTGGCCGGACAGGTGATTCTGGACGGGGAAGGCCGGATAAGAAATATGAAATACATACGTTATTTAAATATCCGGATTGCGCATCAGATACGGGGAGCCGCGGACGCATTGATCCCCCGTCTGTATGAGGAGGGGCGGGTGATGAGCACACTTCTGATTTCCCCGCCGGGCGGCGGCAAGACCACGATGCTCCGGGATATCATCAGACAGGTGTCGGACGGAACGGTCTATGGACCGGGAGTCAATGTGAGTGTGGTGGATGAACGCTCGGAGATTGCGGGGAGTTATCTGGGCGTATCCCAAAACGACGTGGGAATCCGCACGGATGTGCTGGACGGCTGTCCGAAAGTGGAGGGCATGATGCGGCTGATCCGTTCTATGGCGCCCCGGGTGCTGGCTGTGGATGAGGTGGGGAGTCTGGCGGATGCACAGGCACTGCAGATGGCAGGCGGGTGTGGCTGTAAGCTGCTTGCCACAATTCACGGCGGCTCCCTGGAGGAAGTAAGGCAAAAAAAATACATGCGTTATATGATGGAGCAGGGATTGTTTGAAAGATATGTGATGCTGGAACGCATACAGGGCGCGTGCAGGACTGTGGAGATTTATGACAGGGAAGGGAAGCCATGTATAAGGCAGTAGGGTTTTTATGTATTCTTGCCGGTTGCGCCGGATGGGGACACAGTCTGGCGGGGCAGGAGAAGGAGCGGGTGAGGCACCTGAGGGTGCTGTCCCAGATGCTGGGACAGATGCGAAGCGAGATATCCTACGGAAAACATACGATGCCGGAGATCTGTCTGCTGCTGAAAGAATTAAATGACGAATGTTATTCTGAATGCTTCGGACGCATATATAAGCGGACGGCGGGGGAGGGCGGAACGGATTTCCCGAGGGTCTGGGAGGAAGAGCTGGGAAAGTGCATGGAACCGTTCCCACTGCGTGAGGACGAGAAGCGGACGGTAGCAGAGCTTGCAAAAAGCCTGCGTTTCCGGGAAGAGGGCGGACAGGCCGGGCGCGTCGGACAGGCGGAAGCCTTTCTGGAAGGCAGATACCGGCAGGCGGAGGAAACCTGTGAAAATAAATCAAAAATGATACACAGCGTCAGCATACTGACAGGACTGCTTCTGGCAATTCTGCTGCTGTGAGGGACGGGGAGGACGGATGGGCGTTAGTTTGATTTTCAAGATAGCGGCGGTCGGCATTTTGGTCACAATATTAAATCAGGTTTTAAAACATAGCGGAAGAGAGGATCATGCCTTTCTAATCAGCCTTGCCGGGTTAATTCTTGTTTTAACATGGATTGTTCCATATATATACGACCTGTTTGTGATGATGCAGCAGCTGTTCGAATTATGATGTTTCATCCTAATTCGAACGCGGGCGCTGTTTTACAGATCCGGAGGGGAATGGGGAGGGAAAATGGTATGGATATGGTCAAGGCCGGGGTGATCGGCGTTGTCGGGGTGCTTCTTGCGGTGTCCTTAAAGAGTCATAAGGCGGAATACGGTTTTTATGTGGCGCTTGCGGTCTGCTTTGTGATGCTGGAATATATCATGCGTTATTTTATGCAGATACTGGCAGGGATGGAGATGCTGCGGGGCTATCTGCGCGACAATTACAGCTATCTTGCGCTGCTTCTAAAGGCGGTGGGCGCGACCTACGCCTGTGAGTTCTGCGCGGGAATCTGCAAGGACGCAGGGTATGCCGGTGTGGCGGGACAGGTAGAGATGCTGGGTAAACTCTATATTCTTTCCATGGGAATGCCGGTGCTGTTTTCCCTGATGGAAAGTATACAATCAATTATCTAGAGTATAATTCGGGGGAGGAGGTTTGGTGCGGATGGGGACACAGGAGAGCGCGCTGGTTTGGGAGCAGATGGAAATGGACGCGGTTGTCAGGGATTTCGACAGGCTGTTTCCAGCCTACTCTTTTGACGGGAAGGCGGTGCTTGCCGATATTATGGGCGGTCAGCTCTGGGAGGCGCTTAAGAAACTGGGAGGCGGCATATCGGGCGCCGTTTTGTTCCAGAAGGAAGAATTTCGGGCGTTATTTTTTACAATTCTTGTTCTTGGCGTGGCGGCAGCCCTTTTTTCCGGTTTTGCAGACCTGTTCCATGACCATCAGGTGTCGGATATCGCCTTTTATTTCGTATATCTGCTGCTGATCGCGGTGCTCCTGAAATTTTTTGCGGAGACGGCTGGTACGGTGAAGGAAATCCTAAACGGTGTGGTCACTTTCGTCAAACTTTATATTCCGACATATATGCTGGCTGTGGGCGGCGCCTCGGGTCCGGCCTCAGCCTCGGTGTATTATCAGCTCCTTCTGGTGGCGGTCTGTCTGATCGAATGGGGATATCTTTCGGTGCTGGTGCCTTTTGTTTATGTTTATGTACTGCTGACGGTGATCAACGGAATCTGGATGGAGGAAAAGCTGGTCCTGCTCTTGGAACTTTCGGAGAAGGTGATTAAGGGCAGCCTGAAAGCGTCAGTCTGGCTGATAACCGGTTTCAGCCTTTTACAGTCAATGATATCGCCTGTTATTGATTCTTTGCAGTCAACGGCGGTAAAGAAGGCGCTTTCCGCGATGCCGGGAATCGGCGGGCTGACGGAAGGGATGTTTGAGATGGTGCTGGGGTCTGCCGTGCTTGTTAAAAACAGCTTAGGGCTTTTTATGACGTTTACGCTTATTGCACTCTGTGCAGCGCCTATCCTGAAAATTGCCATGACAGCCTGTGTGATGAAACTGAGTGCGGCCCTGATCGGCATTATAAGCGACAAGCGGCTGACAAACTGCGCAAGCAGGGTGGGGGAGGGCAATCTGATGCTTTTGCGGATTGCGCTGACTTCTGTGGGGATGTTTATGATTCAGGCAGCCATCATCAGTTATTCCACAGGACAGGCTGTGCGGTGAACGGGGGTGGCAGGATGCTTGACACGATCAGGGAGATCGGTATTTTTATGATTGCGGCGCAGGCGGTCGTACACTTTGCACCGGGAAGGCAGTATGAAAAGTATATCAAATCCGTTTCGGGTATTATCATACTGCTCCTTTTCCTGAAACCCGTTTTTCAGCTTGCCGGGACCGCGTGGGAGGAGCCGCGGATTCTTCTGGAGAAATGGGAGGCATTTTCGGATATGCCTGCCTTTTCGGGGAAGATGCAGACGAATGGCGTGACGGAGGAAGTGGTTAAGCGGATGGAGACGGAGATGAAGGAGCGGTTAAACAGTGAACTGGGAACGGATGCGTATTTTGTGAGCCGTGTTTCCATCCGGTTTACACAGGAACAGGACGCGGATACAGGAGCGCTCCTGCCGGAGGTTGAAATTTGGATGAAGGAGGGAGCGGGAGGGGAAGAGGCCGGGCAGATTGAGATTGAAGAAATTGTGGTCGGGCAGACGTGGGAACCGGTTCAGGATGCACACCTTTCGTCTTACCGAATGCGGTTTGCCGCGCTTTTGGGGATGGAGGAAGAAAGAGTGGAGGTGAGGCGGGATGGGAGAGGCTAAGAAGTTTTTTGAGCGGATAAGCGGCGGGAAGAAGCTCAGAAAAGATCAATGCCTGATCCTGATACTGGCTGGTATTTTGCTTTGTGTCATTTCTCTGCCGGTGGAAAAAGAAAAATCAAAGTCCGGGTTATTGGACACATCCGGTACTATAATAAAAAGCGAACATACGTTTGAGGAAGAAAAGAAGGGTACGGACTATGTGACAAGCTGGGAAGAGAAACTGGAAGACAGTCTGCGGTGCGTAGAGGGAGTGGGAAAGGTCAGAGTGTTGATTTATGTGGGGGAATCGGAGGAGATCATTCTGACCAGGGACGGCACGGAGGAGACAGCGGACACAACAGAGACGGATGCGTCGGGAGGAAGCCGCCATATTACGGAGAGCAGGCTGGATAAGAAGGTTGTCTGTACGGTGGATGAACGGGGGCAGAACGTGCCGCTTGTGGTCAAGACGATAGACCCCGGCGTGGAGGGTGTAGTAGTGATTGCGCAGGGGGCGGACCAGCCGCAGGTGCGCAGGGACATAATCGAAGCGATTCAGGTATTATTTGATGTAGACATGAATAGAATATCAATAATTAAAATGAAAACAAATAATCAGTGAAGGGGAGAAGAAATTGAAGAATATGATTAAGAAGAACCAGATGATGATTACGGCGCTTGCCATTATGATCGCGGTGGCAGGGTACTTGAATTTTGCGGGTACTAAGGTGACGGATGAAGATCTGATGAGCGTGAGCGGGGAAATGGGAGCTACCGGGCTTACGCAGGAAGATGCGGAGGCGGAGTACGCGGCGCTTCTGGATTTGTCTGAGGAAGATATCGAGCAGGCGTCCGGCGATATCGAAAGTCTGGACAGCGACGTGACCATGGCGGGAAGCGGCAGTGTGGACGAGGAACTGGCGCAGGCGCTTGCGGAAGAGCAGATGGATGAGGTGCCCGGCGAGGCGGTCTTTACATCGGCGGAAACAGCGTCAGCCCTTTCCGGCGCGAAGCTTGAAAAGGAACAGACGCGGGTGCAGAATAAGGAAACGCTGCTGGAGATCATCAATAACGCCAACATCAGCGAGACACAGAAGCAGGAAGCCGTAAGCAGTATGATCTCCATGACAGATATTGCGGAGAAGGAGACGGCGGCGGAGATTCTGCTGGAGGCGAAGGGCTTTGATGACGCCATTGTCAGCATAGACGGGGACAGTGTGGACGTGGTGGTAAATACGGCGGAGCTTTCGGAAGCGCAGCGTGCCCAGATCGAGGACATTGTCATCCGCAAGACTGGCGTGAGCCCGGATGCGGTTGTGATCAGTACGGTGAATTCTGACGAGAAATAAGATACGTAACAATTCCTGTGTGCATTGTGAAAGGTTTTATGTTACTATAAGTAAAGTATGGATTTTTGGCGGCATGGCCCTGTGTGACAGGGGGCAAAGGAGGAAGAGAATCTTTCTGATTGTATTAGACAGTTCTGGAATCGGGGAGACGGAGGACACGGAAAGCTGTGGGGATAAAGGAACCAGTGCGCTGCAATCCGTGTCCGTAAGCCCCGAGCATGTCGGCGCATCTATACTGTAGAAAAGTGGTTGGAGGATAAAAACGTGGGAAATTATGCGGACGAAATAAACAGAAGAAGAACCTTTGCGATCATATCGCACCCGGATGCGGGAAAGACAACCCTTACAGAGAAATTCCTGCTGTATGGGGGAGCGATCAATCTGGCGGGCAGCGTCAAGGGGAAGGCTACGGCCAGACATGCGGTTTCCGACTGGATGCAGATTGAGAAGGAGAGGGGAATTTCCGTTACCTCTTCCGTTCTGCAGTTTTCCTATGACGGGTTCTGCATCAATATTCTGGATACGCCGGGGCATCAGGACTTTTCGGAGGATACTTACCGAACGCTGATGGCGGCGGATTCGGCGGTGATGGTGATAGACGCTTCCAAAGGCGTGGAGGCGCAGACGCGCAAGCTGTTTAAGGTATGTGTGATGCGCCATATCCCGATCTTTACCTTTATCAATAAGATGGACAGGGACGCCAACGATACCTTTGCGCTTCTGGACGATATCGAGAAGGAACTGGGAATCGCCACCTGTCCGGTGAACTGGCCCATCGGATCAGGGAAGGACTTTAAGGGTGTTTACGAACGGGAGAGCCGGTGTGTGATCACTTACGCCGATACGGAGAAGGGAACGAAAGAGGGACATGCCACAAGGATTCCGTTTTCGGAGACGGAGAATCTTGCGGGCCAGATTGGGGAAGACTTTTTATCGCAGCTTTCCGATGAGATCGAGCTTTTGGACGGGGCAAGCGCGCCTTTCGACTTAGAGCAGATTCAGGCGGGAAATCTGACCCCGGTGTTTTTTGGGTCGGCGCTTACGAATTTCGGTGTGGAAATCTTTCTGCAGCATTTTTTAAAGATGACGACTACGCCGCTGCCCCGCAGGGCGGATATCGGACTGATTGATCCGGTGGAACATGATTTCTCGGCTTTTGTCTTTAAGATTCAGGCAAACATGAATAAAGCGCACCGCGACAGAATCGCGTTTATGCGCATCTGTTCGGGAAGGTTTGACGTCAATGAAGAGGTCAGGCATGTGCAGGGAGGCCGGGTAATGCGGCTGTCCCAGCCCCAGCAGATCATGGCGGACGAGCGGAAAATCCTGAGCGAGGCGTACGCGGGAGATATCATCGGTGTGTTTGATCCAGGAATCTTTTCCATAGGGGACACCGTCTGCATGCCCGGTGAGCAGTTTGCTTATGAGGGAATCCCGACCTTTGCGCCCGAGCATTTTGCAAGGGTCAGACAGGTGGATACCATGAAGCGCAAGCAGTTTGTCAAGGGCATTATGCAGATTGCGCAGGAGGGCGCGATCCAGATTTTTCAGGAGTTTAACACCGGCATGGAGGAGATCATTGTCGGCGTAGTCGGTGTTTTGCAGTTTGATGTGCTGAAATACCGGCTGGAAAATGAATATAATGTAGAAATTAAGCTGGAGAATCTGCCCTACGAATATATCCGATGGATTGAAAATAAGGATATTGACCTGGACAGGCTGACTGGCACTTCGGACATGAAGAAAATTAAGGATTTAAAAGATAATCCGCTCCTGCTGTTTGTCAACCAGTGGAGTATCGGTATGACGGTGGAGCGGAATGAAGGACTGGTTCTGTCAGAATTTGGCAGAACGTAGGAGATATCAGGAATGCCTGAGGGAAGGGGGCGGTTGCGTGTGAAAAGGACAGGGATATTACTGCTTTGTATGCTGGCTTTAACCGGCGCCCTTTATTTTGCGGGACAGGGACTGTCCCAGAGCGAGAGCAGTCTCTACAGGCAGGAGGATAAGGCGGCCGGCGGGACGAACGGGAAGCTGCCCGAGCAGGTGCTTGCCCGGCCGGATGAAAAACTGCGGGAGGAGCAGGAGGACTGCTATGCCTTTGGCAAGCTGGCTGAGGAGGAACAGGATGTCTATCTGGAGATTCTGGAGGCGCTTGTCGGTTTCCGGGAAAACGTGAAGCTTTCCAGTTGTGACAAGGAGCAGATTTCCCGTGTGTTCCAGTGTGTGTTAAATGACCATCCCGAGATCTTTTATGTGGATGGTTACAGTTATACGGAGTATACGCTGGGCAGCATTCTGAAAAAGATTACTTTTACGGGCAGTTATCGGTTCAGCCCGGAGGAAGTGGAAGAGAAACAGCAGCAGATAGACAGTTATGTAAACCAATGCCTGGCTGATATGCCGGAGGATGCGGACGAGTATGAGAAAGTGAAGTATGTCTATGAATATCTGATCCATCATACGGATTATGACGCGTCGGCAAAGGACAGCCAGAATATCTGTTCCGTTTTTTTGGAGCGGAAATCCGTGTGTCAGGGATATGCGAAGGCGACGCAGTATCTCCTGAACCGGGCGGGCGTCTTTGCGACGCTGGTGCTGGGACGGGTTGTAGGCGGCGAAGGACATGCATGGAATCTGGTGCGGATCGACGGGGAATACTATTATGTGGATACTACCTGGGGCGACGCGTCCTATCAGGCGGTGGGAGGAAGCGACTATCCTGTGGAGAAGATACCTACGATCAATTACGACTACCTCTGCGTGACCACGGAGCAGATGGAGCTGACGCATACGCAGGACAATGTGGTGGAGATGCCAGAGTGCTCCTCCATGGATGCCAACTTTTACGTGAGAGAGGGCGTATACTTCACGGATTTTGACGAGGAGAAAATCGAGAAAATTTTTACGGACAGCTATGACCGGGGAGACACCTATGTGACGCTGAAATGCGAAGGCCCCGATACCTATCGTAAAATGCAGGAGACACTGATCGGGGAGCAGGAGGTTTTCCGCTATCTGGACTGCCCGGACAAGGCGGTATCCTATGTGGAAAACGAAAAGCAGTACAGCTTAAGCTTCTGGCTTTGATGGGACTAGGCAAGAACAGGAAAGTTTGATATACTTAAGCCAATACGGAGAAATATTGCATTATGCGCGAAAAACAGCGCGGAAATGAGGAAAACATGGAACAGGAAGAAACAAAGAGCGGATATGAGTCACAGGAGGAAAAGGCCGGGACGGTAAAGATCGCGGATGACGTGGTAGCGATGATCGCGGCGTTGGCAGCCACGGAGGTGGATGGGGTTGCGGCCATGGCGGGCAATCTCACAAATGAACTTTTGAGCCGTGTCGGCGTCAGAGGACTTTCCAGGGGAGCCAAGGTGGAAGTGTCCGGGAAAAAGGTTAAGGTGGGACTTGCGGTCACCATGGAATATGGGTATAATATTCCGGCCACATGCCAGAGAGTACAGACTAAGGTGAAGGGCGCGATTGAGAATATGACAGGGCTGGAGGTGCTGGATGTGAACATCCGTATTGCCGGTATCAATGTGACAAAGGATAAGTAGTTACTATATTAGAAATGTTACGAATAGTAACGACAAATAGGATGAGTGGTAGGTTATGAGCAGAAGAGAGTTGCGCGAACAGATATTTAAGCTGCTGTTCCGGGTAGAATTTAATAAGATGGAAGATATGCCGGAGCAGGAGGCGCTGTTCTTTGAGGATGAGGACGCTGCAACGGATGGGGACGCTGCCTATATTTCGGAGAAATATCATAAAATTTCCGGGAAACTGGCTGAGATTGACGCGCTTTTGAACGAGAAAGCATCGGGGTGGGATACCGGAAGAATGAGCAAGGTCGATCTGACGATTCTACGTCTGGCCGTCTATGAAATCTGTTATGACGAGGATGTTCCTACCGGTGTTGCGATCAATGAGGCGGTGGAGCTTGCCAAAAAATTCGGGCAGGACGCTTCCTACGGTTTCGTGAACGGCGTTTTGGCCAAATTTGCATAAGGCAGGCATTCATATGCAGAACGTATACACAGTGGCACAGGTCAATTCCTACATCAGGAATATGTTCACACAGGATTTTATGCTGCAGAAGGTTCGGATCAGGGGTGAGGTCAGTAACTGTAAATATCATACCTCCGGACATATTTATTTTACGCTGAAGGATGAAAAAAGTGCAATATCATGTGTTATGTTTTCCTCTGACAGGAAGGGACTGCCCTTTCGCATGGCGGAGGGACAGCAGATTATCGTAAGCGGAAGTGTGGATGTTTATGAGCGCGACGGAAAATACCAGTTATACGCCAGACAGATAGAACTGGACGGGATCGGGGCTTTATATGAGAAATACGAGCGGCTGAAAGCGGAGCTTGCGGAGCGGGGGATGTTTGCCGAAGAGTATAAGCGGCCGATTCCCCGTTATATCAAAGTATTGGGCGTGGTGACGGCAGAGACGGGGGCGGCGGTACGCGATATCATCAATGTGGCGACCAGAAGGAACCCATATGTGCAGATTATCCTCTATCCGGCCATCGTGCAGGGGGAGGCGGCGGCACCCAGCATCATAAACGGGATTCACGCGCTGGAGAAGCTTCAGGTAGATACCATCATTGTGGGGCGTGGCGGCGGTTCCATCGAGGATCTCTGGGCCTTTAATGAGGAGGCGGTGGCGCAGGCGGTCTTTGACTGCGGTGTCCCGGTTATTTCTGCGGTAGGGCATGAGACAGACGTGACCATCACGGATTTTGTGGCGGATCTGCGTGCGCCTACACCGTCTGCGGCCGCGGAGCTCGCGGTCTGCGATTTTGCGCAGATGGAGGAGCGGATGGCGGAGTATGCCTGTACCATGGAGCATCTGTGCAAAAGAACGATACAGGCCTATCAGAACAGGGTGGAGCAGTATGGGGTGCGGCTTAAGTATCTGAGTCCCCTGTATACCCTGCGTATGAAAAAAACACAGTCGGTATCGCTGGAGGAGCGCCTGCAGGCGGCGATGGAGAGACGGCTGCAGGAGGCAAGGCACAGGCTTGCGCTATACGCGGCGCATATGAAGGGACTGTCGCCCTTGGACAAGCTGAGTCAGGGATATGCCTATGCGGCTGACGATGCCGGAAGGACACTGTCCTCCGTGGAGCAGGTGGCAGTGGGAGAACAGATCCGGGTCTATGTGAAGGACGGCAGTCTTTTGGCACAGGTACAGGAGAAACAATATGTCTAAAAGGAAAGAAGATAAAGCAGAAAAAGAACAGGCGTTATCATTGGAGGACGCGTTTGCGCAGATAGAGGAAGTGATCGGCCGGCTGGAGACGGAGGACATTACCCTGGAGCAGTCTTTCGCGGAATATAACCGGGGTATGGCGCTTCTGGCACAGTGTAATGAAACCATAGACCGGGTGGAAAAGAAAGTGCTTAAGATCAATGAGGACGGTGGAATGGATGAATTTTAAAGAGGAACTGGAGAAAAAAACCGGGGAAGCGGAGGAAATAGTAAAACGGTATCTTCCCGGGATGGAAGGCTATCAGCGCAGGGTGCTGGAGGCTATGGACTATGCGGTATCGGCGGGGGGCAAGAGGCTGCGTCCGCTGCTGATGCGGGAGACTGCCGCCCTGTTCGGAGAGACGGGAGACAGTCTGTTCTGTTTTATGGCGGCTATCGAATTTATCCACACCTATTCCCTGATACATGACGATCTGCCGGCGCTGGACAATGACGATTACCGCAGGGGCAGGAAAACAGCCCACGTGGTTTATGGGGAGGATATCGCCGTGATCGCGGGGGACGGCCTCTTAAACTATGCGTATGAGACGGCGCTTCGCGCGTTTGACAAGGCGGTGACGATAGCGGATTATAAACGGACAGAGTGCGCCATGAAAATTTTAGGGCAAAAGGCCGGTGTCTATGGCATGGTAGGCGGCCAGTGCGCGGATCTTCTGGCGGAGAAGCCGGAGACGGAAGTGACGGAGGAAATGCTTCTGTTCATCCATAAGAATAAAACCGCCGCGCTGATCCAGGCGGCAATGACGATAGGGGCCGTGCTTGCTGGAGCCGACGAAAAGGCGGTGGAGCGGATCGGGCAGTGCGCGGAAAACATTGGCGTGGCCTTTCAGATTCAGGATGACATTCTGGATGTGACGGGCAGTCTGGAGGTGCTTGGAAAGCCGGTGGGGAGCGATGAAAAGAATCACAAACTGACCTATGTAGCCATGCATGGTCTGGAAGAGTCGAAAAGACAGGTGGAGACGCTTTCCGGGGAAGCAGTCGGGATACTGAGGGCGTTTCCGCACAGGAACGCTTTTCTGGAAACTTTGGTGGAGCAGCTGATCTACAGAGAAAAATAAGGGGGCATAGTGTGAAGAGAAGTTCTAAGGCTCACGCCAGAGGGCGTTTCGCCAAGAACTTCTAAAGCTTCACACCAGAGAATGCCCAAAGTACGGGCATTCTCCGCACAGATTTGAGATTCCGCGGAGCGGAATCATGGGGGAGTAGTATGTTACTTGAGCAGATAACACAGACAAATGATATCAAGCAGATTGCGCCGGAGGATTATGGTGTACTGGCGGAGGAAATCAGGAAATTCCTGATTCAGTCCATCAGCGTGACAGGCGGGCATCTCGGTTCTAATCTCGGGGCGGTGGAACTGACCATGGCGCTCCATTTATTTTTAAACCTGCCGGAGGATAAGCTGATCTGGGATGTGGGACACCAGTCTTATACCCATAAGATTCTGACAGGCCGCCGGGACGGTTTTGTGAATTTGCGGAAATTCGGCGGTATGAGCGGTTTCCCGAAGCGGAAGGAGAGCGACTGTGACTGTTTTGATACGGGACACAGTTCCACTTCCATATCGGCGGGGCTTGGGATGGTGAAAGCGAGAGACATCCAGGGCGGAAATAACACGATCGTTTCCGTGATCGGTGACGGGTCGCTTACGGGCGGCATGGCATATGAGGCGCTGAATAACGCTTCCCGTCTGGAGACGAACTTTATCATTGTCCTAAACGATAATAACATGTCCATTTCCGAGAATGTGGGCGGCGTTTCCAAGTACCTGAACAATATCCGGACGGCGGACATGTATCTGGATCTGAAGGAGGGGATTTATAATTCCCTGCGCGGCAAACCTAAGTATGGGGATAAGGTGGTAAGCCAGATCCGGCGTGCCAAGAGCAGCTTCAAGCAGCTCGTGGTGCCGGGGATGCTTTTTGAGGATATGGGCCTTACCTATCTGGGGCCTGTGGACGGCCATAATATCCAGGAAATGGTACATATATTCCGGGAGGCGCGGAAGGTCAAAAAGGCGGTGCTTGTCCATGTCATTACCCAGAAGGGCAGGGGATATGCGCCTGCGGAGCGGCATCCTGCCAGATTCCACGGCGCGGAGCCTTTTGATATCGAGACGGGCATTCCCAGTTCCCCAAAAGCGAAGGCAAACTACACGGATATTTTTTCTACGGTTATGTGTAAGCTGGGGCAGCGGGACGAGAAGGTGGTGGCGATTACGGCGGCCATGCCGGACGGCGTGGGCCTGAAACGGTTTCGGAATATGTACCCGGAGCGTTTCTTTGACGTGGGGATTGCGGAGGAGCATGCGGTGACCTTTGCGGCAGGGCTTGCGGCGGGAGGTCTGAAACCCATTGTGGCGATTTACTCCTCCTTCCTGCAAAGGTCCTATGACCAGATTCTTCACGACGTCTGTATCCAGAATCTGCCGGTGGTATTCTGTATCGACAGGGCGGGGCTTGTGGGGAGCGACGGGGAGACGCATCAGGGACTGTTTGATCTGTCTTATCTGTCGTCCATACCGAATATGCATGTGATGGCGCCCAAGAATAAGTGGGAGCTTTCCGATATGCTTAAGTTTGCGGTGGAGTTTGGAGGCCCCATTGCCATCCGATATCCCAGAGGAGAGGCTTTTGACGGATTAAAGGAATACAGGGCGCCGATTGTCTACGGGAAGAGCGAGACGCTTTCCGAGGAGAAGGATATTCTGCTTTTAGCGGTGGGCAGTATGGTGAAGGTGGCCCTTACGGTGCGGGAGAGGCTGAAGGAGAAGGGATTGTCCTGTTCGCTTGTAAACGCCCGCTTCGTAAAGCCCATCGACGAGGAACTGATCCGTGAGGCATGCAAAACCCACAGACTGATCGTTACGATGGAGGAGAATGTGGCAAGCGGCGGCTTTGGTGACAGGGTCAGAGCGTTTGTGGATTCTTTGGACGAAGGGACAAAGGTGCTCGGTGTTGCCATTCCGGATGAGTATGTGGAGCATGGAAATGTGGAGCTTCTGAAGCAGGAGACCGGCATCGATGCGGCGTCTGTGGAGGAAAAGGTATGTGCGGCCTGGAGGGCCTTTATAGATAAGCAGGGAGTATGAAGGAAAGACTGGATGTCATTCTGGTCAGGCAGGGATATGCAGCCTCCCGGGAGAAGGCGAAAGCGCTTCTTATGGCGGGAAATGTGTTTGTGGATAACCAGCGGGAGGATAAGGCAGGCACTCTGTTTGACGAGAGTAAAATAAAAATTGAGGTGAAGGGAAAAACGCTTCCCTATGTGAGCCGCGGCGGCCTTAAGCTGGAGCAGGCCGTCGGGCAGTTTCCAATCACCCTGCGGGATAAGACCTGTATGGACATCGGCGCATCGACCGGCGGGTTTACGGACTGCATGCTGCAAAACGGCGCGGGAAAGGTGTACGCCATAGATGTGGGGCACGGGCAGCTTGACTGGAAGCTTCGGAATGACGGGCGCGTGGTCTGCATGGAGAAAACCAACTTCCGCTATGTAACTGACGAGGACATAAGGGAGCCCATCGACTTTGCGTCGGTGGACGTCTCCTTTATCTCGCTGACCAAGATCCTGATTCCCGCCAGGAACCTTTTACGGCAGGGGGGAGAGATGGTATGCCTGATTAAGCCGCAGTTTGAGGCCGGTCGTGACAAGGTCGGGAAAAAGGGCGTGGTGCGTGACCGGAAGGTACATACCGAGGTGGTGCGGCGGATTGTCGATTACGCGGATATGACAGGCTTTTCGGTGAAGGGGCTTACCTATTCGCCGATTAAGGGGCCGGAAGGAAATATTGAGTATCTGATGTGGCTGGAGAAACGGGCGGAGATTCCGGAGAACATTTTGGGCATGTCGGAAAAAGAGGCAATCGATGCGCTTTATACAATGCTTGCGGCGGGGGGAGGCATTTCCCGGGAAGACGGACAGGCGGCGAGGATAGAAGAGCTGGTTGAGGAGGCGCACGGCGCGCTGGATGGGGCGAAATAGCGGATGAAGAAATTTTATCTGATTACCAACGAGGGGAAAGACCCCGTGGGAGCATTTACCAAAAAAATAACAGCCTTTATTGAAAAGCACGGTGGGGAAGCCGTCTGTGTCAAAAACGAGAGACAGGCCCTTGCGGAAAAGGGGACGGCCGGGGTGGACTGTGCGCTTGTGCTCGGGGGAGACGGGACGCTGCTCCGGGCAGCCGGTAATATGATGGACAGTGATATCCCGCTTCTTGGCATCAATCTTGGCACGCTGGGCTATCTGGCGGAGGTGGAGAGCGCCTGTGCCGAGGAGGCGGTGGAGCGGCTTCTGAAGGATGAATTTGTCAGGGAGGAGCGGATGATGCTCTCCGGCAGGGTGATGACAGGAGAGGAAGAGGAGCGGTATGCTCTGAATGATATCGTGATTTCCCGCTGCGGTTCTTTGCAGATCCTGCATGTCCGTATTTATGTGAATGGCCGTTTTTTAAACGATTACTGTGCGGACGGCGTGATTGTGGCCACGCCCACAGGCTCTACGGGCTACAATCTTTCGGCAGGCGGTCCCATTGTGGAGCCGTCGGCCAGACTGCTGCTTTTGACGCCGATCTGTCCGCATACTTTAAATACCCGCAGTATTGTGTTTTCACCAGGGGACGAGATCACAGTGGAGATTCCCGAGGGGAAGGACGGGCATGAGCAGATGGTGGAGGCCAGTTTTGACGGCAGCAATATGGTAACGCTTAAGACTGGCGACCGTATGCTGATCCGCCGTTCCGATAAGACAACGGGGATTGTAAGGCTGAATACGGAGAGCTTTTTGACGGTACTCCATAAGAAAATGAGTGATGCGTGACACAAACAGGG
This sequence comes from uncultured Lachnospiraceae bacterium, assembly GCA_947174505.1. Classification (GTDB taxonomy): domain Bacteria; phylum Bacillota; class Clostridia; order Lachnospirales; family Lachnospiraceae; genus UBA3282. The sequence continues at coordinate 18,754 of CAMWJF010000008.1, forward strand.
AAAGGAGTAACGATTCAGTACTGGCCTGGGCATTTGCAGCTGAGACCGGTTACGAGAAGGATTTGGGCGTGTTATGAAGAAGAAGAGACACGAGAAGATTACAGAGCTGATATCGCAGTATGAGATAGAAACGCAGGAAGAGCTGGTGGAGCGGCTGCGGGCCGACGGCTACGAGGTCACGCAGGCTACCGTGTCCAGGGATATCAGGGAATTAAAACTCTCCAAAATACCCAACGGCAGGGGGCGGCAGAAATATGTGGCCTTTGGCGGGGAGGAAGTGCATCTGGGAGACAAGTACGGGAGGGTTTTGAAGGAAGGGTATGTTTCCATGGATCTTGCACAGAATCTTTTGGTGCTAAAGACCGTGTCCGGCATGGCGATGGCTGTGGCAGCAGCGGTGGATGCCATGAAGATTGAGGAGGTCGTGGGCTGCATCGCCGGGGACAATACGGTGATGATGGCGATGAGGAGCGAACAGGATGCCCGGATCGTAATGGAGAAGATCGGTAGAATGGTAGGGTGAAAAGAAGTTCCAGCCGCTCACAGCAAAGGCTGTTTCGCGGAGAACTTCTAAGTTTCACCCGGGAGAATGCCTGAAAAGCGGCATTCTCCGCATGAATTTAATGGAGAGACTGAAAAGAGGATAGAATGTTACAGAGCTTACATGTGAAAAATCTGGCGCTGATTGACGAGACGGAGGTTACTTTCGGCGGCGGACTCAATATTCTTACCGGGGAGACCGGAGCCGGAAAGTCCATTATCATCGGTTCCATTAATCTGGCGCTGGGGGCGAAGGCGGATAAGGAGATGATCCGCTCAGGGGCAGAGTATGCGCTGGTGGAGCTGGTTTTCACTGTGGAGGATCCCGCGCAGGTCAGGGCCATACAGGATATGGAGCTTTCGCTTGAGGAAGGACAACTCATCCTGCAGAGAAAGATCATGGGGAACCGCAGCCAGTGTAAAGTCTGCGGGGAGACTGTGACCGCAAAGCAGCTCAGACAGCTTTCGGAGATTCTGATTGATATTCATGGGCAGCATGAGCACCAGTCGCTGTTGAAGGATGCGAAACAGCTTGAAATACTGGATGCCTACGCGGGAAACGGCCTTTCGGAGAAAAAGAAACGGCTCTGCGGGACTTACCGACAGTACCGGGACAAATGCAGAGAACTGTCTGAGAACGGGACGGATGAAGAGACGCGCAAAAAAGAGTGTTCCCTGGCGGAGTTTGAGTGCCGGGAAATCGAGGAGGCGGCGTTAATTCCCGGTGAGGATGCGGAGGTGGAGCGTGCCTACCAGCGGATGAGCAATGCCAGAAAAATCGAGGAGGCGGCAGTCAGCGCCCATGCCCTGTGCGGATATGAGAACAGCGGGGCGGGCAGTGTGATCGCAAGGGCGATCAGGGAAATCCGGTCTGTTTCCGCTTACGACGAGACGCTGCAGGAGTATGAGAGGCAGCTTCTGGATATTGACAGCCTTTTGAACGACTATAACAGGGGGATGGCGGAGTATCTTTCGGGGCTGGAGTTTGACGCAGGGCTGTTTGAGCAGACGGAAACGCGTCTGAACCTGATAAACCGTCTGAAGTCAAAATATGGAAATACGGTGGAGGAGATTCTGGCATACCGGGAACGCGCTTTGGAAACCATAGAAAAGTATCAGGACTACGACAATTACAGGGCGGCTCTGGAGAAGGAGGAGGCGGCGCTGAAGCGGGAGGCGCTTTCGCTGGCAGAGGAGATTTCCGTCCTGCGGAAGGAAAATGCGCAGACCCTTTCCCAAAATATGCGGGAGGCGCTTTCGGATCTCAATTTTGAACAGGCGGTTTTTGAGATTCATGTGGAGGCTGATGAGGAAAAACTTTCAGAAAACGGTTTTGACGGTGTGCGTTTTTTGATTTCCACGAATCCCGGAGAGCCTGTGAAGGAGCTCTCACAGGTGGCCAGCGGCGGAGAACTTTCCCGCATTATGCTGGCGCTTAAAACAGTACTTGCGGACAAGGACGAGATCGAGACGCTGATCTTTGATGAGATTGACACCGGGATCAGTGGCAGGACCGCATGGAAAGTATCGGAAAAAATGGGAATTTTGGGGAAAGGGCACCAGCTGATCTGTATTACCCATTTGCCGCAGATCGCCGCCATGGCCGATACGCACTTTGTCATAGAGAAACAGGTGGAAGACAACCGTTCCATTACCCGGATCAGGGAGCTTGGGCAGAAAGAGAGCGTGAAGGAGCTGGCCAGAATGCTGGGCGGCGACGTGATTACGGACAGTGCGTTAAAAAATGCGGAGGAAATGAAAGAATTGGCAGAAAAAACTAAATAATACAAAATTAAAAAATAAGATTCTTCACATACTAGAAAGGACATACTGTAAAGTGTGTCCTTTCGCTTTTGGTGCGCCGGAGCGAAGACCGGGAACGGAAAATGCGGAGTATTTCGAGTCTGCTTATGCAGATATATGCACATAGAAAAAGGAGAGGAATGTGAAGAGTGGGCAATTCAATATATATGACTGAACAACAGGAGAGAAAATACAGGGGGTTTTTGTGGCTGCTGCTTCTGGCGGGTGTGGCCGCGCTTCTTTTTACGATATACTTTTCCTATTTAGATAAGATCCCGTCGCAGATCAGAATCCGCGCCGGGGTAGAGCAGGAGTTTGATTTCAGGGTTCCGGTATCGGGGGAGATTTACCGCACATCTGAGGAAGCGGCGCCGGTGGCCTCCGTGACGGATGTGGATGCGGAGGATGAGGCATATCTTCTTGCCGGAGGGGACAAAAGGGCGGAGAGTATTCATGTGGATTTTGCCCGTACCGTAAAACTGAAGGCGAATGAGATTGATACTTATCAGATGGATCTGAAACTGTTTGGCGTCCTTCCCTATAAAAATGTGGATATTGAGGTGATTCAGGATACCATGCTGATTCCGTCAGGCATTCCCATCGGCATATATGTAAAGACGGACGGTGTGCTCGTGGTGGGAATCGGGGAGTTTGAGAGCAGCGGGGGAGAGGCCATATCCCCGGCCAGGTATGTACTGCAGAAGGGAGACTACATCCTGGAATGTAACGGGGAATCCGTGGAGAATAAAAAACAGTTTATCAGTATGGTGGAGGCCTCCGAAGGGGAGGATATGGTGCTTACCATCAGAAGAAACAATGAGATAACAGATGTTATGATAAATGCCGGAAAAAACCGTATGGAGGAGTGGAAGCTTGGAATCTGGATAAGGGATAATGCGCAGGGAATCGGAACCATGACTTACGAGGGAACGGACAGCACCTTCGGCGCGTTGGGACACGGCATCAATGATGTGGACACATCCATTCTGATGAATCTGGAAGAAGGGACGCTCTACAGGACGGAGATTGTGGGCATTACCAGAGGCGCCAACGGCGCGCCCGGGGAGCTGACGGGATACATTGAATATGACAGCGACAACGTGATCGGGGAGATTACGGAAAATACGGCGGAGGGGATTTTTGGGTTCTGCGATGAGGAACTGGTGGCAAACGCCGTCTATGAGCCGGTGCCTATCGCCTTAAAGCAGGAGATTGCGCTTGGGCCGGCTCAGATCATCTGTTCCGTTTCCGGGGAGCCGGAATTTTATGATGTGGAGATCGTGGAGGTCAATCTGGAGCACGAGAACGTGAACAGGGGAATCGTGATCCGTGTGGTCGATGAAAAGCTTCTGATGCTGACGGGCGGGATCATTCAGGGTATGAGCGGCAGCCCCATTATCCAGAACGGGAAACTGGTGGGGGCGGTGACCCATGTTCTGGTAAATGATTCCACGAAGGGGTATGGGATTTTTATCGAGGAGATGCTGACGCACTGATACTTTGCGTATAGCGGATGTTTTGGATGAAAATTACCTTGCGCACTATTGACGCTGTTTAATTGAAAAGTTAAAATACAGGTTAACACTTGAGTAAATGGCAGCGGGGCTGACCGTGCGTTTAGAGAAGGAACAGAAATTTTACTTAGAAAGGAGCTATTTCAGGTGAGAAGATTGAAAATGAAAATTTTCAATCGCGAGATTTGTGTCTGCGCGTTGCTTGCCACAAACTCGTTTATGCGCAGAAAGCAGCGCAGAAATGGAGGAAAATATGAAAAAACAGGCGTTTAATCCTTACCTTCCCTCTTGGGAGTACATCCCGGACGGGGAACCCTATGTGTTTGACGGGAGAGTTTACGTTTACGGCTCCCATGATTTTTATAACGGCTATGTCTTCTGTATGGGCGACTATGTGTGCTGGTCGGCTCCCGTGGACGATCTGGGCGACTGGCGCTATGAGGGCGTGATCTATCCGAAAACGGCGGATCCCATGAACATGGACGGGAAGATGTGCCTGTACGCGCCGGACGTCACGGTGGGCCCGGACGGCAGATATTATCTCTATTATGTGCTGGATAAGGCCTGTGTGGTTTCCGTGGCGGTATGCGATACCCCGGCGGGGCGGTACGAATTTTACGGCTATGTACATTACGAGGATGGTACAAGGCTGGGAGAAAGAGAGGGGGATGAACCGCAGTTTGACCCCGGTGTGCTGACGGAGGGGGAGAATACTTATCTGTATACCGGCTTCTGCGGCAGGGGCGACAGATCCAGAAGCGGCGCGCAGGCCACGGTACTGGGACCGGACATGCTGACGGTCACGGTACCGCCGAAAATTGTGATTCCCGGCTGCGAGTACAGCCAGGGAACAGGATTTGAGGGACATGAGTACTTTGAAGCGGCCTCCATGCGCAAGGTCGGTGATACCTACTATCTGATCTATTCCTCTATTGTGATGCACGAGCTGTGCTATGCCGTCAGCAAAAATCCTACGGAGGGGTTTGCCTATGGCGGCGTTCTGGTGAGCAACTGTGATTTACATATCAGCACTTACAAGCCGGCTGGTCTGCCGATGGCATACGGGGCCAACAACCACGGCAGCATGGTAGAAATAAACGGAGATTGGTATATTTTCTATCACCGCCACACCAACGGCACCTGGTACAGCAGGCAGGGGTGCGCGGAAAAGCTGGAAATCCTGCCAGACGGAACCATTCCTCAGGCGGAAATTACCTCCTGCGGCCTAAACGGCGGCCCCTTGGCCGGCAGAGGGGAATATCCTGCCTATCTTGCCTGCCATCTTTTTACCGGGAATCCCTCTGTGTATGTGGGTGGGGATGCATTTCCGAAAATCATGCAGGACGGCAGGGACGGAGAGGAAGAGCCGGGATATATCGGCAATATGAAAGACACGGCGACGGCTGGGTTTAAGTATTTTGAATGTCACGGCGTAAGTGGGATCAAAATTCGGACGAGGGGGTATGCGCGCGGTGTATTTGAGGTGAGATGTGCGTGGGATGGAGAAATCATGGCGCGGATTCCGATAGAAGATACCAATGTGTGGGAGGAGTACGGCGCACGGGTACGGATTCCCGACGGAAAACAGGCGATTTACCTGACTTATCGGGGAGAGGGGAATGCCAGTCTGCTGTCCTTTACCCTGCTATGAGCGTGGCGCAGCGGAAGGAAGCAACGCAATTTTTCGTTGACAAGTATTTTCTGTGAAGGTATAATTTTACCATGCGGAAGTTAAACGATTAACTATCGGGACACACGAAAAAGAGGAAGTATGGGGAACGGAAAGAGAGGGGCGGGGTATTGAAAATCGGATTGAGTGCCAGGATCACAGCTTGTATTCTGACAGTACAGATTATCGTTATGGGGGCGATGGTTCTTTTTATCAGCAATGCGATCACCGATAATACAAGGCGGAGCACCACGAACAATATGGAAACGGTGGTGGAGGAACGCAGCCAGATCATTGAGAACTATGTGAAGGAGGTAGAGCAGACGCTCACGGCGTACAGCCGGGCGGGAGAGATACAGGCTGTGCTGGAGAATCCTGCGGATGAGGCGGCTGTGGTTGCGGCACAGGCATATACGGAGAAGTTTTCGGCGGACGTAGGTAATCTGGAAGGGCTTTATGTGAGCGAATGGAACACCCATGTTCTGGCACATACCAACGCTGCGGTAGTGGGGATTACCACCAGGGAGGGAGACCCCTTAAAGGCTTTGCAGGACGCCCTTCTCGCGGCGGACGGCGTATACAATACAGGCATTATCATATCTCCTGCCAGCGGGCAGCAGATCGTATCCATATACCGCGCGGTTTTTGACGAGAACGGCAGTCCCATCGGTCTTGTCGGCGGCGGCGTATTCACCACAGGCCTGATCCAGATTCTGGATTCCCTGACCATGCAGGGTATGGAAAATGCGGAGTACCGCATGGTAAATGTGACAAACGGACAGTACATATTCTGCGAGGACAGTGAAAAGATAGCCACTCAGGTGCAGGAGGAATATCTGCAGAAACTGTGCGGGGAGTATGCCGGAAAAGCAGAGGATGCCATGGGCTTTACGGAGTATGTGGAGAACGGGCAGGAAAATATTGCCACCTATTACTATATGGCGAACCGGGGATGGCTTTTTATTGTATCTGACAGTGCGGATGAGATTTTTGCGACCACCGACATTCTGAAGCGGATTATGACGCTTCTGGCGGCGGCTGCGCTGGTGGTGCTTCTGGCGGCTTCCGGAATGATCATCAGAGGCTTTATGCGCCCGCTGGGAGCCATTGAAGGGAGCATTGTGGCTTTACAGAAATTTAATATAGCGGACAATCCGGGCATCCAGAAGCATATGCGGCGAAAGGATGAGCTGGGTGGTATTGCGGAGGCTACTGACGGGCTGATTCACTCTCTGCAGTCCATATCCGACACGCTGAATGCATGTTCCCACTCGCTCAATGAAAAGGCGGAGAGTATGCATGATTCCGCAAGAGCCCTTGCGGACGACACGGCGGATAATATCGCGGTTACGCAGCAGCTTTCGGCGTCCATGGAGAATACAAACGCGCTTGTCAGGAACGTAAATACGGAGATTGACAGCATCAACCATCTGGTGGATGTTATACTGGAAGGGATTGAGACTTCGGTAAATACGAGTGATAATATGATCGAAAGCGCCGTAGATATGAAGGATGAGGCGGATTTTGCCTATCGGAACGGGGAAGAAAAGCTGAATGAGACAAAGGTGGCTGTTCAGGAGGCGATTGAGAAGCTGAAGAGTCTGACAAAGATCAATGAACTGGCGGCAGAGATTTTAAATATTGCGGGGAAGACAAATCTGCTGTCACTCAATGCGTCCATCGAAGCTGCGAGAGCCGGCGAGGCAGGAAAGGGATTTGCCGTGGTAGCGGGATCCATTGCCAATCTGGCGGAAACCTCGAAAGATACGGCTTCATCCATCCAGGATATCTGTGGAGAAGCAAACAGCAGTATTGCCACTGTGAATATGTGCTTTGAGTCCATCATTTCCTTTATTGAGCAGGATGTGGTGGTGCAGTTCAAGGGATTTGCGGAGAAGTCAACGGACTACAGCGAGGCGGTCAGCGGGATCAAAGAGAAGCTGGATGAGATGCTGAACGCAATAAACAGGCTGGAGGACTCTGTGACGCAGATTGCGGAGAATGCCAGCAATGTCAGCGTAATCATGGGAGAGAATCAGATGGCAATCGGCACGATTGTGGAGAAGAATGAGACGACAGCCGTGATTGCGGGAACGACGCAGAATCAATCCGAGCAGAACAGGGAGATGGCGGATCATCTCGGGGAGATTGTCGGAAAGTTTCACAGATAGACACGGAGGGGGAGGGGATTTTACGTGGCAGATGGACGCTGGCGGAAGCCGGCGTCCGTTTGGCGTTATCGGGAATTAAACGTTTTACATAAAATGCGAAGGCGCAGGAGAAAGGCGGTACGGGATTATGGTGACAATCAAGGAAATAGCCAGAGAATGCGGGGTTTCCGTGGCTACGGTATCCAATATTCTGAACGGGAGGCCGAACGTGGGGGAAGAAACCAGAATGAAGGTACTGGCGGTTGTCCGCAGTAAAGGGTATCAGCCCGACTATAATGCCAGGGGTCTGCGGAAAAAAAGAACCAATATGATCGGTATTATTGCGGAGGATATCTGCCAGTTTTCCACGCCTGCCATTATGGAAGGAATCATGAGGTACTGTGAGAAGCAAAAATACCGTACAGTCATTCAGAATCTGCGCCTGTATGCCAGATGGGGGGAGTTCTGGTATGAGAATGAAAGCGCATACCGCTCCGTGCTGGATCCTGTCATGCAGGAGATGATGTCAATCAGGGTGGAGGGACTGCTCTATGTGGCGGGACATGCCAGAGTGGTACGTTATTTTTCTGATGCCATGCCGATCCCTACGGTGTTAGCTTACGCCTATACCCATTCACCGTATACGCCTGCGGTGATCCCGGATGATGAGAAGGCGGCCTGCGAAATGACGAGGTATCTGATCTCCATGGGACACCGGAAAATAGGTATTCTTGCGGGGAAGGCGGATAACATACACACGGGAAGCAGGCTGAGGGGGCACCAGAGGGCCTTGTTTGAGGAGAATATTCTGTATAATCCCGGCTGGGTCCGCTATGGGGACTGGGAAAGAAGATCGGGCTACCGGTTTGCCGGTGAGCTGGTTGACGAGGGTGTGACGGCTATTTTCTGTATGAATGACCGCATGGCGGGCGGTGTGTATGATTATTTCAGGGAGCATGGCATCCGGGTGGGGGATGACATTTCCGTGGCAGGATTCGATAATCAGGAAATATCCCAGTACTGTAGCCCGGCGCTGACAACGATGGAACTGCCACTCTATGAAATAGGAACGGAGGCGGCCGCCATCCTGCTGGAAAGCCTGAATACGGACGAGAAGAGCGGGCCGGATGCTGTCATGGAGCGCAGCATCCCCTGTAAACTGATAGAACGCGAGTCCGTGAAACGGGCGGCGTCAGGGACGGAAGAAGAAAAATAGGATGTGCCGGAGACAGAAAGAGGAGGAAGGAAAGATGAGTGGACCGAAAGCGCCGAAGGATCCCGAGAGCAGGCGGGCTTCTTTTTATGTGATGCGGGATAAGGAAATATTCGGCTCAAGACAGCCGGATGGACACGGCGTCCAGTATATTCCTGAGGACATGGGCAGACTGGAAAACAGCGCCCGGATTACGGGAAATATTACCGATCCTGAGATACTGCGGCTCCTGCGGGATGCGGCAGGATTCCGCAAACTGGTGCACAGCATCGGGGTGAGTGTGGAGACAGAGGAGTCGGCAGAGAAAGTCTCTTTCGTCTTTCAGATGTATGGGAAAAGGGATCTTCTGGGCGGAGGGACGAAGATTGGCTGTGTGCTTCGCGGGGATGGCGCGGAAGTCAGGATCAGGTTGTCTGAGCAGCTGTGGAGCGATGACGACAGGGAGCCGGGACAGCTCTGCTTTTCGTTTGACAGGCCGGAGCTTGTGGCTGTGGCAAATGTCCGTTTTTATCTGCATGACGGATTTGAGGCGCCGGAGGCCGACGAGGAGGGGCGGATCGATTTCTCTTCCCATGCATACAGGGAGATGATTGCGCGTTCCCTGATGTGCAGCGGCGATACCGGCAGGGTTTTAACCGCCATACGCAGAGCGCAGAGAGGAGAGGAGGTGACACTTGCTTATATAGGCGGATCCATCACCCAGGGAGCGGGCGCGGTACCGATAAATAGCGAGTGTTATGCATATAAATCCTGCCAGGGATTTGCGGAACGTTTCGGAAGAGGGGATAATGTACAGCTTGTCAAGGCTGGTGTGGGCGGGACGCCGTCGAAACTTGGGATGATCCGCTTTGAGAGGGATGTGCTGCGGGACGGCGGCAGCCTGCCGGATATTGTTGTAGTGGAGTTTGCGGTAAACGACGAGGGGGACGAGACAAAGGGGAACTGCTATGAGAGTCTGGTGCGCAAGATACTGAAGCTGTCGAACAGACCGGCGGTGGTGCTCCTGTTTTCTGTTTTTGCAGATGACTTTAATCTGCAGGATCGGCTTAAAGTGGTGGGAGAAAGGTATCGTCTGCCCATGGTCAGCGTGAAGGATGCGGTGGTGCCACAGTTTCGTCTAAAGCCGGATGAGGGGCGTGTGCTGTCGAAAAACAGTTTTTTCTATGATATGTTTCATCCGACCAATACGGGGCACACCATCATGGCAGACTGTCTGACCTACTTTTTTGAGCGGGCGGCGGAGACAGAGGGCATCGGGGAGACATGTCTGGAGGCTGGTCTGCCGGAGCCTGTCATCGGCGCGGACTTTGAGCGTGTGAGGCTTTTAGACAGGAAAGACAGGCCGACAGGGGCGGAGATCGTCTGTGGAGGGTTTCGCTTTGAGGATACGCGGCTGCAGACCGTGGAGATGGACGGAGATCTGCATGGCACCCCTGTGTTTCCCCACAATTGGATGTACTGCGGAGAGAGGGAAAAGAGCGGGGAACCTTTCATGCTGGAGATTGTATGCAGGGCACTGGTTCTTATCTTTAAGGATTCCGGCGAAGTAAGCGCCGGAAAGGCGGAAGTGTTTGTGGACGGGGAAAGAAAGCTTACGGCAGATCCGCATGTGAACGGCTGGATTCACTGCAATACGGTGATTTTGCTGCAGGAGAAGGAGAGGAAAAGGCATGTGATCCGTATACAGATGGCGGCAAAAGATGTGGAGAAGGAATTCACGATTCTTGGATTCGGCTATGTGGATTAGCGGACAGGGGTGTAATGCGATGCCTAAATATTCCCCATCCCCCAACTATTGTTTATAATAGAGTGAAAAGAACTTCTAAAACTCAACCGCAAAGGCTGCATTGCAAAGTCAGCGCAGCTGACTTGGAAGTTCTAAGTCTGCCGGGCAGACTTTTTTCACTCAGGAGTTGAAATATAAGATGCCGCGTAAAAGGGGAATGGAGGAAAAAATGGAGACATTGAATGTGACAGCCGCAAGGGATCAGGAGCAGTTTTACCGAATATTGGATAACTTAATCAGCACGAACAAGGAGTTTCGGATACTGATCACCGTCCCCTCGGGGGAAAAGGGAACAGAACAGGCGGAAAATGCGGAGGATGTGCTGGAAACCGGGGTGCGGGATCTGGAGAAGGACGTGACGGACATGATCCACGAGATCGGTGTGCCCGCCCATATCAAGGGATACCAGTATCTGCGGGAGGCAATCATGATGTCGGTGGAGGATGTGGAGATGCTCGGCTCTATCACGAAGATCCTGTATCCCACCATCGCAAAGAAATACCAGACGACGCCGAGCCGGGTGGAACGTGCGATCCGCCACGCCATAGAGGTGGCGTGGTCAAGAGGGCGGATGGAGACTCTTGACGCGCTTTTCGGGTATACGATCAACACAGGAAAGGGCAAGCCGACCAACTCGGAATTTATTGCCCTGATTGCGGATAAGATCCGGCTGCAGTACCGGCGGTAATAAATTTTACGTTTGCTAAATTGCAAAATAATCCTTTTATTGCCACCCGAAATATTGTATACTGTTGTTTAGGAGTTCATACGGACTGCCTGTCATAAGAATAGCATGTTACAGTTGGAGGGTTGTCATGAAAAAAATTTTATTTGTCGCGTCGGAAGGCGTACCTTTTATCAAAACAGGCGGGTTGGCGGACGTGGTCGGCTCTCTGCCCAAGTGTATTGACAAACAGTATTTTGACGTGCGGGTCATCCTGCCAAAGTATACCTGCATGAAACAGGAGATGAAGGATAAGCTCACCTACAAGACCCATTTCTACATGGATTTTCACTGGAAAGAGGAGTATGTGGGGATTCTGGAGGCGGAAGTCGACGGCGTAAAGTATTATTTTATTGATAACGAGAGCTATTTTAACGGTTTTCAGCCTTACAGCGATAACGCGCTGTTTGAGATTGAAAAGTATGCCTTTTTCTGTAAGGCGGCGCTGTGCATTCTCCCGGTGATTGATTTCAGACCGGATCTGATTCACTGCCATGACTGGCAGACCGGCCTGATTCCGGTATACTTAAAGGAGCGCTTCCAGGGCGGAGAGTTCTACCGGGGCATTAAGACCGCTATGACCATCCATAACCTGAAATTCCAGGGCAAGTGGAGCGTGAAGGAGGTAAAGGAGATCACGGGACTGCCGGGGTATTTCTTTACGGCGGATAAGCTGGAGGCATACAAGGATGCCAACCTCTTAAAGGGCGGTCTGGTTTATGCGGACGCCATCACCACAGTCAGTGATACTTACGCGGAGGAGATCAAGACGGCGTTTTACGGCGAGGGATTAAACGGTCTGCTCTGTGCGAGGGCCGGGGATCTGCGCGGTATCGTGAACGGCATAGATTACGACGACTTTAATCCGGAAACGGATAAGCACATAGATTTCAAATACAATGCGGCCAACTTCCGCAAGGAGAAGGTGAAAAACAAACGCGCCCTCCAGGAGGAGCTTGGCCTGAATCAGGATGATAAGGCTATGATGCTGGGCATTGTGTCGAGACTGACTGGCCAGAAGGGTTTCGACCTGATCGCTTATATCATGGATGAACTGTGTCAGGACAATGTGCAGATCGTGGTGCTCGGTACGGGCGAGGAGCAGTATGAAAACATGTTCCGCCATTTTGACTGGAAGTATCACGGAAAGGTGTCGGCGAATATTTACTATTCGGATGCGCTTTCCCACAAGATCTACGCGGCCAGCGATGCGTTCCTTATGCCGTCGCTCTTTGAGCCCTGCGGGTTAAGCCAGCTGATGTCCCTGCGCTACGGCACGGTGCCGATCGTGCGTGAGACAGGCGGTCTGAAGGATACCGTGAAGCCTTATAATGAGTATGAGGGCACCGGTACAGGGTTCAGCTTTAAGAATTACAATGCCCATGAGATGCTTGGCACGATCCGCTATGCAGAGCATATCTACTATGATAAGAAGCGGGAGTGGAACAAGATCGTTGACAGGGGCATGGCGGCGGACTTCTCCTGGCATGTATCTGCGAAGAAATATCAGGAAATGTATGACTGGCTGATTGGATAGGGGCATGGGAGATCCGAAGAAAAAGAGCACGTTTGTGTTTCAGGCGGGCATTCTGGCGGCTGCCGGAATGCTCGTCAAAGTGATCGGCCTGATATACAGAAGCCCGCTTCTCTCCATTATCGGGATTGAGGGGAACGGGTATTATAATGCGGCGATCAATATCTATACAATTATATTATTGATTTCCTCCTACAGCATCCCCTCGGCGATTTCCAAGGTGATCGCCCAGCGGCTTGCGTTTAAGGAATATCGGAATGCACAGAGGGTTTTTGTCTGTGCACTTCTCTATGTTCTGGTGGTGGGCGGCGTTGCCTCGATTCTGACTTTCGTGGGAGCGCCTTTTCTGGTGGGGAAGAATCAGAATGCGGTGGTGGCGCTCCGGGTGCTGTCGCCGACTATCTTTTTTTCGGGATTTCTCGGTGTGTTCCGGGGCTTTTTTCAGGCGCACGGTTCCATGGTACACACCTCTATCTCACAGGTGTTAGAACAGATTTTAAATGCGGCGGTCAGTATTCTGGCGGCGAAGCTTTTGATTGGCATGGTCGTGGATGAGGACGCCACTACGCGCGCCATCTACGGTTCGGCGGGATCGGCGCTTGGAACCGGCGCGGGCGTGCTGATCGGCTTTTTTTTCATGTTCGGGATGTACCGCTTAAACAGCGGTGTGATCAAAAGGCGGGTGGAGCGGGACAAAAGCTGGCATGAGGAGAGCTATCAGGAGATTTTTAAGGTGATCTTCACCATCGTTACCCCTTTTATTCTGAGTACTTTCATCTATAATTGCACGACGGTGGTCAATATGACCATCTACTATCATATGATGGATTATAAGAAGGTGGATGCGATACTGGCGAGCAATCACTACGGTATCTTTTCCGGGCTTGCGGTGGCGGTGGTGAACATTCCGATTGCCATTGCCTCCGCGATGTCCTCGGCCATTATTCCGGGCGTGGCGGCTTCCTACGTGAAGGGGACGGTGGCGCAGACGAGAAAGCAGGTCACGCGGGCGATTCAGATGACCATGCTGATCGCGATTCCTGCGGCGGTGGGGATTGCCGTACTGCCGAAACCTATTATGCAGTTTATCTTTCCGCAGAAGGAGTCGCTGGACATTGCCTCCGGCCTTCTGGCGGCGCTGGCCGTGACCGTCGTGCTCTACAGTCTTTCCACTTTGACAAATGCGGTTTTGCAGGGGATCGGGAAGGTCAATACGCCGGTAATCCATGCGGTGATCGCGCTGGTGATTCAGGTGGCCGGTCTGATCGCGCTTTTGCTTTATACGAATCTGGATTTGTATGCGCTGGCGGCGGCAAACGCCATTTATTCCCTGATTATGTGTATCTTAAACCAGTTGTCTGTGAGAAAGCATCTGGAGTACCGCATGGACGTAGTCAAACTGTTCCTGAAACCGCTTTTTGCGGCGGTTATCATGGGAGCGGTGGTTTACGGCATTTATCACGGTCTGATTCTGCTGATTCCGGTGAGCCGGGTGGTACTGCTTGCTGCCATCGGCATAGGCGTCTGCGTTTACGGCGCGGTACTGCTCCTGATCGGCGGGGTGAGCCGGGAGGAACTGCAGGCATTCCCCAGAGGTTACACGCTCGTGCATATCGCAGAAAAATTACACCTGTTATCTGACAAGCCGGAGAAAAAGAGAAAGAAGAGGCGGAGAAAAAAGAGGAAGCGGAAATAGGAGAGGGAAAACCTGTGAGGAGAAGATGGAGATATGGCTGGCTCCTGTTCTGTCTGGTGTTTCTTTTGGCAGGATGTGGAGAAAAAGGGGCAGGGGCGCCGCTTAAGCTGACCTTTCTGGATACGGGCAAATCGGACTGTATCGTGATCGAAGCGGGGGAGAGCGTAGTGGTGAACGATACGGCGGATGCGGACGATGCGGAGGCAATCTGTGCCTTTCTGGATGAACGGGGGAAGACGCGGATCGCATATCTGATTTTGAGTCATTTCGATAAAGATCACATCGGCAGCGCGGCGGATCTGATTTCCCGGTATGAGGTGGGCTGTGTGCTGATGCCGGATTATGAAGAAGATTCGGAACCTTACCTTGCGCTGATGCAGGCGCTTGCGGAGACGGACACGGCGTATGAGCGGCTGAAAAAGGATGTTTCGTTCTATGTGGAAGGCGTATCGTTTTACGTGGACGCGCCCGACGAGAGCGTTTACGAGAATGATAATAACTATTCATTAATAACGTGTGTTATGAATGGAAAAAACCGATTCCTGCTGATGGGGGACGCCAAGAAAATACGGACGGGAGAATTTTTGGAATCAGATGCGTCGAAAGGGCGGTTTGACCTGATTAAGATGCCCCATCACGGGAATTATACGAAGAATCTGGAAACCCTGTTTGCCACGGCAGGACCACGTTACGCCGTCCTCACCGCAGACCCGGAACGCCTGCGGGTGGAGGAGGAGACGGTGGCGCTGTTAAATAAATATCAGTGCGAAGTGTATTACACAGATGAGGGGTCGGTGACGGCTGTTTCCGACGGGGAGCAGGTGCTGGTCAGCCAGCCTTAAAACCTGTCTGATGAGTCCGTCGGTCGAGAGACTGTGTAATGCTGGGGCCCAAAGAGCCGACACAGGAAGTTGTGTGTCGGCTCTTTCGGAGTATGTGCGGCATTGTCAGACTTCTGTCAAATTAGATATGTCAGAGTCAATCGCCATGGAGAAATTGGTGTAGTACACCACAAAGCCGGGCTTGGCCCCCGCCGGTTTCTTCACATGCTTTTTCTGCACATAGTCGATTTCCACCTTGTCCTGCTCACGCCCCTTGGAATAGTAGGCGGCAAGTCTTGCGGCTTCCTCGAAGGCGCGGTCCGGTACCTCGGCGCCTTCGGTTTTTAAGACCACATGGGAGCCGGGAATCTGTTTGGCGTGAAACCACCAGTCGCCACCGTTTGCGAATTTGAAGGTGAGCTCGTCGTTCTGGAAATTATTTTTTCCCACATAGATATGAAAGCCGTCGCTACTCACATAGTGGAAGGGCTTACTGGTGATTTTTACTTTTTTGGAGCCGCCCTTTCTGCGGATATAGCCGCTTTCGATCAGTTCTTCCCGGATCTGCACCAGATCCTCCTCCTGCATGGCGATATCCAGCGCGGCAAGGATGGATTCCAGATGCGTGATCTCTTCCTTGACCTGAATAGTCAATTCTGAGAGCGCCTCGTAGGTCCGCTTCAGTTTCCCGTACTTATCAAAATATTTCTGCGCGTTTTCCTGCGGGGTCAGCGTGTTGTCCAGCGGGATTGTGACGGTCTCGTTGGTATAATAATTGAGCGCCTCCATGGATTTGGCTTCCGGCTCCACATTGTAGCCGTAGGTGTTGATCAGTTCGCCGTAAACCTTGTATTTATCCCTCTTTTCCGTATCCTTCATCTGCCGCATCTGTAAATCGTATTTCTTTACGTTGCGCTCCAGGGCGGTCTGGACGATCTTGCGCAGATCCACGGATTTCTGGCGGATGCGGGTCACGATGCTGCGCTCCGCATAGTAGCGTTCCAGCACATCGCTGATGGAGGCGAAGGACTGAGAAGTCTTGTCGCCGTAAAGGGTCAGGGGAAACGCCGCATATTCCAGAGGCACCCTGCCGTCGTAGATGATAACGGGGGAGAAGTCTCCCTCGGCGGTCTGCGCCATCATATCGGAAAGGGTTTTGTATAACGCCTGTAAAGCCGATTCCTCCAGCACGTTGGCGGGCATGTCCGCGTCGATGCCGGCACGGAAACAGAGCTCCTGGGCAATGATGGGCGAAAGGCCCGTGTATGTGGTGTACAGCGCCTTATATAGCGGCATGGGTTTTTCCTGCATATGGGCGCATAAGTTTACATAACTCAAAGACTCGCTGTCCTCAGTGGATTTGATAAAGAGGACGTGATTTTCCTGTGCATATTTTTCGGAAAACCGCAGGGGATTCCACTTGTCCTGTGTCTGCGGCAGGAAATAGGGGCGGCCCGGCAGCACTTCCCGCACGGAGCTGACCATGCCTGAAATATGTTTGATGCTGTCAATGATCTGATCCTTGTCGTCGCAGAAGATGATGTTGCTGTGTTTGCCCATGATCTCCACGATCAGCTTTTTCTCACATAAATCGCCCAGCTCATTCAAATGCTCCAGCCGGAGATGGATGACGCGCTCCAGTCCCGGCTGGGAGATGGCGGTGATGCGTGCGTTCTGCAGATGCTTGCGCAGCAGCATACAAAAGCCCGGCGCGGTCATGGGGCTGGGTTTATTATTTTCCGTCAGATAGACCATGGGAAGGGATGCGTCCGCCGACAACAGCAGACGGTACTGCCTGCCGTTATTTTTGATGGTGAGGAGCAGCTCGTCGCTCTCCGGCTGGGCGATCTTGTAAATGCGGCCGCCCAGAAGCGTTTCCGAAAGTTCCTTTGTGATATTTGCAATGGTGATACCGTCAAATGCCATAATCTTTTTCCGCCTTTTTTGCTTTTCCGTTTTCCGTGCGTTTTTCAGTTTCTTATTTACATTTACAGCATAAAACTATAGCATAAACGGTGGCGCTTTTCAATTGTCGGCAGGGGTTTTCTGCGATCACGATTCTGTCAAAATAACAAAACAACTACAAAATATAGTTATTTATAATGAAATTATTTTAATTTCGTAATATACTATTTTATTATAGAGGTTATGTTCCGGTCAGATAACTGCACGGCAAAGTGTCAGGACTTTAGAGAGGGGTGATTCCATTGTTTTTTGTACAGAATATTATAAGCATCTTTAATTTTCCAAACTAAACATATGAAAGGAGCAATGCTGTGTTATTTAGTAATTGGCAGGAAGTTTACTTTACTTCCGAAATGGAGAAATTCTTTATTGCGAAGAATCTGTTGAATGAGCGGGGAGTTTTATACAAAACAGATATCATTAACAATAATTTAAGGCTTTCAATGAATAATCTTGGGAACATGAGTCCTGCTTTATGCAGAGATGACAAGGTGAAAGATTATTACAAAATTTTGGTAAAAAAGAAAGATGCGCTTCAAGCCAAACATTTATTATCTGGAATTTGATGTTATAGATAGTGCAGTATTGTAGAAAGTATATTTGTGAAAAAGCGCATCTTTGTTAATGGTAATATGTTTGTGTCTGGTTTTGTCCAATACGGCTTTTGTACAAACAAGTTCTGCGGTTGAAGCTACATCGGCAGAGTTTATTAATAGTGAAGGTAATACATCTTATTATTTAGAAGGGGATAGACTTCTAAAAGTTGTCACAGATGTGCCAGAAGCAGTGTCTTTGCGTAGTGCTATGAAAAATACTGACGGAACATTAACATCATCTGCTGAAATTGATATCAAATTCTACGTTTCCGTGCGGGAAAACTCAAATTTCTTGACTATTATTTCCCTTTACACTATAATGAAAACTGTATGCGTAGGTCTTTTTCCGCGCATAAGCAGAGTCGGAAAGTGGCATAAGCGGAGCACATGCCTGTATACAGATATGCTTATGGCGATTTATGACGAGCATCTTGACCCTGCTTATGCACTGAAAGCATGAAGTTTACAATTAAGAGAAAGAAGAGTATGACGATGATTAAGAGCATGACCGGATTCGGAAGATGTGAGGTGACGGAGGGCGCGCGGAAGATTACCGTGGAGATAAAGGCTGTCAATCACAGATATCTGGACGTCAACATTAAGATGCCCAAAAAACTGAATTTTTTTGAGACGGCGATCAGAAGCGAGCTCAAAAATTATATGCAGAGGGGCAAGGTGGATCTGTTTATCACCTACGAGGATATGACGGAGTCCAATCTCTGTGTGAAATATAACAGGGAGCTGGCGGCAGAATATATGAAATATCTCTGGCAGATGTCGGAGGATTTTTCGCTGGACAACGATGTGCGGGTATCCACGCTGTCCCGGTATCCGGAAGTGCTGACCATGGAAGAACAGAACGTGGATGAGGAAGAGCTCTGGCAGTTTCTGGAGAAGGCGGTGCGCGGTGCGGCGGAGGCCTTTGTGGAAACGAGAATTAAGGAGGGCGAAAACATCCGTGACGATCTGCTGGCGAAGCTGAACGCCATGCTGGCGGGGGTGGAATTTATCGAGCACCGCGCGCCGCAGATTATTGCGGAGTATAAGCAGAGGCTTAAGGATAAGGTGAAGGAGCTTCTGGAGGATACACAGATTGATGAGGCCAGGCTGCTGACAGAGGTGACGGTTTTTGCGGATAAGGTGTGCGTGGATGAGGAGCTGGTACGCTTAAGGAGCCATACCACTATCATGAGGGAATGTCTGATGGAGGGCGGCAGTATTGGGCGCAAGCTGGATTTTCTGGCGCAGGAGATGAATCGCGAGGCAAACACGATCCTCTCAAAGACCACCGATCTGGAAACCTCAAACAGGGCGATCGAACTAAAGACAGAGATCGAGAAGGTGCGCGAACAGATACAGAATATTGAATAAGGACGCTGTTATGGGTAAACTGATTCACATAGGCTTTGGCAATGTGGTTAACACGGGGAAGATTATCGCGATTGTCAGTCCCGATTCGGCGCCGGTGAAACGTATGGTACAGAAGGCGAAGGAGACGGGAATGGCCATTGACGCCACGCAGGGGCGGAAGACCAAAGCGGTGCTGGTGATGGAAAACAGCCAGATCGTGCTTTCGGCGCTTCTTCCGGAAACCATATCGGGCAGGGCACAGACTGAGGATGGGCAGACAGATGAGGAATGAAGGGATATTGATCGTGGTCTCCGGGTTTTCGGGGGCGGGCAAGGGCACTTTGATGAAGCGGCTGGTGGAGGAGTATGACGGCTATGCGCTTTCGATATCGGCTACTACCAGAGAACCGCGTCCGGGTGAGGAGGATGGCAGGGAGTATTTTTTCCTTTCCAGGGAACAGTTTGAGAAACGGATTGCAGATCATGCGCTGATTGAACATGCTGAATACTGCGGCAATTATTACGGGACGCCGCGGGATTATGTGGAGAAGGAGCTGTCAGAGGGCCGGGATGTGATTCTGGAGATTGAGATTCAGGGAGCGCTTAAGATCAAGGAGCAGTACCCCGATGCGCTTTTGCTGTTTGTATCGACGCCGGATGCGGCAGAGCTGCGCCGCAGACTTTCGGGACGGGGAACGGAGACGGAGGAGGTCATCCAAAAGAGACTTTCCCGCGCGGCGGAAGAGGCCGAGGGGATCGAGTCATATGACTATATTGTGATAAATGACGATTTAGAGACTTGTGTGAAGGAGCTTCATGGCATTATCGCCGCGGCGCACCATGCGCCCGGGCGGAACGGAACGTTCATAAAGAAAATGAGAAGAGAACTGGAAGGAGATTAGATTGAAAATTGTTATTTTCAATCACGAGATTTGTGACTGCGCGCTGCTGGTCACAAACTCGATGATGCGCAGAGAGCAGCGCAGAAATGAGGAGAATCTATGTTACATCCATCTTATGCAGATTTAATTAAGGTAGTAAACAGTGGTGTGGAAGAGGGAGAAGACCCGGTAGTAAGCAGCCGTTATTCAATCGTGATGGCCACCTCCAAGCGGGCGAGACAGATCATCGCCGGTGATGACGAGCTGGTGGACGGCAGGGGCAAAAAGCCTTTATCTGTGGCTGTGGAGGAGCTGAATCAGGGCAGAATACAGATTTTGACCGATGAGCCGGAGGAGGAGACGGAAGAGGCTTCTGAGACGGAAGGCGAACAGGAAAGCGCGGAAATGACGGAAACGGAAGAGGCGCAGGAGACGGATGCCGCTGTCGCTGAGGCCGAGTAGGACCGGGTATTTATTAATATGAAGAAAAAGATACTGTTCCAGTCTCTGGGGTGTGATAAAAATCTGGTGGATTCTGAAATGATGCTCGGTATGCTTGCGGAGAACGGCTATGGTTTTACGGATGACGAAAACGAGGCGGACGCCGTGGTGGTGAATACCTGCTGTTTCATCGGGGATGCCAAGGAGGAGAGCGTCAACACGATTCTGGAGATGGCGGAACTGAAAAAAAGCGGGCAGATAAAAGCGCTCGTAGTGACGGGATGTCTTGCGCAGAGATACCGTGAGGAGATTCGGAAGGAAATCGAAGAGGTGGATGCCGTGGTCGGCACTTCCGCCATAGAGGAACTGCCGGCGGTTCTGGATGCCGCTTTTGCAGGAAAGGCCGGCGACTGCTACCACAGGCTGGATGAAAAACCACTTACGGATAAAAAGCGCATCCTGACAACGGGCGGGCACTTTGCTTATCTTAAAATTGCGGAAGGATGTGATAAACACTGTACTTATTGCATTATTCCGAAGGTGCGCGGGCCGTACAGGAGCGTTCCCATGGAAAGTCTGCTGCGGGAGGCGCAGGAATTGGCGAATCAGGGTGTGAAGGAACTGATTCTGGTGGCGCAGGAGACTACGGTTTACGGGCAGGATATCTACGGACACAGGGCTCTGCCGGAACTTCTGGAACGGCTCTGCCGGATAGAGGGACTTGTATGGATTCGGATTCTTTACTGTTATCCCGAGGAGATAGACGATGCGCTGATACGGGTCATACGCAAAGAGGAAAAGATCTGCCATTATCTTGATATACCGGTTCAGCACGCTTCCGATTCCATATTAAAACGCATGGGGCGAAGGACGGACCGCGAAGAGCTGACTGGTATAGTCAATAAATTGCGGCGGGAAATCCCGGATATCTGTCTGAGAACCACACTGATTGCCGGATTTCCGGGAGAAGCCGAAGAAGATTACGAAACCCTCCTTTCCTTTGTGGAAGAGACGGCCTTTGACCGGCTGGGTGTTTTTCCCTATTCGCAAGAGGAGGACACGCCGGCGGCCGATATGCCGGACCAGATTTCCGACGAGGTGAAGCAGGCGCGCTGTGATGAGCTGATGGCGCTGCAGCAGGAGATTGCCTTTGAGGCGGCGGCCGATATGGAAGGACGTCTCGTGATGGCCATGATTGAAGGCAAAGTGGCGGACGAGGACGTCTACGTGGCGAGAACTTATAAGGACGCGCCGGATGTGGACGGATATTTGTTTGTACAGACGGACAGGGAGCTGATGACCGGCGATTTTGTGCGGGCGAGGATTACCGGCTCCCACGAATATGATTTGATGGGAGTGTTGGAAGATGAATCTGCCAAATAAATTAACGATTTTCCGTGTAATATTAATTCCTTTTTTTGTGGTGCTTCTGCTGTTTGACATTACGGCTTACGATAGGTGGGTCGCGCTGGCGATTTTTATCATTGCCAGCCTGACAGATTTTCTGGACGGTCATATCGCAAGAAAATACAATCTGGTGACAAACTTCGGCAAATTTATGGACCCGCTGGCGGATAAGCTTCTGGTCTGCTCGGCGATGATCTGTCTGGTGGAACTTGCGCGGATTCCGGCATGGATTGTGATCGTCATCATAGCAAGGGAGTTTATCATCAGCGGATTCCGGCTGGTAGCCTCGGACAACGGGGTGGTGATTGCGGCCAGTTACTGGGGAAAGTTCAAGACGACCTTCCAGATTCTTATGATCTGCCTGATGATTGCGGACCTTCCGGCGCTTGCCCCTGTGACGCAGATTGTGATGTGGGTGGCGCTTGCCCTGACCGTGATTTCGCTTGTGGATTATCTGGTGAAGAATAAGGGCGTGATGCAGGAAAATAAAAAATAAATACGGAAAATGATAACAAGTGTAATGTTTTGGCAAAGAGGGATGATGAGACTATGACAGTTGAGATTATTGCAGTCGGAACAGAGATATTGCTTGGAAACATTGTGAACACAAACGCCGCCTACCTTGCGGAAAAATGTGCGGGACTCGGACTTTCCTGCTACCATCAGGATGTGGTCGGCGACAATGAGGAGAGGCTGATGGAGACCATCCGTCTGGCGCTTACCAGGGCGGATATCCTTCTCCTATCCGGCGGACTCGGACCCACGCAGGACGACCTGACCAAAGAGGCGGCGGCGAAGGTGATGGGAAAAGAACTGTATCTGCACGAGCCTTCCAAAGAAGCGATCCGGCAGTTTTTTGCGCAGCGGAATCTGGAGATTACGGAAAATAACTGGAAACAGGCCATGGTACCGGAAGGCTGTATTGTGGTGGAAAATCCGGGCGGCACCGCGCCCGGCATTATTATAGCGGAGAACGGGAAGCATGTGGTGCTGATGCCAGGTCCGCCAGGGGAGCTGATCCCCATGTTTGAAAAGTCGATTATGCCTTATCTGGCGGGGCTTGCGTCGGGGGTCATCTATTCCCAGACCGTGAAAATCTGCGGCGTGGGGGAGAGCAAGGCGGAGAGCATGGTGGAGGATCTGGTGGAAGCACAGGACAATCCTACTATTGCGACTTATGCCAAGACCGGTGAGGTGCACCTTCGTGTGACAGCCACGGCGCCGGACGAGAAGGAAGCGAAAAAGCTTGTTAAGCCCATGGTCAAGGAGCTGAAAGGGCGCTTTGGCAATCATGTTTACACGACGGACAGTGAAGTGACGCTGGAGAAGGCTGTGGTGGATCTGCTTGCGGCAAATAAGCTGACGGCCTGTACGGTGGAGTCCTGTACGGGCGGGATGCTTTCAGCCAGACTGATCAATGTGCCCGGTGTGTCGGAGGTGTTTAAGTCCGGCTATGTGACCTATTCCAATAAATCCAAGCGGAGGCTTTTGGGCATCAAGAAAAATAATCTGATGAAGCATGGGGCGGTCAGCGAGCAGATTGCCAGAGAGATGGCAAAGACTGCGGCGGCTCTTGCCAGAACCGATGTGAGTGTTTCCACCACGGGCATTGCGGGGCCTGACGGCGGTACGCCCGAAAAGCCGGTGGGGCTTGTGTATATCGGCTGTAATGTGTGCGGAAGAATTACGGTGAAGGAGTGCCGTTTCCACGGAAGCCGTGAAAAAATCCGGGAGAGTACGGTATCCGCGGCACTGTCTCTGATGCGCGAATGCATTTTGCAGTATTACAGTGAAGTGACCTTCGGCGGCAAGGAAAAATAAAAAGGAGAGAAGGCTGCATAAATTCTCGTGATCGCAGAGCAGAATTTGTGATTCTGTCCGCGGCCTCAGCATAGAATGCTTCGGAATGGAGGAAAGAATGAACGAATCGGATAAGTTGGAAGGACTGCAGGAGGGAGAAAGCAGGGAAAACGATGTCTATACAGATCCTTATGTCTCCGAGAGCAGCAAAGATGTTTACACAACGCCGGAAGTGGTGGAAACGGCAGTTGTTGTAGAGGAGACGGAGCCCGCGGCGGTTGTTGCGGATACGCACGGTCTTTTTTCCGGGAATCAGGCAGAAAACCAGTCCCCTTACGGGAATCAGAACAGCGGTTACGGCGCGCAGCCTCCTTACGGAAATCAGACGGGCGGTTACGGCATGCAGCTTCCCTATGGGAACCAGACCGACGGTTACGGTATGCAGCCTCCCTACGGGAACCAGGCGGGCAGCTACGGTATGCAGTCTCCTTATGGGAACCAGGCGGGCGGTTACGGTATGCAGCCTCCCTACGGGAATCAGGCGGGCAGCTACGATGCACAGCCTCCCTACGGGAACCAGACGGGCAGCTACGACGGGCAGCTCCCTTATGGGAATCAGAACGGCAGCTATGGGGCACAGTCCCCTTATGGGAGTCAGACGGGCAGTTACGATGTGCAGTCCCTTTATGGGAATCAGAACAGCAGCTATGGGGCACAGCCCCCTTATGGGGATCAGGCGGGCAGCTACGACGGGCAGCCCCCTTATGGAAACCAGGCGGGCAGCTACGGGTCACAGTCCCCTTATGGGAGTCAGGCGGGGAGCTACGGCGGGCAGTCTCCTTATGGGAATCAGGCGGGAAGCAGCGACACACAGTCTCCCTACGGAAACCAGCAGGCAGGCGGCGGCTATGGTGGGCAGCCTCCCTATGGCGGACAGCCGCCTTACAACAATCCTTACAGCCCCTATGCCCTGCCTCAGAAAAAGCAGAATACAGGGCTGATTGTGGGTATCGTCATCGGTATTATCGTTCTGTTTCTCGTGGCGGTATTTGCGCTGGCGAGCAAGGCGGTGAATCTGGCCTCCGAGAAGGAGAAGGAAGACCTTCGCCGTGATGTGTACGATTTTGATGACGATTATGATTATAATTTTCATAATGGCCATGATGCGTATGACTTTGAATATGATTATGACGACAAATTTGATTACAGCGATTATTTTAGCGATGATGATTTATACGGTGACGACTATTTTGACGGCACCGGGTACGACGACCGGTATTATAATCTGCATAACGAAATCAGGTCAGATCTTTCCTATCAGGTGGAGCTGGAGGATTATGAGTATGAGTCGGATTATGAGAATGTTATAATTCTGGCCAGCATCCCGGTTATTTCCGGGGAGAATGTGCCGAATCTGGATAAGATCAACGAGGATATCCGGGACGAAGTAGAGGAAATGACAGAGCTTTTTGAGGAGGCGTATGAATCCCACGTCAGGGAGAGCGAGGAAAATTATTTCATGGCATCCCTGGTCGGTTATGTGGCCTATATGGATGAGGATAAGCTGAGCATTGCCTATCAGGAGGAGATGTACAGCGACTGGGACGGCGGCGTTTATCTGCGGAGCATTAATATTGATATAAAAAACGGGGTTATTCTGGACAATGAGGATATCCTTGCGGTTGACGATGAATTTTCCGTGGAATTCCGCCA
Source organism: uncultured Lachnospiraceae bacterium (assembly GCA_947174505.1). GTDB lineage: Bacteria > Bacillota > Clostridia > Lachnospirales > Lachnospiraceae > UBA3282. The sequence continues at coordinate 44,357 of CAMWJF010000008.1, forward strand.
GAAGAGCGATGAGCAGAACGGGGAAATTTCCTACCTTACTTATATGACGGATCAGCAGATTACGGATTATTTTAAATCTGACGATATCATTGTCTTCTACACGCCCAAGGGCATGGAGATTGGTTTTAACTACGAGGAGGGCTGGGTGACGGTCACCTACGAGGAATATGAAAAGTACCTGAAGGTATTTTAAACAGGGCAGGGGAAAAGGCGCGCACGTGGGAGTTTACGGCTGCGGCCTTTTCCTTTTTGGTTATGACAAGGACCAGGGTGTAAAAAGCGCCTTTTGACGCCCTGGTCTACAAATAATAACTTGCGGTTTTCCGGTTTCTCTGGTAGACTTGTCTTATCTGAGAAAGTGGAATCTGTTATGCATATGCATGTCCGGCATTTCGCCACGATTTCCATATTCTTTCATATTTTACAGAGGAAAGGAGGGTAAAGTGTCATTTATGGGACATGAAAAATGTTAAGATCATTTTATCAAATTTGAAGTTGACAAAAACGAACATTTGTTTTATTCTATGGTAAGAACAAATGTTCTACAATCGGGAGCGGGGAAGCCGCTCTGACATGGAGGGAAACATGGAAAAAGATGAAAAATTAAAAGCGTTGGATGCGGCCTTAGGGCAGATAGAGAGGCAGTTCGGAAAGGGCGCCGTTATGAAGCTGGGCGACCCTTCCGTACAGATGAATGTGGAGACGATACCCACGGGATCTTTGAGTCTGGATATTGCGCTGGGACTCGGTGGAATTCCGAAGGGCAGGGTGATTGAGATTTACGGTCCTGAGTCCAGTGGTAAAACCACGGTTACCCTGCATATGATTGCGGAGGTGCAGAAGAGGGGCGGCATTGCCGGATTTATTGACGCAGAGCATGCCCTGGATCCCGTCTATGCGAAGAACATCGGCGTGGATATTGACAACCTTTATATTTCCCAGCCGGACTGCGGAGAGCAGGCACTGGAGATTACGGAGACGATGGTGCGTTCAGGCGCGGTGGATATTATTGTGGTGGACTCTGTAGCGGCCCTTGTGCCGAAAGCGGAGATTGACGGCGACATGGGCGACAGCCACGTGGGACTGCAGGCCAGACTGATGTCGCAGGCGCTCAGAAAGCTGACTGCGGTTATCAGCAAATCCAACTGTACGGTTATTTTTATTAACCAGCTTCGTGAGAAAGTGGGCGTTATGTTCGGAAACCCGGAGACGACCACGGGCGGCCGCGCCCTGAAATTCTACTCTTCCGTCAGACTGGACGTCAGAAGGATTGAGGCGCTGAAACAGGGCGGCGAGGTAATCGGAAACAGAACCCGCGTAAAGATCGTTAAGAATAAGGTGGCGCCGCCTTTCAGGGAGGCGGAATTTGATATTATGTTCGGCGAGGGTATTTCGACGCAGGGCGATATTCTGGATCTGGCGGCGGAGAATAATATTATCAATAAGAGCGGTGCATGGTATGCCTATGACGGGAGCAAGATCGGGCAGGGCAGGGAGAATGCGAAGCAGTATCTGAAGGATAACCCGCAGATCTGTGCCGAAGTGGAGAGAAAGGTCAGAGAGCTTTTCAATATGGAGACGGATTCCGCGGAGGAGAAACCGGCCGGAGAGGCAGCTTCCGAAACGCCATCGAAGCCCGCCAAGGCGTCCAAGGCCGATAAGGAAGCCGAAAAGGAGAAGGCATAAGGAAGAATGAGAAAGGAATCCCAGTGGGGAGAACCCTGTCGTCCAGGAAAGGCCGACGGGATTTAGGATGCAGGGAAAACGAAATGATCGTCACACAGCTTACGGATATGGGAAAAGGCCGCTATAAGGTGTACATAGAGGAACGCCCGGCTTTTGCGCTTTACAGAGGAGAGCTGAAGCGTCTGGGAATCAGAGAAGGGGAAGAGATCACGGAGGAGAGCCTGCGTGAGATCCATGAGGAAATTCTGCCGCTGCGGGCAAAGAAGCGGGCGATGAATCTGCTGCAGAAAAGAGAATATACGGCGGCCGCCCTGCGCGGGAAGCTGCGGGACGGGGAGTACCCGGAGGCGTGCATCGATGAGGCGGTCGCCTATGTGGAATCCTACGGTTATGTGGACGATCAGCGTTATGCAAAGGATTTTATTGTCTATAATCTGGACAGAAAGAGCCGGGTGCGGATCGAACAGGATCTTATGCGGAAAGGAATTCGAAAAGAAACGATACGCGCTGTCTTTGACGAACTGGAGGAGGAGGGCACGAAGCAGGATGAGGCAGCTATGATACAGAGCCTTCTGGAAAAGAAAAAATATGACGCAAAAACAGCCGATGGGCAGGAAAAACAGAGAATGTACGCCTATCTCTACCGAAAAGGCTTTCATTCCGATTCGATTAACAGAGCTCTTTTGCTTGACATAACATAAAATTCAGTATAGAATTAGTTTGTTGTAGTTTTGCTAACTATCGGGCTGTCATGATTTGGAAAGTGTCGACAGCCGTCAATAGATTTGGTAATGTACAATGAAAACTAAATAAGGAGGTGCTCCTGTAATGTGGTGGCAAGTTTTGTTAGCAATAGTCGTCACACTGGTGATCGCCGTTCCGACTACCGCGCTGGTTGCGATTAACTATCAGAAAAAGATGGTGGAAGCAAAGCTCGGCAATGCGGACGAGAAAGCCAGGGAGATTATTGACGAAGCTCTCAAGACTGCTGAGACGAAGAAGCGAGAGTCGCTGCTTGAGGTCAAGGAAGAGTCCATTCGCACGAAGAATGAGCTGGACAAGGAAATCAAGGAACGACGCGCAGAAGCGCAGCGCTATGAGCGGCGCGTTCAGCAGAAGGAAGAGAACATCGACAAGAAAGCGGACGCTATTGAGAAGAAAGAAGCGAGCCTGGCAGAGAAGGAAGAAACTCTCGCCAAGCAGCGCGAAGAAATTTCCAAACTGAGCGAACAAAGATTACAGGAACTGGAACGAATCTCAGGATTGACCTCCGAACAGGCAAAAGACTATCTGTTGAAAATTGTTGAAGATGAAGTGAAGCACGAAACTGCTGTCATGGTTAAGGAAATGGAGAGCAGGGCGAAGGAGGAAGCGGACAAGAAGGCGAAAGAGTATGTTGTTACTGCCATTCAGAAATGTGCGGCAGACCATGTGTCCGAAACCACGATTTCTGTGGTACAGCTTCCCAATGATGAGATGAAAGGCAGGATCATCGGTAGAGAGGGGCGCAATATCAGAACGCTCGAGACGATGACAGGCGTGGACTTAATCATTGACGACACACCCGAAGCAGTCATTCTTTCCGGCTTTGACCCGATCCGCAGGGAAGTGGCGAGGATCGCTCTCGAGAAGCTGATCGTGGACGGACGTATTCATCCGGCCAGGATTGAGGAAATGGTCGAGAAGGCGCAGAAGGAAGTCGAAGTTATGATGAAAGAGGAGGGCGAAGCAGCCACCCTCGAAGTCGGCGTACATGGTATCCATCCTGAACTGGTGAGACTGCTTGGTAAGATGAAGTTCAGAACCAGCTACGGGCAGAACGCTCTGAAACATTCCATTGAAGTGGCGCAGCTTTCGGGCTTATTGGCGGCGGAAATGGGACTGGATGTCAGAATGGCCAAGCGTGCAGGACTGCTGCATGATATTGGCAAAGCGGTGGATCACGAGATGGAAGGATCGCATATCCAGCTTGGCGTAGAACTTTGCAGGAAGTATAAGGAAGGGCCGATCGTTATTAACGCGGTGGAATCCCATCACGGCGACGTGGAGGCCCAGACTCTGATTGCATGTCTGGTACAGGCGGCTGATACGATTTCTGCGGCGAGACCGGGTGCGAGAAGAGAAACATTAGAGACATATACAACAAGACTGAAACAATTAGAAGACATCACAAACAATTTCAAAGGTGTGGATAAATCTTTTGCTATTCAGGCAGGTAGAGAGATTCGTGTAATGGTAGTTCCGGAACAGATTAGTGATTCTGATATGGTACTGCTCGCGAGAGATATTTCCAAGCAGATTGAGGCTGAGTTGGAATATCCCGGACAGATCAAGGTAAATGTGATCCGAGAGAGTCGTGTCATAGACTATGCCAAATAGTACAAAACCCCGCAGATTTTATTCTGCGGGGTTTTTCAGCGGGTGCGGACAGATACTTATTTAACATTTTTACCATAAAATGGCCTTAGAAATACAGAAAATTGTCGTATATGCATACTTGTGAAATTGGCATACTTATAGTAGAATAAATATCGGTGTATGATTGTATACAATTATTCAATAGCATGATTACAGGATGCAGGAGGGTACTATGAAAGCGTACAGTGTGATGACCAAAAAAGAACTCATGGCACAGAAGACGGAGCTTGAGAGACAGTTTGCCGAGGCTAAGGGAAAGGGCTTGCAGCTTGATATGTCCAGGGGTAAGCCGGAACCGGCACAGCTTGATATGGGCATGGGTCTTATGGATGCTTTAAATGCCGATTCGGATATGAAGTGCATGGAAGGCGTGGATACGAGAAACTATGGTCTGATGGATGGCATCACGGAGGCGAAACATCTGATGGCGGATGTGATGGATGTTTCGGCGGAGAATGTGATTGTTTTTGGCAATTCCAGTCTGGCAATCATGTATGATACGGTTTCCCGTTCCTATACACACGGCGTTATGGGATCGACTCCCTGGTGCAAGCTGGATCAGGTCAAATTTTTATGTCCCGTACCGGGCTATGACAGACATTTTGCAATCACGCAGCATTTCGGAATTGAAATGATTCCGATTCCGATGACGCCCACGGGGCCGGATATGGATCTTGTGGAAAAATATGTGTCGACGGATGCGGCAGTGAAGGGAATCTGGTGTGTGCCCAAGTATTCCAATCCGCAGGGAATCACTTATTCCGATGAGACGGTGAGACGCTTTGCGGCGCTGAAGCCGGCAGCGGAGGATTTCCGTATTTATTGGGATAACGCTTATGCAGTGCATCATCTTTATGAGGACAGACAGGATACGCTTCTTGAGATTCTGAGTGAGTGTGAGAAGGCGGGCAATCCGGATATGGTTTTTGAATTCTGCTCCACCTCCAAAATCACCTTCTCCGGCGCGGGTATGGCGGCGATGGCTGCATCTTCGGCCAATTTGGCTGATGTGAAGAAGACTTTGACCTTACGGACCATCGGTTATGACAAGGTGAATCAGCTTCGCCATGCCAGATATTTTAAAAATCTGGAGGGAATGCTTGCCCATATGAAGAAACACGCGGATATTATCAGACCCAAGTTTGAGGCAGTGCTTTCGGTTTTGGAGCGGGAGCTCGGGGGTTTAGGGATCGGAGAGTGGACGAAACCGCTGGGCGGTTATTTCATTTCCTTTGAGTCGATGGAGGGCTGTGCGAAAGAGATCGTGGCAAAATGTAAGGAGCTTGGCGTGGTTCTCACTGGCGCAGGCGCAACCTTCCCTTACGGAAAGGATCCGAAAGACAGCAATATCCGTATTGCACCCACTTATCCGACAGCGGAGGAGATGGCACAGGCTACGGACGTGTTCGTGCTTTGTGTAAAGCTGGCAAGCGTGGAGAAGCTGCTGCGGGAGGCAGTTGCCGAAACCGCCTAAAAGCAGCGTTTTCCCATGGATGATGTGTGCCGCAAAAGGCGGCATGGAGACTTGTGGTAAGAAATTATAGTTTAAGAAAAGGATATCAATAAAATGGCGGACAATCATTACGAGCGGTTAGGCAGGGAACTGGTTCACAAGGGTGCAATCATTGATTATTATCAGGATACGATCCGTGTGGAAAACGGCAATGTGGTCAAGTGGGATCTGATTGACCATAAGGGCGCGGCGGCTGTTGTGGCGGTGAAGGACGACGGGAAACTTCTGATGGTGAGACAGTACCGCAATGCGTTGGACCGTGAGACGCTGGAAATTCCGGCCGGCGGTTTAAACAGTGTGGATGAGCCGACGAAAGAGGCGGCGGCCAGGGAGCTGGAGGAGGAGACTGGCTATGTGGCGGGAAAACTGGAGCTTCTGCTGACGCTGCGGACGACAGTTGCCTTCTGCAACGAAAAGATAGATGTGTATCTGGCGACGGATTTGAAGCCCGGCCGCCAGCATCTGGATGAGGATGAATTTTTGAATGCGGAAAGCCATGATCTTGACGAACTGGTGCAGATGATTTATGATTGCAGGATTCAGGACGGAAAGACGGTATCTGCGATTTTGGCCTACAAGGGAAAATACGGAAAGTAGCATATGTTATTAAATTTAGTACTGTGCAGGATGCAGTCATGCCTCGTCCCTTTGGGACATATACTGATCCTAGAGAAGAATGAAGAGGCGGTGTGATCTTGCACAGACAGTTTGGGGTCAAAAACGGTTATCACATAGCATACCTGTTTATGATCGGTCTTTTTATGGGAATCCTGCTTGTTAATCTGGGACATGATACCTGGATCAGAAACGGCAGCCTGCTGGGGACGGAGATGATGAACAGACTGAAAAACAGCAGACCGGAAGGAGAGGGGCTGGTGGGATACATTCTCAGGCACCGTCTGTTCACGGGCTGCCTTTTATGTCTGGTTTCCACAACCTTGGTAGGGATGCCGTTTCTTTGTGTCTATATCTGCTATATGGGGCTTTCGGCGGGCTGCCTTCTCTCTGTGGCCGTAGTCCGCTACGGAATCAGGGGTCTGCTGTTTATGGCAGCCGTGTTGTTTCCGCAGGCGTTGCTGCTGGTTCCGGCTTATATTCTCCTTATTTTCTGGGCGGCAGATGTAAATCGGACGCTCTATGCGCCAAGGACGCAGCTGGAGGGTTACGAGCGGTACAGCGGGCGGTTTTATTTGAAAAAGGGAGTGCAGATTGTCGGCATTATGACAGTTGTCATAATTGGATGCCTGCTGGAGAGTTATGTCAATCCAAGTATTCTCCATTTTGTCCTAAAAATCTTCTAAAAAATTTTTTTATTCTTTTTTCCAAGATGTAGTAGACATAAAATCATATACGGACGATATGTTGTGCCTCGGATAGAAAAGGGCGCAAATGCCCGTAAATTCAAGAAAAATTCCATTTGCTTTTCTAAAAAAATCTGATTATAATGGTACTCAGACAGTGACTCGATTTACATAAAGAGAACGTACAGGGAAGGGCCTCCAAGTAAATGGAAAAAGAGATTGGCGCATTTATTACATATTTACATAATGTGAAGAATACCTCTGGTAATACAGAAATGTCTTACAGAAGAGATCTGGAAAAGGTATCGCATTTTATGGAATCGCGCGGTATCCGTGAGACGAAAGATATAAAGGCGCAGGATCTGGCTGACTATGTGAAATTTTTGGAGGACAGTAAATTTGCGGCGGCCACGGTGTCCCGCAATATAGCATCCCTGAAGGCGTTTTATCATTATATGGTGCAGGAGGGGCTGGCGGAGGAAGATATCTCCGATAAACTCAAAGCGCCTAAAATTGAGAAAAAGGCGCCGGAGATCATGTCGCCGGACGAGGTGGTGCGGCTCCTGGAGCAGCCAGCGGGGGACAGTCCCAAGGAAATCCGGGATAAGGCGATGTTAGAGCTTCTCTACGCCACGGGAATCCGTGTGACGGAGCTGATAACGCTGCATCTTTCCGACGTGAATATGCAGATGAGCTTCATTCTCTGCCGCGACCGCAACAAGGAGAGGATCATTCCGTTTGGCGCGGCGGCCAAGAACGCATTGGCCAGATATCTGGACGGTACCAGAGAGGAAATGCTGGAGAATAAAAAGTCGGAGGTGTTGTTTGCCAACTGCTCCGGGCAGCCGATGAGCAGACAGGGGTTCTGGAAACTCATCAAGCATTATGCGAAGAAGGCGGATATTCAGGCCGATATTACGCCCCATACGCTGCGCCATTCCTTTGCGGCGCATCTTGTGGAGAACGGTGCGGATCTTCGGAGCGTACAGGAAATGCTGGGGCATTCCGATATTTCCACCACGCAGATTTACGCGAACCTGAACCATAATCATATCAGAGAGGTATACGCGAAGGCGCACCCGCGCGGATAAGTGGGAACAGGGCGCAGCAGGCGGAAACAAAACGGCGCAGGAAAAACAGAACGATATCAGGTGTATCAGGGCATGGGACTGTTTCAGGGGAAACACCCGTGCTTTTTTGTGTGCATACCAAGTCTGTCTGGATAATGTCGAAATAGTATTCTCAAGAATTATATAAATGCATTTGATATAGATATTTGCTATTATTTTACTTCACATTTATAATAGGTGTTACAGACGTTTTCTTCCACAGCGGTGGCTGTTTATGGAATCTGCATACGCATTAGCAGCATTGCCACTGTGGGAATATACGGAATTACAAGATTCCGATTGCTGCCTATAATTATGGAGAAGCTGACAGGATGCAGGTTTTGGGCGCTGCGAATTTTGGGTTTGGCGTGATTATGGCAGTTTGGGCGTTATGAGATAGAGACGGGAAGGGAGGATGTATGAGAAAGGTCAGATGGGCAGTTATTTCCATGTGTCTGGTAAGCGCGCTGGCGGGATGCGGCGGTTCCGCATCGGCGGAGGAACGGCAGCGAAGTGTATCTGATACAGAAGTATTGATGAAGATTGATGAGGAAACTGTTGCGGTGGCATGGGAGGATAACGAGTCGGTTGCGGCTCTCACGGAACTTCTCCGTGAACAGTCCATGTCCATACAGATGTCCATGTACGGGGGATTTGAACAGGTTGGCTCCTTTGGAACAAGCCTGCCCAGGGACGATAAACAGACGACAACACAGGCAGGAGATATTGTCCTGTATTCCGGTAATCAGATGGTGGTGTTTTATGGTTCCAATTCCTGGGCATATACAAGGCTGGGCAGGATTACGGGTAAATCCGCTGAGGAACTGGAGGAGCTGCTTGGCGGAGGGGATGTGACGGTCACATTGGAATTGCCATAAGCCCATCCTGTCATGGTGAATCATCCGCCTTATTATGCGGGAAGAAACAGAGGTCTGCAGGGGGCCTTACCTACAGGCTGCCCAGGTTTTGCTCCAGACGGTTCAGGAACAGTTTTGCGGCTTTGGAAAAAACCTGATACCTTTTTGTAAAAAGGTATACGTCCGAGTATAGTTTCGGGAACAGGGGACGGAATGTCAAAGGATGGCTTCCCTCGGTGTTGATCAGCTCATCAATACACAGGGCATAGCCCATCCCGGCCTCTACCATAAGCCCCGCATTATAGATCAGGTTGTAGGTGGAAACGATGTGCGGCTTTACCATGGCGCCTGCAAGATATGTCTGCAGGCGGCCGCTGTTGGATGACTGGCTGGGCATAATCAGCGGGAGGTCTGCAAGATCAGCGAATGAAATTTCCGTTTTGGCGGCAAGGGGAGCGTCTTTTCGCATGAGAATCCCCCATGCCTCATGCAGCGGGAGCTTCCGGTAATCATAGCGGGGGCTGGTTTCCGGCTCCAGCAAAAAGCCCATATCCAGCAGTCCCTTATCCAGCCGCTCAATAATGGTGTCGGCATTGCTGCTGAAAAAGTGGAATTGAATATCAGGATACTCCTCCTGTACTGCCCGGATAATCTGCATGATGGAAAGGGTGGAACGGTGTTCACCGCAGCCGATATAGACGTCACCGGATATACTCTGTTCATTTTCCCGGAAGGCGCTTTCCGTCTTGTCCATGAGGGAGATGATTTCCTGGGCGCGGCTCCTCAGATAGAGGCCTTCTTCTGTCAGGGTAATCTTTTTCCGATTGCGGACCAGAAGCTGCCTGCCCAGTTTTTCTTCCAGATCCATCATCTGCTTGGACAGTGTGGGCTGGGAAATATGGAGATATTCGGCGGCTTTTGTAATGCTCTGCTCTGTGGCGACGGCAAGGAAATATTGCAGCAGACGGGTTTCGATCATAGGAAAAGGTCCTTTCTGTTTCTCTGTGAAATCTATCTGCATTTATTTTATATAACTTCTGGTTATTTTACAAGGGCGCGTACCGCTTTATTACATATAGTGATATTTCCCACGTTTCGCAAACAGGAAAACGGCGGAAAGCAGGCAGGCGAACACCTCGGCCACCGTGATGGCCCACCAGATGCCGTCCACGCCGAAGAGAAGCGGCAGGACCAGCACGGACGTGTTCTGGAAGACAAGCGTCCGTATAAAGGATATGGCTGCCGAAATCGCACCGTTGTTGAGGGCGGTAAAGAATGAGGAGGCGAAAATATTAAAACCGGCCAGCAGGAAGGAGAAGGCAAACAGCCGGAACGCATGGCATGTCAGTGCAAACAGCTCCGCGTCGTAGCCCACAAATATGTTGGAGAGCGGGGCGGCAAAGAGGAAAGCGGCGGCGGTCAGGACGATGCTGGCGCCGCTGATGAGCGTCACGCTCTTTCCGAGCATATTTTTCAGTTCCCCATGATTCCCCGCACCGTAGTGAAAACTGACCACAGGGGCAGCGCCGATGGAATAACCGATGTAGATGGCGATAAAGATAAACTGTACATACATCAGCACGCCGTATGCCGAAACGCCGTTTTCACCGATATATTTCAGAAGCTGAAAATTATAGATCATGCTGACAACGGAGGAGGAGATGTTGCTCATCAGCTCCGAGGAACCGTTGGCGCAGGCCTGTAACAGGGGCTTCCATTCCAATCTGGCACGGGTAAGCCGCAGCAGGCTGCTGTTTGGGCCAAGAAAATAGAAAAGTGGAAGCAGGCCGCCCACACACTGGCTCACGCCCGTGGCAATGGCAGCTCCCGCAACACCCCATCGGCATACGCCCACAAAAAGGGCGTCAAGGATCATATTGGTTACGCCTGCGCCTACAGTGACCGCCAGTCCCAGTTTGGGCTTTTCGGCGGCGATCAGAAAACTCTGGAAAACATTCTGCAGCATAAAGGTGACGGTAAAGCTGATCACAATCCGCCCGTAGAGAACGCAGTCAGGCAGCATTTCCGGCGTGGCGCCTAAAAGTACGGCTACGGGACGTATGAAAAGCAGGCCGACGGCGGACAGTGCGATGCCGAGAAGCAGGGTAAAACCGATCAGCATGGAAAAATAGCGGTTTGCCTTTTCCCGGTCGCCTGTGCCAAGCACCAGAGACACAAGGGCAGTACCGCCCGTACCGATCATAAAACCCATACCAGCCAGAATCATAATAAAGGGAAAGATGAGATTGACGGACGCAAAGGCGGTTTTCCCTGCAAAATTGGACACGAAGAAGCCGTCCACTACGCCGTAGACGGAAGTAAACACCATCATAACGATGGAGGGAAAGGTAAAGCGCAGCAGTTTATTGTAGGTAAAATGGTCTGATAATTGAATGGTTGTCTTCATAATGGTTCTCCTTGTACTTTTCTTTATTGAGAAGACCGCATCGGCGGCAGGGCTTTTCCGGGCAGGCTGCCCCGGCCCTTTAAATCTCTCAGATACCGTTCCGTCAGTTCCAGGTACAGGTTCACGTCCTCTTCGGCCCAGGAGGAAAAGATATCGTTTTCCATTTCTATGATTTTTCCGGCCGTCCGGTCTGCCAGTGCCCGGCCCTTTTCGGTGAGGCAGACGGTCTTCGCCTTATGGCCGTCCGGTTCCAGATAAAGAATGCCTTCCGCTTCCAGCTTGCGCAGGGCGGAATTGATGGTCTGCTTGCTGATGCCGGAGCTTCGGCATATGCTTTTAAGCGGGCAGGGATCGCCCAGATCACAGATGGTATACAAAACAATCGAGACGCTGTCAGAAATGCCTAATTTCTGTGATATTTCGTGGTAGACGGCGTCGATCTCGCTGACCAGATAGTTGTACCGTTTTAACGGTTTTGAGGATTGTATTTTCATGGGCGCTCCTTTTTTGTTCTATAAGGAAATTGCGATAGTGTAAATCATTCAAGGAGAATGCGGAGCATTCTCAGAGTTTGCCGCAGGCATACTCTTAATGTTCGCTGCCGAGCGACGATTTTTGTATGAAATCGTACTGATGATAAGGATAGTATGATTTCGTACAAAAGTCAAGCAAAAAATAACGCCCCGGAAAGAGGGGCGCAAATGTATAAGCGGTTCCTATTCATATTCTGCAATATCATAAATCAGCCGTTCGGACGCCTCCCAGCCAAGGCAGGGGTCGGTGATGGACTTTCCATAAATGCCCTCGCCGATTTTCTGGCAGCCTGCCTCAATATAGCTCTCGACCATAACGCCCTTGACCATGCTGTGAATGTCCCTGTTTAACCGCCGGCTGTGCATAACCTCCTTGACGATGCGGATCTGCTGTTCGTACTCCTTGTTGGAGTTGCTGTGGTTTGCATCGATGACACAGGCCGGATTAACCAGGTCGTAATCCTGATACAGGGTATATAAAGTGTTTAAGTCCTCATAGTGGTAATTCGGAAGGCTTCTGCCATGTTTGTTCACGGAACCGCGCAGTACCGCATGGGCCAGCGGATTGCCGCCTGTGCTGACCTCATATCCCCGGTAGGTAAATTCATGTGGATGCTGCGCCGCGTAGATGGAGTTGAGCATCACGGAGAGGGTACCGCTGGTGGGGTTCTTCATCCCGGCAGGCACGTCGAAGCCGCTGACAGTCATGCGGTGCTGCTGGTCCTCCACAGAGCGCGCGCCGATGGCAACATAGGAGAGAATGTCCTCCACATAGCCCCAGTTGTCGGGATAGAGCATCTCGTCAGCGGCGGTCAGCCCGGTTTCCTCTATGGCGCGGATATGCATTTTGCGCATGGCGATCAGACCGCTTGTAAAATCGGGCTTCTTTTCCGGGTCTGGCTGACTTACAATGCCCTTGTAACCTTCGCCCGTTGTGCGGGGCTTATTGGTATAAATCCGTGGAATCAGAATCAGCTTGTCTTTTACTTTCTCGCTGACACGGGCAAGCCGATTTACATAATCACAGACCGCCTCTTCGTTGTCGGCGGAGCAGGGGCCGATGATCACGATAAACTTTTTGCTTTTTCCGGTAATGACGTCCCGGATTGCAATGTCCCGTTCTCTCTTGACCTCCACCAGATGCGCGGGCATGGGAAACTGCTCGCGGATCTCATCGGGTGTGGGTAATTTGGCTACATATTGAAATGACATGGTTACCTCCCGACAGAAACGGCTTTGCCGGGAGGCACGGATCGGTGAACTGTCTTTCGCATGTCCGGCGGCCGTTTCGTCTGTCTCATAATATTAGTTTCTCTGGCAAAACACATACATTATAGTATATTGGTGGGAGAATCGCAAGTAAAAGTGCGAGAAGAACGCCGATCCCCGCAGCAGATTACTTTTTACAGTCTTTTTGCCCTGTGCGAAATGTGGAGCGCCGATACGGTGCACAGAAGTGTCTGCAGCATCTGGCTGGCAAGCATGCCCCACAGATATCCTCTGATGCCGTAGAGCGGGATGGCGAAAAATACGAACAGCAGGCGCAGCAGGAGGCTGACCACACTGAACAGGAAGGTCTGGATGGTCTTTCCGAGACCGTTCAGAATGCTGTTTAATGTGCTTGCGATATACATAAAGGGGCAGATAAAGCTGAGCGTCAGGATAAAGCTGCCCGCCAGCTCCGAGTGAAAGAGCAGACGCCCGGCCAGCCTTCCGAACAGCAGAAACAGGGCGGTGCAGACAAAGCCCAGAAGGAGGCAGCAGCGGATCGAGGTAAAAATGGCGCGCCGCACCGCGGTCCGGTTGCCGCTTGCGTCCGCTTCCGATACGATGGGCAGAAGCAGTACGGAGATGGAGTTGGTGATGGCGGAGGGAAATAGAATCAGCGGCAGGCTCATGCCGGTGAGCACGCCGTAGACGCTCAGGGCGTCGGCGTTGTCCAGACCGTATGCCATCAGACGGTTCGGTATGTAGATCGCTTCCACGCTCTGCAGGAGGTTCAGCACCAGACGGTTGGCTGACAGGGGGACGGCGAGCTGTAAAAGCTGTCCTGTGATGCGACGGTAGACGGCGAGCACGGAGGAGAGGGGCGGTGTGGTCTGGCGGCGGAAAAACAGGGGCGCATGTGTCTGCCCTGCCGGGGAGACAGAAGATCCCGGCACCGGAATGTGACCGCAGGCGGGAAATACCTGATGGGCGCGCGCAAGAATCGCCACCACAGAGACGATCATGGAGGCGCTTTCCCCGATCACAAGCCCCACCACGGCGAAGCTGATGGTGGGTGTGAGGCCGTGTTTCTGGCAGACAAAATAAATCAGGTAGACGCTTCCCACCCGGCAGACCTGTTCCGCAAGCTGGGAAAGCGCGGGGATACCGGTCCTGCGGATGCCGTAGAAGTAGCCGTTGATACAGGAGTGCACGCTGGCCATGGGGATGGAGAGCGCAATGATGCGGAGAAGCGGGGCAGTCCGTGCTTCCAGCAGAAGGTTTGCCGCGATCGGTTCCGCATACACATAGATGCCGAACGCACAGGCCGCGGAGAGCGCCATCGCCAGAAGGAAGCCGGCCCAGAGCGTGCGGAAGGAGCTTTTGTAATCGCGGGTGCTTGTTTCGCTGGCCACATATTTGGAGATGGCAGTCTGGATGCCGGATACGGTAAGGGAAAAAGAGAGGGCCAGCACAGGGGAGATGAGCTGGTAGAGGCCCATGCCCTCCGCGCCGAATACATTGGAGAGGAAAATACGGTAGAAAAAGCCGATAAAACGGCTCAGTAATCCGGTCAAAGTCAGGATAACGGTTCCGGCCACCAAAGGGTGATTCCATCTTTTTAACGTCATAGGGCACCATCTGAGAATGGGATATGGTTTATGTTTATGTGAGAATCATGGAGAATAGAATTTTATATGATATATTATTTGTTTAAAACGGGCAGAAAGCAGGCGGTTCCGACCAGAATTCACGGGCGGACGGAAGAAACATTGACACATATAATACAATATCGTATTATCTTGTGTGGAAGAAACAATGCGGCATTCTCCGCATTGATTTAAAGTTCTGCTTAAGCGGAATAAGGGAGGTTATAGTGAAAAAAGTAGTAGTGGGCATGTCCGGGGGCGTGGATTCCTCCGTGGCGGCTCTTTTATTGAAACGGCAGGGCTATGACGTGGTGGGGGTCACCATGCAGATCTGGCAGGAGGAAAGCCCGGGGATGGCGGGGGAGCAGGGAGGATGCTGCGGCTTCAGCGCGGTGGAGGACGCCAGGCGGGTGGCGGAAGTGCTGGAGATTCCCCACTATGTGATGAATTTCAGGCGGGAATTCCGGGAGAAGGTCATGGATTATTTCGTGGCGGAATATCTGGCGGGCAGGACCCCCAACCCCTGCATCGCCTGCAACCGCTATGTGAAGTGGGAGGCCATGCTGCACAGAAGCCTTGCGATCGGGGCGGATTACATTGCCACGGGCCACTATGCGGGGATTGTCCGGCTGGGAAACGGCAGATATGCCGTCCGCAATGCAGTGACGGCGAAAAAAGACCAGACCTACGCCCTCTACAGTCTGACACAGGAGCAGCTTGCCCATACGCTGATGCCGGTGGGAGAGTACACGAAGGAGGAGATCAGGCAGATGGCTGAGGAGGCGGGGCTGCCCGTGGCGCACAAGCCGGACAGCCAGGAGATCTGCTTCATTCCCGACAATGACTATGCGGCCTTCATCGACAGGGAGGCGGGAGAGCGGGTGCCGGAGCCGGGGAATTTTGTGACGAAGGACGGGGAAGTGCTGGGGCGGCATCTGGGCATCACCCACTACACGGTAGGGCAGCGCAAGGGTCTGAACCTGGCCATGGGACATCCCGTGTTTGTCACGGAAATCAGGCCCGAAACGGGCGAAGTGGTGATCGGTGAGGCGGACGAAGTGTTCGGGGACATGCTGTACTGCGACCGCATCAATTACATGGGGATGGCGGATCTGCCAGAGCCAAGAGAGGTGACTGCCAAGATACGTTATGCCCACGGGGGCGAAAGATGCGTGATTGAGAAAGCGGGGGAAAACCAGATCCGCGTTACATTCAAACAGCCCGTCCGGGCAATTACGCCGGGACAGGCCGTGGTATTTTACGAGGACGATTATGTACTTGGAGGAGGAACGATTATTTCTTAATATGCGACAGCCTAAACCCTCTCTGGAGAATGCTTCGCATTCTCTGAATCGAGCGCGCGGGCGCCCGAATTTTTTATGGCCTGTTTGTTCTCATACATGCGGTCATCCGCAAGCTGGTAGATTTTTTCTATATTGCATTCTTTCGGACTGCAGGAGGCATAGCCGTAAGCGATGGACAGATGCAGATCAGGAATTTCCTCATTTTTCCGAAGGATACCGCTCCGAAACTCTCCTATCATGGAAGAGATTTTCCCTGAATCATCAGTTTCTACAATGGCGATAAATTCATCGCCGCCCATCCGTGCGACAATGCCATGGGGCTCAAAAGCATCGACGATCACATTGGCGGCGCTTCTGATCAGGATATCCCCCTGTGCGTGCCCGTAGGTATCGTTGGTGATTTTCAGATTGTTCAGGTCAAAGCAGAAAACCGTATAGTGCGGATTTTCCTTCTCCTTGACGCGGGTCATGTACTCCATGCAGTAACGGCGGTTGTGGATCTGCGTCAGCTCGTCCGTGTATGCGCTTTTGATCAGGAAATTCCGTTCCGTCTCCTGCATCATTTTCTGCGTCAGGTTGAGATAGAAGGACACAAGGAGCAGAAAGATGAAGATGACAAGCCCCACGGAGGCGATGCCCTTTGTGGAGGAAATGGCGATGCCCAGGTAGCGGTCAAAGTAGTAGAAAACCAGATCATAGCTGACACAGCCCGAGAGCAGCAGCATACCGATCAGAAACAGCCGGTGCACGAGCTGCCGGGTGATCCGCAGGTTCATAAATTCCACGATAATGAAGTAGACCAGATTGCACAAAATCAATACCTGCATGTACTTCAGTGTGGCCGCACAGTGAACCAGATCTATGGAGTGAAGTCCCAGAAAGACGGCGGTTACCATGATCTGTACGGTGAGGAGTATCCGGTATACCGTATACATAAGGGGCCGGTTTAACGCCAGCACATCCTCGCGCATATAGATGATCAGCGGGATGGGCGCCAGATACAGAGTCAGATACTCCAACAAACAGATCGTATAAAGAGGCATGGCAAAAATCAGGAGTACATTGTAGTAGCAGAGCGTCCACAGTCCGATGCAGACGGAGAACAGGGAAACGCATAAAACGCGCGAAAATTTCCCGGAAAATAGCAGGGCAAAAATTGTGATGCAGCAGGTGACAAGGCCAAAGATCGTCAGAAAACAGCCGAGAAACAGCGGTATCCTGTTTTCGGTCAGAATGACGCGGTATATGTTTTTCCATTCGTAGACACGGATGGGGTCGAAGCGGGAGAAAGCCTTATCCTCCGCCACGGTAAACGCAAGCGTCAGCGTTTTCGCCGCGTAGTTGTCCGGCAGATCCACGGGCAGATAACCGCTGCCGACTGTTTTCTGCCCGTCAATCCTGTCCCAGCCGTATTGGTGAATCTGCTCCCCGTCCAGATAAACCGTGACGGCAGCCTGTCTGATCTGCAGGACAAGCGCATGTCCGGTGCAGTCTGTATCCGCGGGAAAGGTTCTCTCCATAATAATGGTGTCGCCTTTGTTCACGGGCGCAAAACGGAAAGCGTCCAGCGAAACATTCTGCCAGGAGCGCTCATTGATGGTAATATCCCATGCGTCGTTCAGGGGAAGATATTGCGAAATGGCAGTATAATCACGGGAAAACATGCCGTCGATAAAGGAGGTGGTGAAGTACAGGCTTAACAGGGCATAGACGATAAGCGCCGCTTTCAAAACGGTTTTACGGGTCAGTTTTTTCTTTTCTTTCATGGCAGAATCCTCTGTTGGATCATGGGGCGGGTTATAATTTATGGAAAGAAGGGCTTCTCTTTTTGTAGGTGGCATAATATTGAAACCCGCAGTCCTTTAGAATTTCGGCCGCCCGGTCAAAGGCGTGGGCGATCTGGCCGGGTTCATGGGCATCGCTCCCCGTGGTGATGATTTCGCCGCCGAGCGCCCGGTAGCGTTTCAGAATGCCGATGCAGGGATTAGGCTCCCGCATGCCCCTTGCTAGGGCGGCGGTATTGATCTCGATTCCTTTTTCCATGGCAATCAGTTCCGCTAAAATCCGGTCAATTATTTCGCGGTACATCTCGTAAGAGTAGCCCTGATCCTTCGTGGGGCCGTAGCGCACCACATAGTCCAGATGGCCGTATATATCGAAATTGCTGTAAACTTTTAAATTTTCCAGAATGGATGTAAAGTATTCCCGGTAAGCCTCCTCCTGGGAACGCCCCTCATAAAATGCGGGATAATAAGGGTCCTTTTTGTGGCACAGATGGGAGGAGCCGATGATAAAGTCGTAATCGTGTTCTTTGGCAAAGGCTGCGTTTCTTTTGGAAAGATGGGGCTGCAATCCCAGCTCAACGCCGAAAAAGAGTGCGATTTTATGTGCGTATTTTTCACGGAGTTTCAAAAAATCATAAAGGTAGGCATCGGGATTTACTTCAAAGAATCCTGCCGTTTCGCGGGCAGTCACCGGATAGTCAAAGTCGTTGTGTTCCGTAAAACACATTTCGGTCAGTCCCCGTTCGATCCCCTTAAGGATCATCTGCTCCATGGGTGTGTCGGAATCCCCCGAAAAGGAGGAGTGTAAGTGAAAGTCTGCTGTGATAGGCATAGAAAACTCCTTTCCGCGCAAGCGGAAAACACTTTTATTATTTTACCACAAGTATAATTGATGTGGGAAAAAATTACAAACATTTTATAGTGCAAATGTGTGGCGGCGTTCCTTTTGACTTATGGATTTTGACGGGTGTATAATCAAACAGGGATACGGGGTTTTTGCCGTTTGCAAAATGAGAGAAGATGGGGGAGCTTATCATGGCAATTATCGGAATTGATTTGGGGACGACCAACAGTCTGGCATGTGTCTGTCAGGACGGCAGGGCGGTTTTAATTCCCAATTCTTTAGGGGAAAATCTGACGCCCAGTGCGGTCAGCGTGGATGAAAACGGGGAAATCTGCGTGGGCGCCGTGGCGAAGGAGCGGCTGATTTCCCACCCGGAGGCTTCGGCATCCTCTTTTAAACGACATATGGGGACGAATAAGACATTTACGCTGGCGGAAAATGACTTTACGCCGCAGGAGCTTTCCTCTTTCGTTCTGCGTCAGCTTAAGGAGGATGCGGAGCGGTATCTGGGGGAAGAGGTGACGGAAGCTGTCATCAGCGTTCCGGCTTATTTCAACGACAACCAGAGATATGCCACCAAGGAGGCCGGAAGACTGGCGGGCATCCATGTGGAAAGGCTTGTCAACGAGCCTTCCGCCGCTGCTCTTACGGCAAGCCGGATCAGTGGGGAAGAGGAAGGTTCTTACCTGATCTTTGATTTCGGCGGCGGGACGCTGGATGTGTCTGTGGTGGATTATTTTGACAACGTGATAGAGATCGTTGCCGTCAGCGGCGACAACCGATTGGGCGGCGATGATTTTGACGAGGTTATTGCCAGAAGCTTCTGCGCCCATCATCATATGGACTATGACGGGCTGGATCAACAGAAAAAGGCCACGCTTCTGCGCCTGTCTGAGAAGTGCAAAAGGGATCTGAGTGAGCGGGAAGAGACAGTGCTTGTATGGGAGGCGGAGGAGAAAAAGATGCCTTTAAATAATCTTCTCCTTGCAGGGCTTTCGCAGAACTTGCTTGACCGTATCAGTCAAGTGGTTGACACGGCGCTTCGGGACAGTGCCCGGTCAATCGATGAGATCGACGAGATCGTTCTGGTGGGCGGCTCTTCCAGAATGCCGGTGATCTCCCTCTATCTGCAGACACAGATGAAAAGAAAGCCGGGCATGGTCGCTTCCCCAGACGAGGTGGTTGCCATGGGGGTTGGCATCTATGCCGGAATCAAAGAGCGGAAGCAGGATATCAAAGATTTGGTTTTGACAGATATCTGTCCTTTTACCTTAGGTGTCAGTGTGGTAAATTATGTGGACAATGATAATCCGATTATGTCCGCGGTGATAGAGAGAAACAGTGTGCTTCCCTGTTCCAGGACTGCGCATTATACCAATTCCTGTGACAATCAGTGTCAGATTGAAATCGGTATCTTTCAGGGAGAGTCCTATTATTGTCAGGAGAATCTGAAACTGGGCGTCATTGAGATGGAGATTCTTCCTGTTAAAAAGGGGGAGGCATGTCTGGAAGTAAGGTTTACCTATGATATTGACGGCATTCTGGAAGTTGAGGTAACGGACTGTCGGACGAAGCAGATGAGGAGAAAAGTGCTGGCCAGCGAAAACCTGCGGCTGTCGGAGGAAGAGATAGAGAGCCGTCTGGAAGAACTGCGGACATATAAGCTGATGCCCTGCGGCGGCATACGGACGAAAATAGTGATGGCGAGAGGGGAGAGGCTGTATGCCCAGACGCTTGGCGTAAGAAGGCAGCAGGTTTCCGTTATGATGCAGAAAATCCAGAAAGCTGTCGCAAGCCGGAACGACCAGCTGATTGCCAAATGCCTGAAAGAGGCGGAGGATATTTTTGACCGTCTGGAAGAATGGTAGAAACACAAGGAGTGCCACATGAATATCTGGAATATACTGGACATAGAGCCGACCACCGATAAAAGGGCCATCCGAAAAGCCTATGCGGCGAAGACAAAAGAGACTCACCCAGAGGATGCGCCAGAGGAGTTTAAGCGGCTGCACGAGGCGTATCAGGCGGCGCTCGTGTACGCAGATTATGTCAGACAGGTCGGTCAGTCCGGCGGCAGCGTGACATCATTTTACATAGCGGCAGAAAGTACCGCGGATGACGCAGGCGGGGATCCTGTCGGAAACGCAGGGGAAGACGCTGCGGAGAATACAGGGGAATCCGAAACGGCGCGCACAGAGGAAATCACAGAGGAGCCGGGACGGGAAAATTTACGTGCTTACTTTAAGGAGAATCAGGAAAAGCAGTTTCGGTGCGTCGACGCTTTTTTGAAATTCTGGAAAGCGTTTGAATGTCCCTATCGCAATATGCGGGAGCTGGAAAGGCTGAGGGAGTATCTTTCTTCGGAGGAATTCCGTAACATCCGTTATCATCCGAGGGTACTGCAAGTGCTGGCGGATGAGATCGACGATAAATTTTATTATGGAATTGATGAGGTGAAGATGCTCTTCTGGGAAGCATACGGCTTTCAGGAGGATGAGGAGACCGCATATCAGGGAGACCGGCAGCGTCTGTGGGGAAGTCTGTATCCGGCGTTTAAAAAGCGGCAGCAGACAATACGAAACGAGCAGAGAAGGGCAAAAAGGAATAAGCGCATATGCCTTTTGGCCGGCATTGCGGCAGCAGCCGCTGTTGTGAGCTGCATTCTTGCTTTTGCTGATAAGCACATACAGAGAGGGCAGGAACGTCTTAATCTGATCGATTATATGGAGCGGCAATATCCGGGGACGACCTTTTCTGAGCCGGATCTTTTGGGGAAAGAAGGCTTTGACGGCGGCAACGTTTATAACTTGCGTTCATTGGACCATCCCGGCCTGGCTGTCACCGCGACGGTGGAATACCGGTATGTGGAGGGAGAGAAGACTTGTCTGGTGAAGGAAGATTATACCCGGCAGCTTTTTGGATTTTATGCTGCACAGTATGGACTGGATGCGGGAACTGCACCTTTCACGGCGGAGACAAACGCGCTTTTTTATCAGGATATTGAGGAACTGGACGCTTTTTGTGGGAAAGTGGAAAAAATGTTTCGGGAGCAGGAAGAACTGCAGGTGATATCAGAGGTGGCTATTCTGGCGAAACCGGCGATGTTTTCGACGATCCTGTTATATGGCGGCGTATCGGGGTTTCCGTTTGCGGACAATCAGATTTATGATCTCAGGGACATGAAGGCGGAGGAGCTTTCTGCCGCCCTTCGGGAAGTGTACATGCTTTATATGTTCCAATACGAGTCGTGGAACATTACGGTTGAGCAGTATCGGGAATGGGGAACGGCATACGAACAGATTTGTAAAAAATGGGAGAACGGTGACGGGGAATGGCATGAGGTGTACGATCCGGATACGGGGGAGCATCTCTGCCGGATTTTTCTTTTTACCTACTGTTTTTACGGAGGACACTATGACACGACAATAATATACCCAGTGTGCCCAAAATGAGCCGTATGATGACCGTGGGGAGTGCCTATTATTTTCTGCAGGATCAGGGTGCAGATCTGACCGTCAATGAGGACGGCAGCGGATTCAGTGTAAGTTTTTACGGGACGGAAACACAGTTCGGATATGAGCCGGAAGTAGAGTTTGACGATTTGCAGCATTGCTATTAAAGTTTTTGCGGTTATTTCCCAATTATTTTTGAATTACGTCTTGAATTTTTGGGACAAATTGGGTAAAATATAGTCGTTGACAAAATTTTGTCAATCTTATCCAATTTGATTGACAAAATTATATAGCAAAGTAACAAAATAACAAGATTCAGGAGGAACGAAAAATGGCAGTAAGAGTAGCGATTAATGGTTTTGGCCGTATCGGTCGTCTGGCGTTCAGACAGATGTTCGGAGCAGAGGGTTATGAGGTTGTAGCGATCAACGACCTGACCAGCCCGAAGATGCTTGCGCACCTGTTAAAGTATGATTCTTCCCAGGGTAAATACGCTCTGGCTGATACCGTATCCGCAGGCGAGGATTCCATTACGGTTGATGGTAAGACATTAAAGATCTACAAAGAGCCCGACGCAAACAACTGCCCTTGGGGTGAGCTCAAGGTTGACGTTGTTCTGGAGTGCTCCGGCTTCTACACCAGCAAAGAGAAGGCTCAGGCCCACATCAATGCAGGCGCAAGAAAGGTTGTTATCTCTGCTCCCGCAGGAAACGATCTTCCTACTATCGTATACAATGTAAACCACGAGACACTGAAGGCTGACGATACCATCATTTCCGCAGCATCCTGCACAACGAACTGTCTGGCTCCTATGGCTAAGGCGCTTAACGATCTGGCAGGCATCAAGTCCGGTATCATGAGCACGATCCACGCTTACACAGGCGATCAGATGATCCTTGACGGTCCCCAGAGAAAGGGTGACCTGAGAAGATCCCGCGCAGGTGCAGTGAATATCGTTCCCAACAGCACAGGCGCTGCAAAGGCTATCGGCCTTGTTATCCCTGAGCTGAACGGCAAGCTGATCGGTTCCGCACAGCGTGTGCCTACCCCTACAGGTTCCACCACCATTCTGGTTGCAACCGTAGAGAAGTCCGTAACCAAGGACGAGATCAATGCGGCTATGAAGGCAGCAGCTACCGAGTCCTTCGGTTACAACGAGGATGAGATCGTTTCTTCCGATATCGTAGGCAGCACCTATGGTTCCATCTTCGACGCTACCCAGACCATGGTAGGCGAGGACAATCTGGTACAGGTTGTTTCCTGGTATGACAATGAGAACAGCTACACCTCTCAGATGGTTCGTACCATCAAGTATTTCTCTGAGTTAAACTAAGAAATAGAAAATAGAGAGAGAATCAAAGAGGCTCGGCCGCTGGGCCGGGTCTCTTTTCGGTAAGGGATTGTTTCATTGAAAAGGAGGATATATACATGTCATTAAACAAGAAATCGGTAGACGATATTAACGTGAAGGGCAAACGCGTTCTGGTGAGATGCGACTTTAACGTACCCCTGAAGGAGGGCAAGATCACGGACGAGACCCGTATCGTGGCAGCGCTTCCCACCATTAATAAGCTCCTTGCTGACGGCGGCAAGGTAATCCTTTGCTCTCATCTGGGCAAGGTTAAGAACGGCCCCAACGAGGGCGAGTCTCTGGCTCCCGTGGCGGAGAGACTTTCCGAGAAGCTTGGCAAGCCCGTTAATTTCGTGAAGGATGACAATGTAACCGGCGAGGCTGCTACGGCTGCTGTTGCGGCTATGAACGAAGGGGATGTGGTTCTTTTACAGAATACCCGTTTCCGCGGCAAAGAGGAGACCAAGCCGAAGGAGGCAGGAGAGGCTTTCGCGAAGGAGCTGGCTGATCTGGCTGACGTTTATGTGTGCGACGCGTTCGGTTCCGCCCACAGGGCACATGCGTCCGTTGCTGTTGTCACCAAGTTTATCACAGAGAAGGGCGGCGAGAATGCTGTCGGCTATCTGATGCAGAAGGAAATTGATTTCCTCGGCAATGCTGTAGAGAATCCCGTAAGACCTTTCGTGGCAATCCTCGGCGGTGCGAAGGTTGCGGATAAGCTGAACGTAATCAACAACCTGTTAGAGAAGTGCGATACCCTGATTATCGGCGGTGGTATGGCATTCACCTTCTTAAAGGCGAAGGGCTATGAGATCGGCAACTCTCTGGTAGACGATGAGAAGCTTGACTATTGTAAAGAGATGATGGAGAAGGCGGAGAAGCTGGGTAAGCAGCTCTTACTTCCCATTGACACCGGCGTGGCATCCGGGTTCCCGAATCCTATCGATGCTCCTATTGATGTAGAGTATGTAGATTCCGACCAGATTCCTGCCGACAAGGAAGGTCTTGACATCGGTCCCAAGACACAGGAGCTTTTCGCGAACGCGGTAAAGAGCGCGAAGACCGTTGTATGGAACGGACCTATGGGTGTGTTCGAGAATCCTACTCTGGCTAAGGGTACCATCGCTGTTGCAAAGGCGCTGGCTGAGACGGATGCCACCACCATCATCGGCGGCGGTGATTCCGCAGCGGCATGCAACCAGCTCGGTTTTGCAGACAAGATGTCCCACATTTCCACTGGTGGCGGCGCTTCCCTTGAGTTCTTAGAGGGCAAGGAGCTTCCCGGCGTTATGGCAGCAGATGACAAGTAAAATATAAAATATAAGGAGATTACTACAATGGCTAGAAGAAGAATTATCGCCGGTAACTGGAAGATGAACATGACTCCCAGCGAGGCTGTTGCGCTCTGTGCGACATTAAAGGATCTGGTAGTGAACGATGCGGTTGACGTGGTTTACTGCGTACCCGCGATCGACATTGTACCTGTGGCTGAGGCGGTGAAGGGCACCAACGTACATGTGGGCGCTGAGAACTTCTATATCGAGGACAAGGGCGCGTACACGGGCGAGATTTCCGCTCCCATGCTGAAAGACGCGGGCGTGGAGTATGTGATCATCGGCCACTCCGAGAGAAGAGAGTACTTCAGGGAGGACGACGCTTTCCTGAACAAGAAGGTGCTTAAGGCGCTGGAGGCAGGCCTTGTGCCAATCCTCTGCTGTGGCGAGTCCTTAGAGCAGAGAGAGATGAATGTGACCATGGACTGGATCAGATTACAGATCAAGTCCGATCTGGCAGGCGTTACCGCTGATCAGGTGAAGGGCATGGTTATCGCTTACGAGCCGATCTGGGCAATCGGAACCGGCAAGACTGCTACTTCCGATCAGGCACAGGAAGTATGTAAGGGCATCCGCGACTGCATCGCTGAGATGTATGATGCGGCTACCGCAGAGGCGGTGCGCATCCAGTACGGCGGCTCCATGAACGCATCCAATGCGGCGGAGCTTCTGTCAAAGCCTGATATCGACGGCGGCCTGATCGGCGGCGCTTCCCTGAAGCCTGATTTCGGGCAGATTGTGAACGCTTAATGAAAGGCGTTTTTCAGAGTTATAGGGCATGAAAGATTCATAGGAACTCACTTCGACAATGTCGTACAGCGCGGAGTGAGTTCTTTTGAATGGAGCTGGATATTGATAAATCAAATGTTTTATAGTAATATACTAATAAGGTCATACTGATTACTATATTGGGATTACGTTGCTGCGGTGTGAAGAAAGGGTATCAAACGATCGGTGGGAGAAAACATAAACGCGAATCGGAAAAGTTTTGTTTTAAATTATCAAAAAGTAATGAAACATTTGAAAGTGTTAATTTTGCATTGTCAGATCTGCAGCCTCAAGAGGGGAGAGTAGTAATACGTATTCCTGAAAATTTTTCTATTTCTGAACAACCGGATAAAACAATTTATTTGTTGAGACGGTTATATACGATTGGCCTGTGTGATATTGTAAATAAAATTTCTTTTGACCATTCTGAATGCAAATTTCTGGGACTGTCGGCAAGTACGATTATGGATATAATTTTACTTGTTGTAATGGAGTATAGGGAGAAAATGAGAAAACCGTTGGCACTATCTGGAAAACTTCCCCAAAATCCAATGGTAAGAGATGTATTGCTGGCAAGTGGGCTGCCATATCATTTAAAAGCAAAATCGGTATATGTATATGACAGAACTAATGTAGAAAAGTTTGAAACCGTATCGGGAGAATGTAGCAACGATGTAAGGCAATCAGGGAGAATAGCAACGGAATTAACCGAATATTTTAATAGGTGTTTATCGCATCAGAAAATGAAACTGAATGATCAGGGTATATCACTGCTGGCAACTTTATTAGGTGAAGTGCTCGGCAATTGCGAAATACATGGTGGAGAATGGGCAACTTGGTACACGCAGGGACATTATGAAGATAATTGCAATAAAGCTTATGGAGAAATGCAGCTACTTTTTTTAAATTTAGGGAATACTATATATCAGGGTTTAAGACATAATTCCAGTGAGGAAACAAAGAGAAGATTATAATATTATTTGGATAGACATAATTCATCTTTTTCCGAGAAGTGGAATGAAGAAATGGCGTGTACGGTTTTTGCATTGCAAGAGGGAATTAGTCGGCTAAGAGATAAAGATATTGAGGGATATGAGGGCAGAGGTACGGGTACTGTAACATTGATAGAAACATTAAACTCAATAGGAAGACGAGATGATGGACAGTTGCCGGAAATGACCATTGTGTCAGGCCGGACATATATTAAATTTGATGGTCAGTATAATATGTGTATGGAAACCTTTCAAAATGATTTGGCATTTGGAAATGGGAAAAAGCGTATTCTGGCATTTAACCGGGGAAATGACATATATAAACCGGCAGACAGTACTGCTGTTTTGCAAA
Organism: uncultured Lachnospiraceae bacterium; assembly: GCA_947174505.1. Lineage (GTDB taxonomy): Bacteria > Bacillota > Clostridia > Lachnospirales > Lachnospiraceae > UBA3282. The sequence continues at coordinate 71,217 of CAMWJF010000008.1, forward strand.
TGAAAGAAAATTTCCCCGGAACGGTAATTTCATTAAGAATTTATCTGGATAACCGATATATTATGAAAGAGGGAGGAGACGGATTGGATGAATAGCGTAAATATTGAAATGTATAAGGAAGCTGGAGCAAGAATTTTTACAGATAGAGATACAGGAATCAGGGCAAGGAGAGAGTTGGAGCTTGATAAGCTGGAGAAAGTTGGTAAAATAGTAGTATTATTACCGGAAGATACTTGGGGTGTCAACCCGTCATTTTTTGGCGGTATGTTTGAGACCAGCATTAAGAATATGGGAGAACAATTCCGACAGAACTATGTTTTTCAATATTCAAATGGAAATGAATTAAAAGATAGTTTGAAGGAGAATATTGAGAATGATTACGATTATGTTATGCGAGGGTTAAGTTAGCATATGGGAAGTGAGCAAATAATATGGAATATAATTGGAAATATAGCAAATGCAATAGCAGCTATCTGCGCCGTAGCTGCTATTGTTGTTACTGTCCGGAATTTTAAGAGTGATAGACAGGAGCAAAAGAAAGAAAAATTATGTATAAAACTTGGTGAGTTGTATAAGACGGCTATTATTGACACTTTTTTGAAAATAGAAGATGAAAAAATAAGATATATCAATGAAAACCTGAATCGATTTTCACGGCAAAGATTTGATGAAAACGAGATAAAAGAGCTTTCTGATTATATGATGGTGGGATTACATGATTGCCTGAGAGAAGCAGAAATAATAAAAATATTTAATCAGGAACTATATCGGGAAGTAAAACAGATTACGGAACATATTTTTGATACATATAGTGAAATTATAAATAATGCAGTAAGTCGTAGATATGTATTCAGAGACAATGAACGACAGACAAGACCAGATTGGTTAAAACTAAGAAGCTCTATATATAAGTGCTATATAGAGGAAAATTTTGATAAATGCACTAAATGAATAGAGAACAGTTAAAAACTCACTTTGATGTTGTTTTACACAGCGTGGAGTGAGTTCTTTCGTTATAGTGGCGTATTGACGGATAACATGGTACGATATAAAAACGGCGTACGAACTGAAATAAGAGGGACAACGGTGAAACGATGAGCAGAATACAGAAACAGATTATGCGTTTTAACAGGATTCCCATAAAGAAACAGCTTTATCGGATCTATACGGTTGTGGTTGTGGTGCCGATTCTTCTGATTGGGTCTTTCCTGCTTATGTACACATATCATATGATGGGAAATTACTATACGGATCTGCTGGAGGCAGAAAATTACCGGGTGAGAAATATTCTCTTTGATATAACCAGGGAGGTTTACGGAATATCCAAAGATATCTCCTTTGACGACGGCGTGCGGACGATTCTTGCGGGTGAGTTTGAGAACAGGCAGGAATATATGCGGGCGGTTGACAGGAGCGAGGTATTAAGCCGCTATGCATCGACGTACGCGGAGGTCTCAAAAATCGAAATATACACAGACAATCCGTCACTGTCAGATTATAAACAGTTTGTCCGAGTGGATGGGGAAACAGAAGGGGCATACTGGTATCAGCGGGCAATGGAGCAGGCGGGTGTTTTTTGGCAGGCGGTACCCTGGGAGGACGGCTACCGTGACAGCAATTGGGAGCTTTGTCTTGTGAAAAGGGTCCAGCTCGTCAATTCGCCTTACCATGCCGTGCTTGTCATACATATAGATTCCAATTATCTGCGGGTATGGGTGGACAATACCGAGTACGGCAGCGTCATGTCGGTAGACAGGGGCGCCGTGTTCTACAGTTCCGACAGGAAGAGAAATGGGAAGGGGCAGCCGGTGACGATTGCTTTTGAGGAGTCGTATTTTCAGTATGCGGGGCGGATCAGGATAGACGGACATCCGTGCTTCGTCAATGTATCCACGCTGCACGCCTATCAGTCCGGCTCCAAAATTTACATATGTACACTGGATAAGCACGGATATGACCATATACGAAATATTTTGTACATCTGTAGTGCGATTATTGCGGTGGCGCTGATTATTCCCGGCATTCTGATTCATATTTTCACGAATTATTTTACGGGGAGAGTACGGCTTCTCCGGCAGGAGATGCACAAGGTGAGCAATCAGGACTATGAGCTGATTCCCGCCTTCCGGGGCAGCGATGAACTGTCGGAGGCGTTTGACGATCTGCAGATCATGGTCAGCAATATCAAGGAGCAGGAGGCCCGCGCATATGAAGCGCAGATAAAGGAGCAGGCGCTTTTAATCCGGCAGCAGGAGATGGAATTTAAGATGCTTGCCAGCCAGATCAACCCCCACTTTTTATATAATACACTGGAAACCATACGCATGAAGGCGCTTACGGCGGGAGACCGGGAGGCGGCGACTGCGATTAAGCTGTTAGGAAAGTCCATGCGTTATGTGCTGGAAAATGTTGGCACTTCTGTTACTACGCTGGAGGAGGAACTAAACCATGTGGACGAATATATGAAAATTCAGCATCTGCGCTTCGGGGAACGGATCAGATATGAAAAGAAAGTGGAGGAAGGGCTGGATCTTAAGCAATATTATATTCTGCCGCTGCTTTTACAGCCTGTCGTGGAAAATGCCTTTGTACATGGGCTGGATGAGCAGGAGGAAGGCGGAAGGATTGCAATTTCCGTCCACAGGAAAAAAACGGATGAAACAGAACTCATGCTGATTGATGTGGAGGATGACGGCTGCGGTATGACGGAGGAGGCGCTCTGCAAACTGAGAATGGATATTGAGATTCGGGATATGAGCCGGAATAAGAGTATCGGGCTGTACAATATCAATCAGCGCATGAAACTGCATTACGGGGAGGGATACCGCGTGCATGTGTATTCGGAGCAGGGAAAGGGAACGAGAGTCCGGCTGGTGATTCCGACAGAAAAGATGGAGAACCTCAGAAAATGAAAAAATGACAGTATTTTTGATCCATTCTTTTCGGTATTTTTAGATTGTTTCTTTTTTTATAATAAATGCATCAAGGGAAATGAGCAAGCGCACATTTTCAGTGGTGCATTTTTCTTTTCCCTGTAAATTGTGAGGAAAGGGTGGCGGGAGATGAGTGCGAGAAAAGCGCAAAAGGAAAAAATCATAAAACAAAAGTTCAGCACGCAGCTTATGTACAAACAGCGGTATCTGTTATTGATGTCGCTTCCGTTTGTGATCTGGCTGATCATTTTCAAGTACATACCCCTTTGGGGATGGACGATGGCGTTTCAGGAGGTAAAGCCCAAGAACCTGTCGAAGCATATCTGGGAAAGGCCCTTTGTAGGCCTGGAAAATTTTCTGAAGGCATTTGACGACCGGATGTTCAACCAGACGCTGATCAACACCATCGGACTCAGTATTCTGGGCATTGCGGTGGGAACGGCCATGGCGATTCTGTTCGCCCTGATGTTAAATGAAATCCGCTTTGTCAGATTCAAGAAGGTGACGCAGACGATTTCCTATTTGCCCCACTTTGTATCCTGGGTGGTTATCGCCAGCATTGCGAAGATGGTGTTAAACGACGGCGGTATGCTCGATACGCTGCTTGGCGCGAAACTGGGACTGATGAGTACCAATTCGCCTTTGTTCTGGCTGACGGTGGTTCTGATTAATACGTGGAAAGAAGTTGGCTGGGACGCCATAGTATATCTCTCCGCCATGGCAGGTATCGACCAGGGACTGTATGAGGCGGCGAAGGTGGACGGCGCGAACCGTCTCCAGCGGATCTGGCACATCACCCTTCCGGGCATTAAGCCGACCATCGTTGTGCTTCTGATCATGGGGATCGGCGGCGCGCTGAATGTAGGTATGGAGCGGCAGATGCTCTTAAGCAACGGCATTGTACAGGATCATGCGATGGTGCTTTCCTGGTTTGCGTATGTCAGAGGTATCGGCAACAGCAACTACGGCCTTGGTACCGCAATCGGCATGTTCCAGTCGTTAGTCGGCATTATCCTGCTTTTCCTGGCAAATAAGATTGCAGGGTGGCTCGGCGAGAGCAGATTGATATAGGAGGGGTCGGCTATGGCAAATACGAAAAGCAATCGAATCAAAAGCCGCGATAACATTTTGGACTACATATTGCTGGCGGTGTTCCTGTTATTGATTGTCATTACGATATATCCGTTTCTGAATGTGCTTGCGATTTCGTTCAATGATCCCATTGATACGATGCGCAATATCAATTTCATCATTCCGAGGCAGTTTACCTGGAGCAATTACATTTATGTGTTCAGGGAAAATAATTTGGGGCGGGCCTTTTTCCTTTCTGTGTTAAGAACGGTGATCGGTGCGGGTGCAGGCGTAATCTGTACGGCGATGCTGGCTTATGTGCTCAGCAGAAAAGATTTTTATTTCAATAAGCTGTTTACCACCCTGTTTGTCATCACCATGTATGTCAGCGGCGGCCTGATCCCTGAGTACCTTCTCCTGATGCGGGATTTAAAGCTGGGAAATCATTTTATCGTCTATATTATTCCGGGTCTGATCTGGGTATACAACATGATTCTGGTGCGTTCCTTTATAGAGGGACTTCCGCTGGCTCTGCAGGAGGCGGCCAGAGTGGACGGCGCCAACGATTTCATCATCTGGGCAAGAATTGTACTGCCCCTGTGTCAGCCGGTGCTGGCGACGGTGGCGCTGTTCTATGCGGTTGGACAGTGGAACTCCTTTATGGATACGTATCTGTATGCCAAGGAGCTGCCGACTTTGCAGTACGTGCTGTATGAAATCATGGAGAAAGCGCAGGTGAAGATTGATCCCCATGCGGCGGAGCAGATGAAAAATGCGGTGTCACCGCTGTCCATCCGTATGGCGGTTACCATCGTGGCGACAGTGCCGATCATCATTGTCTATCCGTTCCTGCAGAAGTATTTCGTGGGCGGTATGACGGTAGGCGCGGTGAAGGACTGACAGGATATTTTTATGGCGGCATACAGAAACCGCCGTATCAATATAGAGTTGCATTGTGAGAAACAGAAGGGAGAGAAAGTATGAAAAAAAAGAGGATTTGTGCATTGTTGCTGACGGTGGCAATGACGGCAGGCGCACTTGCCGGCTGCGGCGGAGACAGCGGCTCCGCTTCGACGGAAACAGGCGGTACGGCGGCGACCGATGAGGGGAGTGGCAATGACGGCGCTTCTGACGGTGCGTCGGGAGAGGTGATTGAGCTGACATTCTTTAACGCGGATGCGAATCAGGACGATCCCTGGACGGATCCTGTGGCTGAGGCGATTACGGCAAAAACAGGTGTGAAATTAAAGACAACCCGCCCTGTGGGAGGCAACGATGAGTCTGAGGCGGTGGCGCTGATGATTGCGGAGCAGAATTATCCCGATATCATCTTCGCAAAGGGCTCCGCAGGAAATCTAATCGATGCGGATGCCATGATGGATATGACCGAACTGATTGAGGAGCATGGCCCTAACATCAAGAAGCTTTACGGTGAGGAATTTGAAAAGCTGAAACAGTCTGCGGACGATCCGTCCATTTATCAGTTATCTGCTTATGTGGTAGGTGGCACGAAGTTCAAGGACGCGGGCAATCTCCAGATCCAGTGGGCGGCCCTGAAGGCGAAAGACTATAAGATTCCGCAGTCTCTGGATGAGCTGGAGACCATGATCAAGGATTATATAGCGGAAAACCCGAAGACCGAGGACGGTCTTGACAAGATTGGGATTACCTTATCTACCTCCGACTGGCACTGGCTGATTACGCTTGGCAATCCGGCAGGATTTATCGCGGACGGCGCGCCGGATAACGGACAGTGGATCGTCACCCCGGAAAACAAGGGCGTGTATAAGTTCCGCTCCGACAAGGAGAGAGAGTATTTCAGATGGCTGTGCCGCATGTACAACGAAGGGATCCTTGATCCCGAGTTTGCGACCCAGACACACGAGGACTATATCGCGAAGATTGCCTCCGGACGTGTGGTAACCCTGTTCGATAAGGACTGGGATTATCAGGACGGAGAGAAGGTATTGAAGGCGGACGGCAAGTATGAGCTGACCTATGCGGGTCTTCCCACCTGTATCGATGCGGATACGAAGTGCCCGTCCCTGATGTATCAGGGCCTGACAACAGGAACCGGCGTCGGCATCAGCAAGACCTGTAAGGATCCCGTGGCGGCTATCAAGTTTATTGATTTCCTCTGCTCCGATGAGGGCCAGGTGCTTAACAAGTGGGGGATCGAGGGAGTGAATTACTTTATTGATGATGAGGGACACCGTTACAGGACCGAGGAGGAAATCAAGTATTCCCAGGAGGACGCGGATTACTCCAAGAAGACGGGTGTGGGATTCCACAACTATCCGTTCCCCTCTTACGGCGACGGTATTCTGGACCCTACCGGCAGCACCTACACGACGACCAGTAAGGATGCGGTGATCAATGAGTATAACGTAGAAGAGAAAGCGGCGGTTGAGGCGTGGGGCGTTGAGCTTCTGGTGGATATGTTCCCGCAGCCCGATGAATTTGAGACACCGGATTATTCTCCGCTCTGGGCATACGCAATGCCTCTTGAGTTCTCTGAGATCGTGGATAAGCTGGATGAGGTTGCATGGTCCGCACTGATCAAGTGTGTGACCGGAAGTGAAGATGCGTTTGATGCGAACTATGATGCGATGATCGCGGAGCTGGAGGCTACCGGCATGATGGATGCGGAGGAGATGATGACGGACATCATCGCCGAAAAGGTAGCGATTGTACAGTAAAGCGGCGGAGCTGTTCAGATTACAGCGTATGTGAAAAAGGGAAGGAAGAAAGAAAAGCTGCCGTACGGTGTTCCGTGCGGCAGCTTTTTCGTTCTCTATAGGAAATTGCGACAGTGTAAACCATTCAAGGAGAATGCGGAGCATTCTCTGAATCGAGCGCGCGGGAGCTCGATTTCTTGATGTGGCATGTATGTCCAGACGGCTGGAAAATGTATGGGAAACCGCATAGGGATCACGGATTTTTTAGGGGGGGGGGTAGCTTTCTGACTCCGTATCAAGGCCCTGTCCTTTGCGGAATTCAGCCGGGCTCATCCCCGTGTATTTTCTGAATTTTTTGTGGAAGTAATCTACGTTCTTATACCCTGCCTGTTTTGCGATTTCGTACACTTTCAGCCTGTTTTCCGCCAGCAGCTTTTTGGAGTGCTCGATGCGCCTGTGATCTACATAGGAGTTGAAACTTTCGCCAACGCTCTTTGTGAAAATTTTGCCAAGATAAGCGCTGTTGTATCCGAACAGAGGGGCGATGGCCTCCAGTTTGAGGTTTCTGTGGAAATTGTGGTCGATATAAAAGAGCACATCGGCTAAAATCGTATCCTTGGAGGAATTTCCCATAGCGTTCATGGCAGTTTCGAACTGCTCCGACAAAAAATGCAGGATCTCGTAGAGATAGCTGCGGCTGTGGATATACTCTATGGCTTCGGAATTGTTCCGGAAGGAAAATCCGGCGGAAGGGTAATTGCGCGTCAGATTTTCCTTAATCTGCAGATAGAGGTCGATCAGAAGCAGCCGGATCTCGTTGATCCCATTGGAGACTGACATAAGCCCCAGCTCAATTTCCTGCAGGGTGTCCACAGTCATCCGACGGTTGTAAGCGCCGATATAGTCCGTGAGCCGGCCGGCATAGTCGGCAACGGTATCTGCATTCCATATAAAAGGAGTGGGGATATTGGATTCCGGCGACGGGCTCCTGTTCGTGTGCGGCAGGGTGTCATATCCGGCGGTGTGCTGCCTTGGCAGGCAGAAAAAGCGGCGGGCCAACAGTGCCGACGCATCCGCATAGGACAGATGAAGGTCTTCTACTGCGTGGACAGGTCTGCCGTAGGCAAGAAACATGGAATCCATGGGGCTGCCTTCCTGCGCGTCGCCCTGCTCAAGCCGCTCAAGAAACCCCTCAAGTTTGTTCAGGGCGTGGACGCCTTTCAGGAGAACCACATCCCGGCCGTCTATGTTCAGGTGGTCGAAGATGATATTATTCCGGTTTGTCACTTTGAGCATTTCCGCGAAGGTATAGGGTGCGGCGGAGGAAGGCGCATGAAAGTCTTCGCATACCACCACCTGATAGACATCCGCTGTCAGGCGGAAAATCCTGCGGTCGTCCTCTGAAAACGGCGCTTCCGGCGCGCTGTGCAGGAGTTCCTGCAGAACCACATTTTTTGCCTTGTTCTTGTACTGTGCGAAGTGGCTGGAACGCTGCTGTTCTTCCGAGAGTTCTTTCTGAATCTGCGAGACTGTCTGTATCAGCTCATCCTCGTCAATGGGCTTGGTGAGATAGAAGCGAACCCCGCTCCTTATGGCCTCCTGTGCGTATTTGAAATCGGAGTAACCGCTTAAGATGATACATTTGCCCTGAAAGCCGCCTTCTCTTGCCAGACGGATCACTTCTGTGCCGTGCATCCCCGGCATTTTCACATCCAGCAAAACAAGACCGGGTTTGAGCGCAAGAATCTGTGAGAGGGCGTCCTTGCCGTTGGACGCTTCCCCGCACAGGGAAAAGCCCAGTTCTTCCCAGTCTATGATGCATTTTAATCCGTTTCTGATTGACGCTTCGTCGTCGGCTATAAATAATGTTTCCATACCAATAAGATACCATGAAAAGCGGCTTTTCGCAACAAAGCGGCTTACTCCACATATATTTTAAACACTACGGGGAAATCGCTGCGCACGGTTTGGGCCGTGATATGGAGTCCTGTCCCGTCGACGGACCAGATCGGTTTTTCCACAAAACCCAGCGTTTCCACATCCCGGATAATCCCGTGAAAATGCGGCTTGTCGGGATCGGCGGAGGCGGAGAGGGAGTGTATGGTGACAGCGCCTCCACCGGGAAAGCCCAGGCAGGCGGCATAGATACAGCCGTTTCCCGCCGTAAAGCGGAAGTCCTGCGCGGTGTAGTCGGGGGCAGAAGCGTCGGAGAACTGGCCTTCCGTCTCCACGGTGGGGCCTTCCGCCGCGTACCGCCACGGTCTTGCATGATAGACAGCCTCTCCGTTTACAGCCAGCCAATCGCCGATATCCCGCAGAATGTGCAGATCTTCTCCGGCAAAACTGCCGTCCGCTTTCGGCCCTACATTCAGAAGGAGATTGCCGTTCTTGCTTACCACGTCGACGAGGTAGCAGATCAGTTCACGGCTGCTCTTGTAGTCGAGAGACGTGGTGTGACACCAGGAATTGCGGGCCACGGCGGTATCAGTCTGCCAGAGGTAGGGTTTTGCGTCCGCAAATTTGCCCCGCTCCACATCTACGATGCCGCTGCCGAAGGCCATGGCGTCATGCTTGTAGCAGATGGCGGCTTTCTGTCCCCGCTGTGCGCTGCGGTTATAGTAGTAGGCAGCGATTTTGCGCAGATATGGTTTGTATGCCTCATGCTGTATCCACCAGTCAAAATAGAGGAGATTCGGCTGATAGCGGTCGATGAGCTCACAGGTGCGCAGCAGCCAGTCCTCCAGAAATTCCTGATCCGGATAGGGCTTCGCAAACAGATCCTGATGGTCGGGCTGGGTGCGCTCCGAGGGCCAGTAGAAATCCCCGCAGGAAAGGGGTTCCCTGATATCGCTGTCAAACGCTTTACCGCAGCCCATAAACCAGTGGTGTTCCGCCCGGTGGGTGGAGGCGCCGAAGAGCAGTCCCTGTTTTTCAAAGGCCGTTTTCAGCTCTCCCAGAATGTCCCGTTTTGGCCCCATATTGGCGGCATTATAAACGGAAAGGCTGCTCTCATACATTTGGAAACCATCGTGGTGCTCCGCCACGGGAATCACATATTTTGCGCCTGCCTTTGCAAAGGCTTCCGCCCAGAAATCGGGATCGAATTTTTCCGCCGTAAAGAGGGGAATGAAATCTTTGTAGCCAAAGTCCTTATGGGGACCGTATGTCTTGATGTGATGTTCATACTCAGGGGTTCCCTGTATGTACATATTGCGGGAATACCACTCGTTTCGGTAAGCGGGCACACTGTACAGTCCCCAGTGTATGAAAATGCCGAATTTGGCGGGAGAAAACCACCGGGGCGGGTCAAAAGATGTGAGGGATGCCCAGTCGTCGCTGTAAGGACCGCGCGCGATTGCCTCTTCAATCTGTGACAGGTAATTTTTCTTTTCGGTTTGGGTAAACATATTTTTCCTCCCGGTATTTTTATATATAAACGCAGCTTTCCCACCGGCAAAACTGGGGGAAATGCTTGGACTTACACGCAAAATAATACAAAAATTAATGCCCTGACATTAAAATAGCACCAAATCTCTGGTATACTGGGATTACCACATAAAATTCCCAAAAGAAGAGGTGTTAATCTTATGATAGACCATATGAGCCAAAATGAAAATACCCAAAATCAGGCCAAACGCAGCCGCAGCAAGACAGTGGAAAATAATCGGGTGACTTTTATGACGGAGAAATGATATAATTATGAAAGATATATGTACGAATGCTGATGCGGGTATGTAGCAGGGATATCGCCGCAGAGATTCTGGAAATGACATCTGGCTCTGAAACGGATATGCAGGAATGGTGAGTATGGACGCACGAGAAACCTTAAAATTATATTTTGGATATGATTCCTTTAAACTGGGACAGGAAGAGATTATAAGAGCCATTCTTTCCGGGGAGGATATACTTGCAATTATGCCAACGGGATCTGGCAAGTCCATTTGCTATCAGGTGCCGGCGATGCTGTTATCCGGTATCACGATTGTCATATCTCCGCTCATTTCCCTTATGCAGGATCAGGTAAAGGCATTAAATGATGCGGGAATCCATGCGGGTTATGTCAATTCATCTTTGGCGGAAGCACAGATATCAAAGGTTTTTGCAAGAGCTTTGGAGGGAGCATATAAAATCCTGTATGTAGCACCGGAACGCCTCGGGAGTTACGAGTTTATGAGTTTTGCCGACAGGGTCGATATTTCAATGGTGACAGTGGATGAAGCCCATTGCATCTCCCAGTGGGGGCAGGATTTTAGACCAAGCTACCTTAAAATCGTGGATTTTATAGACGGACTTCCCAAAAGACCGATTGTTAGTGCATTTACCGCAACTGCAACAGAGGATGTGAAAACAGATATAGCATGTGTGCTTAAATTACAGAATCCAAAGATTGTCATGACAGGATTTGATCGTGAGAATCTGTATTTTGATGTGGAGGAAGTCAAAAGAAAAGACGATTATGTGCTGGAGTATATCAGAAAGCATCCGGATGACAGCGGGATAATTTATTGTGCCACCAGAAAAAATGTAGACTTTTTGTTTGAATTGTTATTCGGTGCAGGAGTTTCCGTGGCGAGATACCATGCCGGGATGGATAACGAAAACAGAAAGGTAAGCCAGAATGACTTTATCTACGACAGGACTTCGGTAATTGTTGCAACAAATGCGTTTGGGATGGGTATTGATAAATCCAACGTGAGGTATGTGATCCATTACAACATGCCTCAGAGCATGGAAAACTATTATCAGGAGGCAGGGCGTGCCGGACGGGATGGCGGACCTTCTGCGTGTATACTGCTGTTCTCGGCACAGGACATTATGATAAATAAGTTTTTGCTTGATCATAAGGATTTTACTGACATTCCTTATGAAGATATTGATCTGATCAGACAGCGCGATGCAAAAAGGCTTCAGGTAATGGAAGGCTATTGCCGGACCACGAGATGCCTTCGCAACTATATCCTTGAATACTTTGGAGAGAAGCGGGATGTGTCCTGTGACAGTTGTGGGAACTGTCATAGGGAGTTTACCGAGATAGACATGACAGAGGATGCAAAGCTTGTCATAAACTGTGTGTGGGAAACAAAAGGACGATATGGTCTGAACATTGTCCTTGGTACGCTTCTTGGTGCAAACAGAGCAAGATTAAAGGAACTTGGAACAGTTGAGTACAGGACTTATGGCGCACTGAAGAATCGATCTGAATCGGAACTGAGACTACTTATCAGTCAGATGCTTCAGGAGGGGTATCTGTATCAGACTACAGATAAATACAGCGTGATCCGCATGGGTAACATCGAACCACTCAAAGATCCGAAGACTCATGTTCTGATCAGGGCATCTAAGGATAAAGAACCTGAACGCCAGACGAAGAGCCACAGCAGGAAAAGCACGGATTCTCTTACAAAGGCAGGATACGAATTATTTGAAACTCTTAGACAGCTTAGACTAACGATCGCCAGAGAGGAAGGCCTACCACCATATATCATCTTTAGTGATAAAACTTTGATCGACATGAGCATCAAGGCTCCGACAGACGGGCAGTCTATCCTGAGTGTGTCCGGAGTGGGTGAGGCTAAATATGAGAAATATGGCGATAGATTCATCGAGGCAGTAACTGCTTTTATGGATGAACACCCTGATGCTGTTACAAGTATTAAAGACGAGGATAACACTGATACAGTACATGCAAAATCTCAAGTAAAGGGGAGGAAACATAAAGTTCCATTTTATCTCAGTCAGCAAGATGTAGATAAGTTTGAATACCATGATTTATGTCTTGTATCTGATAATAAAAGATGAACTGAACCGGATAACGTCAGCGGAAAATGTGAAGCATATATTTGGAACAGATATCTTTAGGCTGCTTACAGAAAAAGGATATGTCGAAGAACGTCAGGTAGATGGTCGGTCTGTTCAAGTTCAAACCGAATTAGGATTATCTAAGGGAATTGAAGCTGTAGAAAAGATCAGTAAAATAGGAAACGCATACACAGTTCTGATGTATCCGCCGGAAGTCCAGAAGGAGATCGTGGAGCATTATGCCGGGAACAGGGTACAGATGGAAGCTGATGAGAGTGATGAAACAGATGTGATTTCAGAAGTATCTTTTGAACGGGTAGAGTATAATCGCAAGATGAACAGACCAGACGGAGCCGGAGCTTCCTGGACGGAGGAAGAAGACAAGCGGCTTGACGATGAATATGGCTGTGGTTTTTGACAAAAGGAGGGAACTGTGCTACACTTGCACCATAATTTGATACCGCATCAGATGCAGCCGCTTCGGCGGCACACGGAATAGGGTGGGAAGCCCTGCGAGTCGGTCACTGTGAAGCCTTGTTAAGGATAAGTCAGATACGTGGCAGTCTGATGGCATTCTGCCGAAACCGGAACTGCGTGATATTCGGCCTTGCCGCGTCTGCGGCAGGGTCTTTGGCGTTCTGTGCTACGGCATGGGACGCTTTTCTGCGCGCATAAGCAGAGTCAGAAGGCTTACGAAGCAGACATCATGCTTGCATGAATGGATGCTTCGGGAGGCTTATGACGAGCAACGCGAACGAGAAATGCGAAGCATTTCGAGTCTGCTTATGCATAAGCAGAGTCAGAAGGCTCGTGAAGCCTGTGCACGTCGGCGCCCTGGAAGTATGAAAATAGGAAGAATATGAGGAGAGGAACATGAGAAGAAACAAGGTAACACAAAGTATGGCGAAATCACGAATTGCAGCATTTTTGCTGGGAATGCTGCTTGTACTGACTGCATGCGGCAAAGAAGCGGTGACTGCACAGCCGGAGACTGCAGCGGAAACACAGACTGCGCAGTCCACAGGAACAGAGCCTGAAGCTCCGGAATCGCAGTCCGCAGAGACAGCGTCACAGGAACTTCCCACAACCGATCCCAGCGGCGCGTCCATTGTCATCCCCGATCAGGTGGATTCGGTGGTGGCGCTTGCGCCCTCGATCTGTGAGACGCTGGTGGCGCTTGGCGTGGAGGAAAAGCTGACTGGTTACGATCTGCAGAGCGTAGGGCTTGCCGGACTGCCTGAAAATGTCCCCACCTTTGATACGGTGAACCCGGACGTGGAGCAGCTGGCCGCGCTTGCACCCGACATGCTGCTGGTGTCAAATCTTTCTCTTTACGATCAGGAGGCGCCCTATCAGCCGCTGATCGACGCAGGGGTGTGCGTGATCTGCGTGCCCACAAGCGACAGTGTGGAAGACGTGCGAAGCGACATCCGCTTTCTGGCGGCTGCCCTGCGGGTGCCGGAAGAAGGGGAACGTGTGGTGGCTGAGATGGATGCGGAACTTGTGAGGCTGTCTGATATCGTCTCCGATATTCCTGAGGAAGAGCGGAAGAGTGTTTATTTTGAAATTTCTCCGGCGCCTTACCTGTACAGCAGCGGAAGCGGCACCTATCTGCATGAGCTGATCGAGCTTGCGGGAGGCAGGAATGTGCTGGCTGACCAGAGCGGCTGGCTTTCCGTGGAGGGAGAGACTGTGGTGGCGGCCAACCCGGACGTGATTTTTACGAATGTGAATTACACGGATGCGCCGGTGGAGGAAATTCTGGGCAGAGAGGGCTGGGCCGGTGTGTCTGCCGTGCAGAATAAGGAAGTCTACTATATTGATAATATGGCGTCGTCCCTGCCGGACCAGAATATCGTAAAGGCGGTGGAGCAGATGGCACAGGCGCTCTACCCGGAGCGTTTCGCGGACAAATGAGAACGGGTGTAAAAATAGGGTTGCTTTTCCTGACGGCTTTTGCGGCGCTGCTGCTAGGAACCGGTGTGGGCAGCGTGTATGTGCCACCCGGGGATATTCTGTCGATTGCGGCGGGGCGTATGTTTGATCTGCCGCTGCCGGACCACATTCCGGCCGGCTACAGCGCCATGGTGCTGGATATGCGCCTGCCGCGGGTGCTTCTGGCATTTTTGACAGGGGCCTCCCTTGCCGTGTGCGGCGCAGTGATGCAGTCGCTTTTGCAAAATCCGCTGGCGTCTCCTTTTGGGCTGGGGGTGTCTTCCGGCGCGGGACTGGGTGCGGCGCTCGTTATTGTGCTTGGCCTTGCTTCGGCAGGGCTTGGGACGTTTCTGCTGCCCGCCGTCAGTCTTGTGTCTGCGCTTTGCACCGTATTTCTGGTGCTGTTTCTTGCGGCGAAGCTGGACCGGAGAATGTCCAATGTGACAGTAATTCTGGTGGGGATGGTGGTTTCCCTGTTTTGCAATGCGGTCATGTCGCTGCTGGCAACAGGCTCTCCCGCACATGCGCAGCGCATTCAGCTCTGGCAGCTCGGCAGCTTTTCCATGCGGGAGTGGAGCGCGGTGTGGGCGCTTGGGCCGGCTGCCGTTCTGGTCTGCCTCTATTTTCTGCGCTATGCCGGAGAACTTGACGTGATGACATGCGGAGAGGAGCAGGCGGTGGCTATGGGCGTGGAGCTGCGCAGGGTCAGGGGAAGGCTGATGACGGCGGTGGCGGTGCTGACAGGCACGGCGGTAGCCTTTGTAGGGATCATCGGCTTTGTGGATCTTATTGTGCCCCATGTCGCCAGACGTTTTTTCGGCGCGGCACACAGACGGACGCTTCCGGCCTGCGCCCTGCTGGGGGGCACCTTTCTGGTGCTCTGTGATCTGGCGGCAAGGACGCTTACGCCGCCCCATGAGATTCCGATCGGCTCTATCACGGCGCTGCTTGGCGCGCCCTTCTTTCTCTATCTCTTTTTTGCGGGGCGCAGGGAGGGCTGAGAAATGCGGGAAGCGCTTCTTGGGACGTCACGCCGCAGAACGGGGCGCTTGCGTAAGAGAATGCGTAAAATGGGGTGTTTTCTGCACCGTTTTGGATTCTGGGCAGCGGAATCGGGGAGTGTGGCATGAACAGAAAAGCGATGCTTACAGTGGAACATTTATCATGCGGTTACGGGAAAACAGAGGTGATACATGATCTGTCCTTCCAAGTGGCGGCAGGGGAGCGGCTGTGTATTCTCGGGCCGAACGGCTGTGGAAAAACCACGCTTCTGCGTGCCCTTGCGGGCGTGCTGCCCTGTCAGGGCTACATGGAGGCGGACGGCGCTGCCCTGTGCGGGCTGACAACGAAGCAGCGGGCGAAAAAGATTGCGCTGATGAGTCAGTTTTCCAGGCCGGCCTTCGACTACACGGTCTACGAAGCTGTGATGCTCGGACGCTACGCGCATCGGAGCGGATCTCTGTTTCCGGCGGAAACGGTGGCCGACAGAGCGGCTGTGGAGGACGCCCTGCGGCGCACCGGCGTATGGGAGCTGAGAGAGCATTCGGTGATGCGGCTTTCGGGCGGGCAGCTCCAGCGGGTGTTTCTGGCAAGGACCTTTGCGCAGGAGCCGCAGATCATCCTGCTGGACGAACCGGCAAACCATCTGGATCTGCGTTATCAGGCGGCGCTTTTGGAAAGCCTGCGGGACTGGACGGCGGATAAGCGGCGGTGTGTGGCGGGGGTGTTTCATGATATCAGTCTGGCGCTTGCCTTTGCCGATAAAGCGCTTTTATTGGAGGAGGGAAGGGCGCTTGCCTGCGGCCCAGTGGAGGGGCTGGATGAGAGGATGCTTGACCGGCTTTACGGCATGGATGTGCGCAGCTATATGAAAAGGATGTATGGACGGTGGGAGTGAGGAGGAAGGCTGAATAAATTCTCAGATGAGCAATTTATTCAGCCAGGATTTTGTGATGCTTCGGAATGGAGGAAAAAATGTCATTTTATAGGAGCCCCTATGAGGCGTACCCGTTTTTGTGCGATGCGGACGATGATCTGCGATGCGACTTTGAACTGCTCACGGATGAGCTGGCAAGCGCTGTTGGGCTGCTGCGGAGTCAGATCACGGAGCCGGTTCTTGCAGACGAGCTTTTGTGGGTCTGCGAGCTGGTCTATCATATGAATCCGACCCTGCGCACCTCCTTTACGGTGACGGCGGAGGAGACTGCCCGTCTGGCTGGTGCCGTGGAAAGGCTGCAGGCGGAAAGCAGTGTGCACGGTTTTGTGCTGCCCTGCGGCTGTCAAAGCGCCTGCACGGCGCATCTGCTGCGGGTGAAGGCCAAGTGCCTGGTGCGGCTTTTATACAGATATCTGCAGCGGGGAGGCGAGGTTCCGGAGGGGCTTCTGGATCTTAGCAACCTGCTCTCCGGTTATTTCTTTTTGCTTGCACTGAAACTCAATGCCATAAGCGGGGTGGAGGAGCGCAGCTATCACAGTCGGAATTATTCATAATATTTATCATAAATTCTAAATAAAACAGGCGGAAATCCATTTTCAACTTCACAAGCGGGGTGTTATTTGTTAGAATAAGCCTATGGGGAAACGGCTTTGGAAATTGTCGGAGCGGGGTGGATTACGGTATGACGCATAAGGAGAAGGCGGAGACGCTGCTGCATCAGAAATATCACTGTTCACAGGCGCTGTTTGGGGCGTTTGCGTCGGATTTTGGTCTGGATTTGAAGACGGCATTTAAGATCAGCACCTGTTTTGGCGGCGGCATGCGGCAGGGCGGCGTCTGCGGATGTATCACCGCGTCCCTGCTGGTGCTGGGAATGGCGCTCGGCTTTTACGATTCCCAGGATACGGAGCAGGAGGTCTACGGCAACCGGAAAACCGAGGAATTTATCCGCCGTTTTACGGAGCGGATGGAGGGAGTAACCCAGTGCAGGGATATTCTTGGCAAGGATATTTCCAAGCCGGAGGAGATGGCGGTCATCCGTAAGGAGGGGCTGATTCTGCAGAGGTGTCCGAAAGCGATCCATATCAGCATAGAGATACTTGAGGATATGCTGGCGGAGTATTTCAGGGACGCGGTGGAGAGTGCCATTGCACCCGAGGATATCCCGCAGAATGACGAGATGCAGATGGTACTTAAGGGTATCGGGAGACTGCGGCGCTTCAGAAGAAACGTCAACGATCTGCTGCTGACCTCGGGGAGAAATATCAGCTTTATCCAGTTTGATATCCGTAAGTTTAAGATTGTCAACGATCTGTACGGGGAGAAGTTCGGCGACGAGGTGCTGGATTTTGTATTGAAACAGCTAAGGGAGCTGTGCCATGAAAGACAGTTCTATGTAAATCTGCGAAGCGATGTGTTTATGATTGTGACGGAGTACGACAATCAGGAGGAGCTGAAAACCTTTATCCGGGAGCTGAATGAAAGGATCAATGTCTTTAAGAAGGTGAAGCTCCAGATGTCTTATGGCGTTTACACGGTGGAGGACCGGGAAATGGAGCTGCGGCAGATGGAGGACCGTGCCGCCATGGCGAGAAAGACAGCCAAGAACAGTATTTTGGGCAATATCGTTTTCTATAAGGAGCAGTTCAAGGACTCCCTTTATAATAGAAAATTTATTGAGGAGAACATGCAGGCGGCCATAACGGAACGGCAGTATCTGATGTATCTGCAGCCCAAGTACAGCATTGCGAAGAACGAGATCATAGGCGCGGAGGCGCTGGTGAGGTGGAAGCATCCGGAGCGGGGAATGATTTATCCGGACCAGTTTATCCCTATCATTGAGGAGAACGGTTTTATCAGGAAGGTAGATTATTATATATGGGAGGAGGCGTGCCGTTTTATCAGGCGGTGCCGGGACGAGGGCTTCGGGGACTGCCCGGTTTCGGTGAATGTTTCCAGAGCCCATTTAAGGGACGATGAATGTATTCTGATGCTGGACGATATGATTAAAAAAACGGGGATTCCCAGACAGCTTCTGGAGCTGGAGATTACCGAGACAGTGGACGACCAGCAGGTGAGCAGCAAGGCGTTTCAGCTGAAAGAAGAGGGATTTACGCTCCTGATGGACGATTTTGGGAGCGGGTATTCTTCCCTGAATATCCTTTTGGAAACGCCCTTTGATGTGATCAAGCTCGACAAGAAGTTTATGGAAAATATGATGTTGTCGGGCAAAGGCAGAATGATACTGGAGCAGGTGGTTTCCATGGCAAACAGGCTGGGGCTTGGTCTTCTGGCGGAGGGTGTGGAAACCAGGGAACAGGTAGAACTTTTGCGGAACATAGGATGCGACCAGGTACAGGGCTATTATTACGCGAAGCCCATGGCCGCGGAAGACTTTTTCACGATGTTAAAGAAGCAGAACCAAAATAAATAAAATGGGAGAACAGACGGCATATGGACTACAAAGCAATTCCTTTTGAGCAGAGAATCAAAGAAAATATCAGAAGCTATTCCATGGAAAATCTGTACGCGCTGGACACGCTGACGGAATACTGCAAGGCGCTCAGCGCGGCGACGGACGCCGCTCTTCTGATTACGGAGAGACATGGAGAGAAGATTGTCTCGGTGGGCGGTTTCGCGGGCTTCACGCCGGATGTTGTGGGGGAGCCGGGACGCAAGGTGAGAGTGTACGGCAGGACAATTGCGCATCTGTATGCCGAGACAGGAAAGGTGGCGGAGGAAAAACGGCAGGCCGTGGAGAGAATGCTGGACGGCTTTGCAGCCATGCTTTCCCATTGGGGAGAGGAGACTTATCTTCATACGGAGACGGCGATCTATGCGGATGAAATGGAGCAGAAGCTGGGCGTGCAGCATGTACAGACGGCCAGAGGGGAAAATGAGGACGCGCTTACCGGGGTGTACCATAAGCTGTATTTTGAGGAGCGGATGCGGGTGATAGACCGGGCGGAAGTGGTGCCTGTGGCTGTCATCAATGTGAACATAAACGACTGGAAGTATGCAAACGACCATTTTGGGGACGAGGAGAGCGACCGGCTGATCAAAACCATTGCCGACATCCTGAAGCAGGAGAAGAAGCCGGATTACATCATCGGCCGTGTGGACGGGGACGTCTTTATTGTGCTGATTCCCGCGGCGGAGGAAGGCGAGGCGGAGGACTACTGCCAGAGAGTGCAGCAGGCATGTCTTTCCTTTGAGGATGAGAATCTTGCGCCTTCCGTTGCCTGCGGCGTCGTCTATAAGACGAATGTGGAGGAAATGATTGAAGACAAGCTCGACGACGCGGAGTACGAGATGTTCAACAATAAATTTGAGATCAAAAATGCGCCCGGATACAGGGAACGGCTGGAAAAGAGAAAGTAAGTGATGATTTATTGTGAAAACTGTCATGCGCCGGTCGCGGAGGAGAGCGCGAAGTGCCCGTACTGTGGCGCGCTGAATGCCGTCGACGGCGAAAAGCAGTATATGGAGCAGATTTATGCGGCCGCCTATTATTATGAGGCGGCGATGCTGTATAATGCCCACCAAAAAGCAGGCAATGTCCGGCAGGCAGGGGGAAAATATTAAATAAGTATTAAATCCCTTTTTCTGGTTAAAAACGAGAAAACGGGAGATAATAAGAGAAAATAAAAGAATAGTAAAGAAATAGAAAGGAATACGGATGTAGAACCATTTGCAAACGTCCGCATATGAAGATAATATATGTTCCAGAGTTAGCACTCATAAGAGGTGAGTGCTAACAAGTCAAAGGAAAAGCATAAAATGTATCACATAATAAGAAGGAGGCAGTTATTATGAAGTTAACACCACTTGGCGACAGAGTTGTATTAAAGCAGCTGGAAGCGGAGGAAACCACGAAATCCGGTATCGTGTTACCTGGACAGAGTAAGGAGAAGCCGCAGCAGGCGGAAGTGATTGCGGTAGGCCCCGGCGGCATTGTGGACGGCAAGGAAGTGAAAATGGAAGTGAAGGTTGGAGATCAGGTTATCTACTCCAAATATTCCGGCACAGAGGTGAAGCTCGGCGAGGATGAGGAATACATTATCGTGAGACAGAATGATATTCTGGCAGTAGTAGAGTAGCGTGAGAAGAACTTCTAAAGCTTGGCAGCAGAGGCTGCTTTGCAAAGAACTTCTAAGTCTGCAAAGAAGACTTTTCTCACATGTGTATAGAGTATAATAAACAGAAAAGCAGGAGGGCATAAAGTTATGGCAAAGGAAATTAAGTATGGTGCAGAAGCCAGGGCGGCTTTGGAATCAGGCGTAAATCAGCTGGCGGACACCGTAAGGGTGACCCTTGGACCGAAGGGCAGAAACGTGGTTCTGGATAAGTCCTACGGCGCGCCCCTCATCACAAACGACGGCGTGACTATTGCCAAGGAGATCGAGCTTGCGGACGCATTCGAGAATATGGGCGCACAGCTTGTCAAGGAAGTGGCTACCAAGACAAACGATGTGGCAGGCGACGGCACCACCACGGCAACCGTGCTGGCACAGGCTATGGTGAATGCGGGTATCAAGAATCTGGCTGCGGGAGCAAATCCGATTATTTTAAGAAAGGGTATGAAGAAGGCGACCGAGACGGCGGTGGACGCGATCGCAAAGATGAGCTCCAAGGTAAACGGCAAGGAGCACATCGCAAGAGTGGCGGCTGTTTCCTCCGGCGACGACGAGGTAGGGCAGCTTGTGGCAGACGCGATGGAAAAGGTTTCCGGCGACGGCGTGATCACTATCGAGGAGAGCAAGACCATGCTCACAGAGCTGGATCTTGTGGAAGGCATGCAGTTTGACAGAGGCTACATTTCCGCATATATGGCAACCGATATGGATAAGATGGAGGCGGTTCTGGAGAATCCTTACATCCTGATTACAGATAAGAAGATTGCGAACATTCAGGAGATCCTGCCCCTCTTGGAGCAGATCGTACAGTCCGGCGCGAAGCTTTTGATTATCGCTGAGGATGTGGAGGGCGAGGCGCTCACCACCCTGATCGTGAATAAGCTGCGCGGCACCTTCAATGTAGTGGCGGTAAAGGCGCCCGGCTACGGCGACAGAAGGAAGGCAATGCTTGAGGATATTGCAATCCTTACAGGCGGCCAGGTAATCAGCTCCGAGCTTGGCTTAGAGCTTAAGGATGCGACCCTTGACCAGCTCGGCCGTGCGAAGTCCGTTAAGGTGCAGAAAGAGAACACCGTTATTGTGGACGGCGAGGGTGAGAAGAAAGAGATCGAGGCAAGAATCGGCCAGATCAAGAAGCAGATTGAGGAGACGACTTCCGATTTCGATAAAGAGAAGCTGCAGGAGCGTCTTGCCAAACTGGCAGGCGGCGTAGCTGTCATCCGTGTGGGTGCGGCGACGGAGACGGAAATGAAAGAGGCGAAGCTTCGTCTGGAGGATGCGCTGGCAGCTACCAGAGCGGCAGTGGAGGAAGGCATCATTGCCGGCGGCGGTTCCGCATACGTTCACGCTGCGAAGGAAGTGGAGAAGATGGCCGACAAACTGGAGGGCGACGAAAAGACAGGCGCACAGATTGTCCTGAAGGCTCTCGAAGCGCCCCTGTACCACATCGTTGCAAACGCGGGTCTGGAAGGCTCCGTTATCATCAATAAGGTAAGAGAGTCCGAGGCAGGCGTAGGCTTTGATGCGCTGACCGAGGAGTATGTGGATATGGTGAAGGCAGGTATCCTTGATCCTGCAAAGGTGACCAGAAGCGCGCTGCAGAACGCAACCAGCGTGGCAAGCACCCTGCTCACCACCGAGTCCGTAGTGGCGAACATCAAAGAGCCCGAACCCGCAATGCCCGCAGGCGCAGGCGGCGGCATGGGGATGATGTAACGTAATAGGTTACGGCGCAGCAGACAATAGGAAGACACATGCACCAAGCTTGCTTGGGGGCATGTGTTTTCCTGTTTTGCCGCACGAAAACCATAGCTTTTTCGATCATTTATATCACAATTCCATTATCGGTAACTGTTATTATAAAGTAAAAATAACCAATAGACAGGGGTCGATATGAAAATTACCATCGAAGTAAATGAAAAAAGAATCAAAGACAAAAGAAACCCCATAATTTATGGGTATTTAGTCGGATATGATATGGGAACTTGTAAAATGATTGTATTTTAAGATATTGCATACTATAATCAAGATAAGTGAAAAGCGAAGTGCTAAGACGGATTGGAGGGAGTGACGCATAATGGGGGTAATAAACATTATCAGAAGCAAATACTCTGATTATCGGATACCGGAATATATTGAAGAGGATATTGACAAATATGTGTCACAGAGAAGTGATTATCAGGATAATCCGGTGCCGGAAAATTTATTGCTGTTGAAAATGTTGTTCGATGATGCTTATACATCAATCAAACATGGGGCAGTCAACGGATTTTATCCGGATTGTGAGATGCAGCGTTTATGGGCTGAACTAAGGGAGTATTGAGATGGAAAATTTTAACCAGTTCCAAGAGCTGCCCAATAAATATCTGGGGTCAGACAGAAAGAAAACGTTGTTGATCCATGGAGAAAAATATCTTTTAAAATTTCCGGATCCGATTAGGAATAAAAAGCATGTATTGTCTTATATTAACAACGCTGTTTCGGAATATCTTGGCTGCCACATTTATGAGAGCATTGGGATATCGGTTCAGGAAACCCGGCTTGGAAAATACAAAGAAAAGAATGGAAAGACAAAGATTGCCTGTGCATGTAAAGATTTTTGCAGAAATGAATTTGAATTATATGAGGTAAAAGCGTTATCTTTGGCAAATACGGAGAGTGAAAAGGAAACAAAAGGCGATATCCTGGACACTTTGTCTGTAATAAGGGGATTGCCTATAGGAGAGAAGTTGGAAAAGCATTTCTGGGATATGTTTGTGATTGACGCTTTAATCTGTAATACAGACCGCCATGAAGGGAACTGGGGCGTGCTGATTCAAAACGGGTCGAATGATATGTCGGTTGCGCCAGTTTATGATTGTGGATCATCGTTAGTGCCATTGCTTGTGGATGAAGAACTTTCAACTGACGTGGCGAAGAATTATGCTGTTAATGCCAGATCGGCGAGTGTTCTGGGTGGCAGAAGAATTTGCTTTTCGCAGTATATTTTATCTATGAAAAATCCGGCTCTTAACGAAGCAGTAAAAAGAATATTTCCGCAGATAGACATAAAAGCAATTGAGAAAATAATAGAGTCAGTAGACTGCATCTCAGAAAGGAGGAAAGCTTTTTATAAAGACCTGATAGGAACAACCTTTGAGCTGACCCTTAAGCCAGTGTATAAGGTGGTAAACTCATAACAACAGTACTGGAGAAATTACATGCGTTGTCATTTAGTTTAGAGGATAATGACGACTTGGCAACGGTGGCGTTGTGTAAGAAAAAATCAAACAGTGTCGGCTTCCGGCTCTGTCAGCGCAATAACCGATTAAATCTTATTTCATGTCTATTAAATATCCATTAAAAAACTTGTGACCTTTTTGCTTTTTCCCGCATCTAATTAGTGTAAAATGAAACGGCCGTTTCACAAAACGGGAGAATTTCCCGTAATTTAACGATGAGGAACTTAGCACAATGAATAAGAAACAGTTTACGACACAGGTACTTGAGGCGGAAAAAAGCCTGTATCACATTGCAAAGTCCATTTTAAGAAAT
Source organism: uncultured Lachnospiraceae bacterium (assembly GCA_947174505.1). Classification (GTDB taxonomy): domain Bacteria; phylum Bacillota; class Clostridia; order Lachnospirales; family Lachnospiraceae; genus UBA3282. The sequence continues at coordinate 95,239 of CAMWJF010000008.1, forward strand.
GACGAGGACTGTGCCGATGCGATGCAAAACGCAGTCTTACATGCTTACGAGAAGTTACATACTCTGCGAAATGAGAAGTATTTCAAAACTTGGCTTACCAGAATACTGATCAATGAATGCAATCATATCATTCGCTCCGGGAAAGAGTCGGTTCCCTATGAGGATTACTTCGAAACACAGGAACCGGAGCAGCAGGAAGACTATTCCGAGGTGTTTGAAGCGGTCACGAAGCTTGAAAGCACTTACAGAATTCCCCTCGTGCTGTTTTATGTGGAAGGATTTTCCATCAGGGAGATCTGCCGGATTTTAAATCTGTCACAGGGTACGGTAAAGACGAGACTGTATCGGAGCAGGAAACTTTTGAAAGAAAAACTAGTGGGAGAATATGGATATGATGAATAAGAACTGGAACAGGGAGTTCCCCGAGGTGCCGGAGCATGTGCACCAGACTGTGTTGTGTACCCTTGCCGGACTGGACGAAAGAAAGGGTAAAAGGGTGAAACGGATGAAAAAAGGTAAAATCGTGATTCTGATTGCAGCGGCGGTTGCCGTGCTTGGAACGACTGTGAGTGCCGCGGAAATTTTTAAATGGAACAGAAGAGCCGCGGAGGTCTTCGTGGCGGACGAGGAACTGCAGAAGGAGCTTGTAACGGAGCAGATCGCACAGGAAGAAAGTCAGACGGTAACGGACGCCGGACTTACGGTACAGGCTGTCCAGACCATTCAGGACAACAACTGTTTTTATGCGCTTTTCGAGATTACGGCGGAGGACGAATCCATGCAGATCACAGCCGAACACAGCATGGAAGTCCAGATCGATTACCAGGGAGGCGAAAGTCCCTTTGGTTATCTTGGCCTGGGATTTGTGGATGACCGCTATCAGGCTGTCTCCAACAGCAGATATTTTGAAATCTATGGAACGAAGGCGGAATCCGGGCAGGAGGATCTGAATATGAAGATACAGTTTACCTCGCTGAACGCACCCGGGGCTAAGGCAGTGGAAGGCGAATCCGTGCTGGAGGGGAACTGGGAATTTCTGCTCAATCTCCATGCCACGCAGCCCGTTGTCCATGAAATTAACCGGGAGTGCCAGATTGCCGGATGCACGGTCATGGTGAGGACAGTGGAGCTTACGCCGATCAGCGTGAAACTTACCTGCGATATGGACGGGGTCAGGGAATTAGAAAAGAAAGAAGGGGTGAATCTGGATCAGCTCGACACCATTACGTCCCTTTTCATCAACGGCATGAAGTACAAGGACGGTACGGTCGTGGAGGAGGAAGGATTCCAGAATATCCGTGAAGGCTGGGAAAACGGTATCTATTCGAAAACGGCGAAGCTCACCACTGTGGTAGACATGGACAAGGTCAGCGCGCTTCTGGTGGGAGAGAGTATGGATGAGATCGCGCTCCAGTAAAAAGGTAAAATGACAGGGGAATAATGAAACCGGATGAAGCAGCAGATGTTTCACCCGGTTTTTTGTGCAATTCATTGCTTATAAATACAAAAGAGCCACAGCATAGCATTTATGCGGTACTGGCGGAAAGGAGAGAATTGATTATGAGTCACGATTTAACAGCACTATACGAGAGGCTGAGCCATGATAACGAGTTACAGGGTGAGAGCAACAGCATATCCAACCAAGACGGGCAGGCTCCCTACGGCAGGAAAGATATAGCCGCATAATTGTTTTAGTTTAAGATTCATGGCAAAAACGGCAAATTTTACTCTTCCCATCATTGACAAAAATTCGATTTCGTGTTATTATATAATCCGAAGTCGAATTATAAACGGGGAGGTAAAAAATGAGCGAAACAAGAAAAGATGTTCGGAAACTTGTGATTGCGATCAGTAATCTTGATAAGATTTATACTGCCAATACGCCAAAGATTGGCAGGCAGTCATCCGAATTATGGCTGATGTATGCCCTTAATGACGGAGAGGCACATTCCCAAAAGCAGATCTGTGAGGAGTGGGGATTTCCGAGGACGACCCTGAACACCGTTACCAAAAAATGTGAGGCCGCGGGTTATCTGACATTGACCGCCATTCCCGGAAAACGGCGAGAAATGCTGATATGCCTTACGGAAAAGGGGAAAAATTATGCGGATCAGATCTTAGATGTCATCTATCGCGCGGAAAACCGGGCAATGGAAAAAATACTTGAAACATATCCCGCGGATTTTATTGATATTTTGGGGGATTTTGTACAATGCCTGAAATCCGCGTTTGAGCAGGAAAATGATAAAATGGAACAGGGAGGTACCTAATTGAAAGATCAGGAATGGATACTTTGTCCGAACTGCAAAAATAAGACGCGGACAAAAATCCGGGAGGATACCGTACTTTCCCATTTTCCCCTGTTTTGTCCAAAGTGCAGGCAGGAGACTTTAATCAATGCGCATCAACTGAAAATATCAATTATCAAAGAGCCAGACGCAAAGACGCAGAGCCGATAATTCGTTATCAAAACGGACTATCGGCTCTTTATTTCCGCGGGCAATGAGTCAGGTGCCGTGCCTGCACGAGCATTTGACGAATGCCGCGAGGGTCAAATTGACTTTGTTTTGGCAGGAAAAGTTAGGAGGAAATTGAAATGTCCGGTTTAGGCATGAAAAATATAATAAAGTACGTTGTACCGATGATCTTAAGTAATCTTTGCTTCTTTATGTTCACCATTATTGACGCGGTTTTTGTCGGAAGAGGTGTAGGAACAAATGCCCTTGGAGCAATCAATTTAGTCAGTCCCTTCATCATGGTTGTTGGAGCAATAAATATGCTGATCAGCGTTGGCGGTGTAGCCATTTATGCTGTGCGTATTGGAAGAGGGGATGTGGAAGGAGGAAATAAAGTATTCCGTACAGGAATGCTGTTTATGGTATGTGCCGCGGCAGTTCTCAGCTTTATTGGTGTCTTTTTTGCGGATGAGGTTTGCACGCTGCTTGGTGCAAATGAAACATTCCACCATTTAGCGGTCAGCTATCTGTTTTGGTACTCTGTCTTCATTATTCCGTCTGCTATATCCATGGGACTGCAAAATTATTGCCGGAATGATAATGCGCCCGGATTGGTAAGTATTGTAGTGATTGTCACAACAGTATGTAATATCTTTGGCGACTGGCTGCTGATCTATCCTATGGAATGGGGAACAAAGGGAGCCGCTATTGCTACGGGCATATCACAGACACTTGGATTATTGGTTATACTGACCCATTTTATCCGTAAACAGGGGAATCTGCGTTTTGGAAAAATAAAACTGGAAAAAAATCTGTTCAAGGAAATCATTATACATGGTCTGCCCGAAGGAATCAGCCAGTTGGCAACTCCTGTTATGACGTTTTGTATGAACATGGTACTCATTGATTTGGTAGGAGATCTTGGAGTGAATGCCTTTTCAGCTATCAGTTATATAGCCTCTTTTTCTATGGCTATCTTTTTTGGGGCCAGCGAGGGGTTGCAGCCTTTATTTGGACAGAGCTATGGTGCGAAGAAAACAGAGGATTTGAAGTTTTATTTTAAGTCAGGGCTGAAAATCAGTTTTTTTGGCAGCGCTGCTGTTACGATATTCGTTGTTCTTTTTGGCGGGCATATTTGCAGCCTGTTTGGAACTGACGCTGTAACACGGTCATATATGCTCAAAGTGTTACCGCAATTTGCTGTTGGTTTTGTTGCGACAGCAGTGAATGTTATGATTTCTTCTTATTTGTATTCTACGGAACGCTCTTTTCTCGCTTTAAGTATCAGCGTTTTACGGAGCATCCTTGTAAATGCGGCAGTCATACTGATTCTGCCATATCTATTTGGTGAAAGTGTCATATGGTTTTCCTTATTGATATATGAAGTAATCGTATTGATAATTGCAGTGGCACTGTTAAAACATTCAGAGCGAAACGGCATTCGTTTCAAAGAGTAAAGGAGCTTCCTGTATAATTCAAATATAGGGAATTCCAAGAAAGAAGGTTGAG
>CAMWJF010000009.1 GCA_947174505.1 uncultured Lachnospiraceae bacterium
CGGTGGTGTGAGAGGTCGGAATTTCTCAATTGAGAGAAATTCCTCCTACTCGATTCCAACTCCCTGAATGATATTGCCAGACTATGCCCTGGGGCAAAGCTCGCAGAAGGGCTGGCGATAAACGGAGATGATGTAGGAAGAAGTGACGGGGCGCTTCAAAAATGGGTAGCAAAATTGGATATTTTATAGTGAAGTTAAAACAGGAGGAAAATAAAATGAACCAGACGTATATTACATTAAACAATGGGACAAAGATCCCTCAGTTCGGTATGGGTGTATACATGGTGCCGGCGGGGGAAAAAACGAAGAAAGCCTGCCTTGACGCGCTGAAAATGGGCTATCGTCATATTGACACCGCCCATGCCTATCAGAATGAGCGCAGTGTGGGAGAAGCGGTCAGGGAGAGCGGCATCCCACGGGAAGAAATCTGGGTGACTTCCAAGCTGTGGCCCAGTGAGTACGGGGAAGGTAAGACGATGGATGGTATTGATAAGATGCTGAAACGACTGAATCTGGAATATGTGGATCTTGTGCTGTTGCATCAGCAGGTTGGGGATTACATGGGAGCATGGCGTGACTGTGAGAAGGCGGTAGAACAGGGTAAGGTGCGGGCAATCGGACTCTCCAATTTTGAATCGGGACGCTTAGAAGAGGTCTGTGAGACGGCAGTCGTCAAGCCTGCCGTGCTGCAGGTGGAATGCCATCCCTATTTCCAGCAGAACGAGCTGAAAAAGAGGCTTGCTCCTTACGGGACGGTGATCGAGGCATGGTATCCCATCGGACATGGGGATGCAGAACTGATAGGCGAGCTGGTATTTACGGAGCTGGCGCAGAAATATGGAAAGAGCAACGTGCAGATCATCCTGCGCTGGCATATCCAGGAGGGGACGGTTATCTTCCCCAAGTCCACCAATCCACAGCATATCAGGGAAAACTTTGACATTTTTGATTTTGAACTGACGGAAGAAGAAATGAAGCGCATCCGGGCAGTGGATAAAAATGTACGGTTCTTTACGGTTCCTCTGGAGCAGCAGGAAATCCAGTTTGCATCCTGGGCGCCGGAGGATTAAGGGGAGGAAAAGGATGGAAGCAAACGAAATGGGCAGCCTGCCGGTTGGCAGGCTGCTAAGAAAAATGTCCATGCCGCTGATTTTTTCCATGCTGGTGCAGGTGCTGTATGGACTTGTAGACAGCTTATATGTTGCACGGCTTGGGGATAACGCGCTGACGGCGATTTCCCTCTGTATGCCGGTGCAGTTCCTCGTACTGGGAGTCGGCACAGGGATTGGCGTCGGCGTTAATTCAGTGTTGTCAAAAAAGTTAGGAGAAAAGGATGCGGGCGGTGTGAACCGGAGTGCAGGAAATGGCTTTACACTGGTCTGGATCGTGACGGTGGTTTTCGTTGTACTTGGATTTGTGGCAGTAGAGCCGTTTTATCAGATACAGACAGATATTACGGACATTCTGGATATGTGTATCGCATACAGCGAAGTGCTGCTTTGGTTTTCCTTTGCGGCTCTTCACCAAATTATGATGGAGCGTCTGCTGTCTTCCATCGGCAGGGCGGATCTGACGATGATTCCCATGCTGACCGGCGCGGTTGTTAATATTATATTAGATCCGATCATGATTTTCGGCTGGCTTGGCTGTCCGGCCATGGGAATCGCAGGTGCGGGTATTGCAACGGTTACGGCGCAGGCAGTCGCCGCACTGACAGGACTGGTCCTCAATCTGCGCTTTAATCGGGAAGTGAAGGTTTCCGGCAGGGACTTTATCCTGAAAGCGGAAATTGTGGCGGAAATCATAAAAATAGGCGTGCCGGTGGCATTGAGCCAGTGTCTGCTGGCGATTGCCGCACTGGGGATGAATGCGATCCTTCTGGGGCTGTCTGCGCTGGCTCCGGGTGTTTATGTGATTTTTCTCAGGCTGCAGAGTTTTATAATCATGCCGTCAAGCGGTATGAGCAGCGCAGGTATTTCCATCATTGCGTACAACTATGGAGCGAAAGAAAAAGACCGCATCATGGGAACTTTATGGAGCAGCCTGCGGGTAAATCTTGTAATTGCAGTCGTCGGGTTAGTCGTATTTATGATCTTTCCAAGGCAGTTGCTCCTTATGTTCAATGCCTCGGAGGAAATGATGGGGATCGGCATCCCTGCGCTGCGGTTTGTTGCGGCGGCATTCTTATTTACAACGACAACACAGATTCTGTCTGGGTTTTTGCAGGCTATGGGACAGGGAACGGCAAGCTTTATTGTAGCAACGGCACAGACCGCTTTTATGGTGCTGTTTGCATGGCTTCTGGCGCAGACCGGAAGCGCAACGCTGGTATGGCTGGCGTTTCCCCTTATGGAAGTGACACGCTTTGTCATTGCCGTCATTATGGTAAAGCGCACATACAGAGGGAAGATTGCAAATCTTCAGACTATGCAGGAAGGTTAAGAACTTTCGCACAGAAGGAAAGTGAAACAGGGCAGTATTTAGCAGGTTTAGTACAACCAATATGATTAAAATTCTTAAAGGAGGCAGGAAACGATTTTAAGTATGGCGGGCATGATGTGGAAACCTGTATTGTAAATGCACTGGAAAAGGATTCTGTAAAGGCGTTTGCAGAGAAGGCGGCAGCCACTACATGGAAGGAACGCAGGGAACGCATCAATACCATCAGTCCGGGTGTGATCGCGGCGATCCGCACAGGGAATTATAAATTGCATTAGGGATTGTAAAGATTAATTCTTTAACGGTTCCTTAGATAACCGGGGAAAATGTAAGGAGGAAAACAGTATGATCTACAAACCATTTCAGGACATATCCCTTTCAAGGCTGGGGATGGGAAACATGCGCCTGCCGGTGCAGGGTGATAAAAACGGCGCGCCCATTGACCGTATCCGGGCACAGGAAATCATCGATTATGCTATGGAAAAGGGTATTAATTATTTTGACAGCGCTTATGTGTACCACGACGGCGAATCAGAGATTTTTTTGGGGGAAGCCTTGAAAAAATATCCAAGAGAAAGCTATCATCTTGCCACAAAATTCTTATTGTTTGCAAATCCGGATTATAAGGCAGTGTTTGAGGAACAGCTTTCACGTCTGCAGACAGACTATATTGATTTTTATTTACTTCATGCGATTTTTGACAATAATTACCAACAGTATCTGGACAGCGGATGCATTGAATATTTTCTGGAGCAGAAAAAGGCGGGGCGTATCCGTTACCTTGGTTTTTCTTCCCACGCCGGCGTAGACGCCCTGACAAAAATGGCGGACCATCACCAGTGGGATTTTGCCCAGCTCCAGCTCAATTATTTTGACTGGCAGTATGGAACCACCGAAAAGGAGTATAAGGTGCTGGAGGAGCGGAATATTCCGATCATGGTCATGGAGCCGGTGCGCGGCGGCAGACTTGCAGCGCTTTCCAGTGAAGCGGAAAAATTGTTGAAAGAAGCGCATCCTGATTGGAGCATGGCATCATGGGCATTGAGATGGGTGAAACGACTGCCGCAGGTGCAGGTTATCTTAAGCGGAATGTCCAGCATGGAGCAGATCAAGGACAATATCGGGACTTTTCAGGAACCCGAGGGGCTTAACGATGCAGATGCTGAATTGCTGATGCAGGCATGCGAGGTATTTAAAAAGCAGGTCAGCGTTCCCTGTACTGCCTGCCGTTACTGCTGTAGCGGATGCCCCATGAAGATCGATATTCCGGCATACCTGAACGTGTATAACAGCTACAAGACGGATGGACCATGGGCATTAAACAGTGTGGGGAGCATTGAGAGTGAAGGAAAACCGTCCGACTGTATCGGGTGCGGTGCCTGTGCAGGGCATTGTCCGCAGAGCATCCGGATACCGGAGATCATGGAAGAGCTTGCAGGGCTGTGCCAATAAATATTTTTGATGAAGACAGTGGGAGGAGAACTTGGGGTTTACGTCACATTTTTGCAGTATATGTGGCGTAAACCTCAATCTCTGTTTTGGTGTTGTTGCAGGAAAAATGGACAAAATTTCGGGTAATAGATATAAGAAACTAAGGGAAGAGTGGTGAGGAGAAATGAGTAAAACAATCAGTAAACAAAAGGTTCCAGCCAGGACAGGCGGGATGTGTGCATCCTGTGGAGTGTGCAGCAGTTATTGTCCGGCGCAGATTGATATTCCGGCAGTAATCAAAATTTACAGAGAGTATCTCGCCGGGGATACGCAGACATTAAAGAAACTGGATGAAATGGAATCTGTTGGAACTCCTGTGGATTGTATTGAGTGCGGCGCCTGCTCTGCGCGGTGCGCCTGTGGCGTGGATGCGGCAGGGATCGTCCGGGAACTGGCGATGATGCAGTCCTGCAGGAGGACGCTTATGGTTTCCTGTGGCAGAAAGGAAGTGGGAATATGAAAAAGCATAGTAAGATATTTGCGGTGATTTTGGGAATGGTGCTGGTGTTTACTTCCGGCTGTGCCGCAGATAAACAGCCGCAGCAGGAAAATGGTATACAGCCTCCTGTGGAGACAAATGCTGTGGATATTGGTGAGGAAACAGCCACGGGAGCAGCAGAAAAAGAACAGCAGACAGAGGAAACAGAAGATACCCGGACAAAGGAACCGGGACCGGCAACGCTACTGTATCAGGGGCAGGCCAGTATCCGTGTTGTTACGGATGAAGGGAAAGTGATCTATATTGATCCTTATTCAGGAGATTCCTATGAACTGTCGGCAGATCTGATACTGGTAACGCATTCCCATTTTGACCACAGCCAGATTGAAAAGGTGGAGAGCCGGAACGAAGACTGTCAGATCATCACATACGCAGAAGCGATACAAAATGGGGAACACCGGATTTTTGAGCTTGGCTATGTTACGGTGGAAGCAGTGGAGGCAGGGTATAATTCTCTCCATGACGTAAGCGAGTGTGTAGGTTATGTACTGACATTCTCTAACGGAAAGTCAATTTATGTGACGGGAGATACTTCCAAGACGGAACAGATGGCGCATATGGATGAAATGGAAATTGATTACGCGTTTTTCTGCTGTGACGGCGTATATAACATGGGACTGGAGGAAGCAGCAGGGTGTGCTGATCTTGTAGGTGCAAAACATAATATTCCCTATCATATGACCACAACAACTACCGGAAGGCAGTTTGACAGGGAGCTGGCAGAGCAGTTTGATGTGGAGAACCGACTGATCGTGGAGGATGGGGAAGAAATTTTAATTGAGTAGAAAAGAAAAATATTATGGGAAGTTAATGACACTTAGGAGGAAAAGGAATGTAGGATTATTTTGGAAAAGAAGTTCCAAAGCTGGGTTTTGGATTGATGCGTCTGCCCTTACTGCGGCGCAAAAGGAACCTGCCGCAAAAGGCGCCTTACGATCCGCGGCATCTGTGAAAGATATCTGGTCAGCCCACCTCTCATCTACCGCTTTAAAAAGCTGTTTCTGCGCCATAAGAAGCAGTGGAAACGAGATTTCCGGCTGCAAAACTTTCTAAAAAAGATTATTTTGTCCGTTTCTGCATTTATAACCGGGTACGCGTGGCCGGTAAAAAAGAACTGGTTTATCAGTTAATAGAGGAATTGAAGATAATGCAGACAAATATCCGGGAAGTGACAGAAAAGTTTGAAAAGACAGACATTGATTTAACACCGGAGGGATTGGAAGATATGAGGAATGACTGTCTTGATATGCTGAAGGCTATCCTGTGGGTATTCGACGGGGCAAAATAACTGTGGCAGGACAACACCAATAATGCAGAAGGAAAAAGCCCCGACAGCGGCAACTGTTAGGGCTGTGATAACTGGAAAACCTCTCTTATCAGTATCCACGGTAGTATTATTTATCCGTCGCAAGTACAGGAATGCTGATCGTAAACGTTGTGCCTCCGCCTTCTTTGGAAGCTGCTTCGATCTGGCCCCCGTGCTCCAGTACAATGGTGCGGGTGATGGCGAGCCCCAGTCCCTGCCCGCCTTTGTCGCTGCGGGTAGTGTAGGAACGGCGGAAAATATTTGGGAGATCTTTTTTAGGTATGCCGCAGCCGGTGTCGGAAACCGCGATGTAAGCAAAATCCGCATCTGTCGTAAGAGAAAGAGTCACCGTGCCGTCCGGCGGTGTAAAGTCGGCGGCATTATATAGGAGGTTTTCCAGAGCACGGAAAAGTTGTTCCGCATTTCCCATAATATGACAAGGGTGCGGTGTGATATTTTTCAGGAAATTTGTTCCGTAAAGCTCTATGATCGGGCGGCAGTTGTGATAGAAATCCAACAGGAACGTATTGAGCAGCATAGGCTCCATCCTGACAGGGGAGCTTGTCTGCGCGGCTATTTCCTGAATAGATTTCAGCCGTTCGGACAAAAGATTACATTGTTCTTCTATGTGAAGCATTCTTCTGTGCGTGTCCTCATCCAGCATAATGTCATTCAGCCGTATGATCTGCGCCATGTTTGAAAGGGAGGTCAGAGGCGACTTCATATCATGTCCCAATTCTGCGATGAGCTGTCCTCTCTCCGCCAGCAGATTGCGCAGATGTTTTGTTTTTTCCTCGACTTCTTCCTGCAGGTGCAGATTCAGCTTTTTGTTTTCTGTGGTCATTTCCCTGCTGCGCCGCACCATCAGGACGGCGAAAGCCAGCACCATACAGAATGCGCCGTATTCCTCAGGGTAAGCGCCGGCGAAGGGCTCATAGGTGCCGATCGACAGGACGCTGTAAAACAGGCAGATGCCATTTGCGATAGCGGCAGCAAGAATGACTTTGACATGAAGAAATTCCATAAGAGCGCCATGGACTGTCAGGCTGATCAGCAGGAGCGCCATAATGGCTTTGTACCATGAAATGAACGGTCCATACCATAGAATCAGACCGGGAGCGGCAGGAAATACAAATAAAGGCGTGATGACAACAATGCCGCAGACTCCTAGGGAAAGAATGCGAAGTATTTTTTTCACCCGGTTCAAACCGTCCGGCAAAAACAGCAAAAGAGCAATCTGTATGGAAAAATAAATACCGGATATGGCGGCGGCGTCCTCGGCCGCAAAAAGTGTGCGTACAAACGGTACGCCGAACAGCCTTAAGAAAGGGTAGCATATCCGAACGGCAAAGGACAGGCTTAACAAGCCAAAATAAAAAGTGACCGCTTTGGCGCCGTTTTCTTTGTGCTCCCAGAGGACAATGCAGAACAAAGAGAGCGTGAGGGAGGAAAAGAACAACAGTCCGTAGATGAGCATGCGGGCAGCAATGAGGAGGGCAACGCTGTCCGCGTTTCCGATCACGGGAGCAAACCAGATTCCGCCATAGTAATGGGAATAATTGGAAGTCTGGATGATCAATTCCGCTTCGCCGTCAAGTGAAAAAGAGTAAGCGGTGTCTTTAATAAGAGGAGAGTAGTCTCCTCCGGGAGTGTAATTGTCAGAAGATACATCACCGATTTCGCCCAGACATAGTCCGTCTAAATAGACTCTTGCGGCGCAGAGAGGCTCCTGCAGATAGAGCAGGACATTTCCGGTTCCCAGCAGATGCAGACGCCAGGTTGCGGTTCCATAAGGATTTTTGTCATCATGGAACAAGGCAAGATTTGCATATTCACCGGCCCATGTGCTGTAATAAGGCTGCGCCTCTTTAGAGAAGTCCTCTGGAGAGAGCAGTTTGTCCGGATAAAACTCCCAGCCGTCCACAAGAGAGCAATAACCTTTTTCTGGAATTACGCAGAAATTGTCTTGTGTGAGAACCGCCTTTGTTATATATTTATTATCATACTGAGTGAGCGCTGACAATCCAAGCAGGCTTAAGATAATTGTCCCCGCAATGATTAGGATTGTTTGAAAGACAGCTCTCGTAAGTAGGGTCCGTTTCATGATGATGGATCATCCTCCTGAAAGATAATGATAAAGGCGACTATTCAGCACAGGTCAAAGTGAACAGTTGCGGTAAAGGTATAATTGTATGAAAAATAAGTATAAATTTTTATTCATATTGACTTTTGTGGTTGTGTTTTTATGTTATAGAGTAGATTTCGTCATTGCGATGGCGAGTGAGGAATCGGAGCAAACTGTTGAGTCTGAAGCCGGGACGGAAGTGGAGCAAGCCACGGAGTCCGCTTCCGGGCAGAACCGGGAGCAAGCCACGGAGTCTGCTTCCGGGCAGAACCGGGAGCAAGCCACGAAGCCTGTTTCTGGGCAGAACCCGGAGCAAGCCACGGAGTCCGTTTCTGGGCAGAACCCGGAGCAAGCCATGGAGCCTGTTTCCGGGCCGGATCCGGAGAAGATCACCGAACACGAGCCGGATTCAGTATCCACCGGTACTGCCTTGGTAGAATGGCTGGAGCTGCACAAGAATACTGGCGGTACAGTAAAGCTGGCGGATCATGTAATCATGGACGGGGCATACAGCTATTGCCCCGATGGCGCCAATAAGCCCTCTGTTCTTGTGGATACCGGTCAATATACAATCACCGTAACCGGGGAGGTCGATTTTTTGAGTGATAATCAGCTCACGTTTTCCGGGCAGCCGGATGATAAGGCTCTTTTTTGTGTGGCGGAAAAAGGCATGCTTTCCATGCAGGGTGTTGCAGTGGAGAGTGGACAATACGCGTTATGGCAGGAGGAAGGCGCCGGACTGGTAGTCGGCGGCTGTCGTATTTTAGGGAGCATCCATTATGCAGATACTCCGTTCGTGGTGTATCAGGATGCCGTCTGTGTTGTTGTGGAAAAAGAACAAACACTACAGGACGTACTTCCGGGGCAGATCATCTGTACAGTTAACCGTCAAGGGAAACTGAGTTATAATGAGCAGGTTCCGATTTCATGGGAACTTGCGGAAAGCGGTAAGCAGCAGGAGCAAAGAAGGCGCTTCCGGCTGCAGGGTTCTTTTGTACAAGCGGCGTCTGCTGAACCGGCGTTGTGTACGGTTGCCTATAACGATTATCCGCTGACCTTTACGGAAGTGAGAGCTGCGGTAAGCGGCAGTTGGTATACGTTTAAGGGCTGGTACACGAAACCGGAGAAATCTTTGCCGATCACGGTCATATCGGAGTATTCCTTTGATGGAGAAAACTGGATCGTGAACGATGAAGAGTTCGTGACAGATCCGAAAGCCTCCTTCTTGATCGCTTTTAAATGCGACCCCTGTGATTTGGAAGTGCATCCCAACATATATATCCGGCTGCAGTGGAATGATAACGGAACACCATATTTTTCCAATGTTCTCTGCTACGCGGCTGGTAACTTAGAATGTGTGGAGGACATAGGCGGCAGCCGGGGTGGAGGTACTTCCATTACCAATCCGCCCGATGAGCCGCAGATAAGCGCGGGTACTGCTGCGCCGGGAAAGGAAGAGCAGTCCGATAATGCAACCCGCGATAACGATTCGGGCAATACCGAATTAGAGATTCCGGCAGATACAAACCCGGTGGAAAGCGGAGGCGGAACGGCCGGGTCGACAGCGGCCGGTGACGGACAATCATCCAATGCGGGCATTCCAAACGCTAATGCAGATCAGCAGGCATATGCAGAGCCAGGGAATACTTATGAAGAGCAGCCGCTACATGCAGAAACACAAAATACAGGGCAGCCATCATTTTCAGAAGACAAAAATGACAATAGTGTCATAGATTCAAATAAGCCTGGCGATAAAGAAAAGATCAGCCACAGCGACTCCGGCAGCTCCGAAAAAGTGGTAGAGGCTGTCGCTGCTATATCCGTAAAAAGAGAAAACCATGTGGGCAATGCTATTGTAATGTCAGCGGGGTTTGTGCTGCTGGCCGCCATTGCCGGTATAGCGGGCTTCTGCGTTTACTCCCGATCAGGCACAAAGAGATAACCCTTGTAGCGTTTGGTCTGAATGTAGTCGTGATCAGGGCAGAGCTCGTAGAGCTTCTTGCGGATGCGGCCCATAATAACCTGCAGCGATTTCTGTCCTTTGTTGATCGGCGCCTTCCACACCGAATCGTAAATCTGTTCCGGTGTATAGATTTCACCGGGATGTTTTGCAAGGAAATACAACACATCAAATTCATAGGAAGAAAAATCTACGGAAGATGTTTCATAGCTTACACTGCAGGAGGAAGGGCAGATGGAAAGCGGACCGTAAGTGAGCGTTTTGGGCGGTTCGGCGGCTCTGCCGGAACGGATGCGCGCCTGTATGCGGAGTTCCAGTTCCTTCAGGCTGTAAGGCTTGCATACATAGTCGTCCCCGCCGATCGACAATCCCCGGATACGGTTTTCCTCCTCGGTGTAGCCGGAAAGGAAAATAATGGGAAGACCTGTCTTTGAACGTATTTTTTCGCATAATGCGAAACCGGTCATATCAGGTAGGTCAACGTCCAGAACAACGCAGTCAAGGGCGTTGGTCAGTATGATTTTCTCCGCCGCCTGCGCTGTATCTGCACAGATAACATCGTATCCCACTGCGCCGAAATAAGCCTTATTATCTTCCAATATCATCGGATCGTCATCCACTACTAAAAGTTTGTACATATTCATTTCCACTCTTATTTTGCTTAGTCCACGAGTCTTTGATTTTTAATTTAGTATAGCACAAAAATATCTTCCGGATAGCACTTTTCATTCCGAAATTAAACGCGAAAATAAACGTCAGGCAACAATCGCCTCCTGACGCTTTTTTTTATTAAAAAATATTGTAGAATCTTGCTATAAAAGTCTAAAAGAGATGAAGATTTTCTGAGGTATCAAAGAACGCCGGCCGAGAAAATCTGAGCCGTCTCATAAAGACATCATATTGACGATCGGATGAAAAAAAAGGGGCAGAAAATTATGTTAAAAACGATTAAGGGAAGACTTACGGTAAGCATGATCTGCATTGTGGCAGCAAGCATTCTTTTGACCACGGCAGGAATTACTGCGGTAGCGGCAAGGAGGACGATTCAGGATCAGACACAGGCTTTGCAGTTGAATGCAGACAAGTATGCGGAGGAAATCAACACGTGGATCGAAAATGAAAAAATGCTTGCAGACGGAACGGTCAAAAGTATAGTGGCCGGAGGAACGACTGATACGGAGCAGGTTCAGTCTGTCGTGGATGCCCATGCAGCGGGCAGAGAGGAACTTTTAAATTTGTATTGCGGGACAAAAGACAGCAGGTTTATACAATCTAACAGGGAAGCCGGAATCCCGGAGGGGTATGATCCGGTAGAGCGGGGATGGTACAGACAGGCGGCGGAATCGGGGACGATTATTGTGACAGATCCGTACTGTGATGCGATAACGGGTCAGATGTGCGCGACGGTTGCAGCGCCGGCATACATAGACGGAGAACTGGCAGGGGTCATAGGTCTGGATGTGACGCTCGGAACAGTGACGGATCTGACGGGAAGCATTAGCTATGATAAGGGAGTTTACGGTTTCCTTGTGGACAGCAGCGGACAATATATAGCGCATGAAAACAAGGAATACGAACCGACGGAAAATTTTACGGTTTCGGTGCCGGCTATCCTTCCGGAACTCGGAAAGATGCTGGAAGGAGATGAGAGGGGTGTACGGAAATTCGAAGATTATGACGGAGACATGTGTTATTTTGCATTGGCGGAAATAGGCGGCTGCGGATGGAAACTTGGAGTCACAGTACCGGCTGGTAATGTGACGGGTTCTCTGGTGACCATGCTGGTGATAGCGGCTGTGACTGCGTTTGTGATCATTGTGTTTGTGGCGGTATTTATGGCAGGTCTGATCGGAAGAATGCTGGCGCCGATGCAGATGCTTAAGCAGTTTGCTTCCGGCGATTTCTCCGAAAATACGGTGGTGGAAAAGGCGATTCCAAAGGAATACAGAAACGAGACGGAACAGATCAGGAAGGCGACCGCAGAGGTAAAGCAGCAGATCAGGGAAATTATATTAAACACAAAACAGGAAGCGGAAAATATCAGCACCATTGCGGAGGGAACATCTTCCAAAATGGCGGTGTTAGATCAAGATATTTCCGAAATTACCGATTCCGCCAGTCTGGTCATGGAGCAGACCATGAAGGCAAGAGAGATGGCGGAAAGTATAAGATGTAATGGAGAGCAGTTGGGCAATGCCGTTGAAAACGTGGCGAAGAAAGCAGAAGAGGCGGCAGGGCAGTCAAGCCAAATTATAGACCGTGCGGGGAAGCAATACGAAGCGTCCAGACGGTCTGCAGATGAGGCTGTTTCTATCTATCAGGCAACTAAGGGGAAGATGGAGCAGGCGATTGCAGACAGCAAACGGGTTGAGGAGATCAACACCTTGACGGAGGAAATTCTTGCCATCAGCTCGAAGACGAACCTTCTGGCGTTGAATGCTTCCATAGAAGCGGCAAGAGCCGGAGGAGCGGGCAAGGGATTTGCTGTTGTGGCGCAGGAAATCAGGGAACTGGCAGATAATTCCAGACAGGCGGTGGACAAAATCCGTGATGTGACAGAGGGCGTGGTGGATAACGTTTCCTTTTTATCCGAAACATCAAGCAGGCTGTTAGCGTTTATGACCAATAAGGTGATAGAGGACTATAAGGGTATGACGCAACTTGCGGGAATGTATGAAAAGGATGCGGAGTTTTATGGTGATATTTCCGGAGACTTAGGAGCGGCTTCACAGGAGATGAGCACCAGCATGGCGGAAATCAATGAATCAATCGTTATCATTACGGAGCTTGTGGGTGCGATTGCGGAATCGATGGAAAGCATGAGCAGGTCTGCGGTGGATTCCAATGAAAATTCAGGAGCAGTCATGAAACAGATGGAGGAGCTGTTTAGGCTGAGTGAACTATTAAATCAGACAGTGGCATCCTTTAAAGTATAAATCTACAGGGAGGAGATTGTATGGAACAGCGCAGGATTCCAAACAGGCAGGAAAGGCGGAATGACATATGTTAGGAGGCCCTGTATACATAGCGTTTATTCGGTTTGCCATCAGTCTGGCGGGCGTGATCCTGCTGTTTTCTCTTTTGGGTGAATCGCGATTCGGCAGGAGAAAGACAGTGGTCTGCTATAGCTGCTTTAGTGTGGCCCTGATCGCGCTGGCATGTGTCTGGTATGTGGCGGATTGGGAAAGCTGCGTGCGGCTGGTGGCATTTACGATGTATATCTGCTTTGGGGTCTTTGCCGTGATCATGAGCGCAGATTCCATTTATCTGGCGGTCTATAAGCTGGCGCTGATTTTCTATCTGTTGTCGGTATTTTTGATCGGCGGCCTGGAGATTTCCATTATTTTCTTTAACCGTAATGTGTGGGCGGATATTATCGCACGCATCCTGCTGATCCTGCTCATAGCATTTGTGCTCAATAAATACGTCAAAGAATCCATGAAAGGGTTTGGCGATTATGTGGAGAACGAGGCGGATCATTTTAGCATTGCCGTTATGATCAGCTGTATTTTACTCGGGATCGGGTATATTCTGAATCCGACGCTGAACAAGGAAATGACGCCCCATCGTATTTATCAGATCTTAATCAATTTTATTTTAACAGGAACTTTGCAGCTTCTGGTCTTCCGATTCTATCTGCATGTCGGTAAGGAGAAGGAATACGAGAGAGAAAACCAGCTGATACAGATGAACTACAGACTTTTGGAGCGTCAGTTGGAGATTCTGGAAGAATCCGTGGACTCCGGCAGGCGGCTTCGGCATGATATCAGACATCATAATGCGGTCATGGCGGAATATGCGCGCAGAGGGCAGCGGGAAGAATTGTTGCAATATCTGCGGGAGTATGACAGGGAAACCGATGAGGGGATACCGGAAACGATATGTGCCAATACAGCGGTCAACAATATCCTGTCAGCCTATACAAGAAAGGCGGAGCATGAGCGGATCAAGGTTACGCTTGATGTGGAACTTGGCAGGAGACTTGCGATACCGAGCATTGATTTGGTGGCGATTCTTGCTAACGCTTATGAAAATGCAATCTATGCCTGCATGGAAGCAAGAAAAAAGCCGGACGGGCGGGAGTGTTTCATCCATCTGACACTCAAAAAAAGAAAGAATAAACTGATTATCTCCTGCAGCAACACCTGCCGAATGGAAATCGAACTAAAAAACGGACAGCCGAAAACGGAGTTTACGGGAGGCGTCGGGGTTTCAAGTATTATCAGGACAGCCAGGAAGTATGCCGGAGAATATGATTTTAAAAACGATAACGGCGTGTTTATCTTCAGACTGATTATGAACATAGAGCATGAAAATAAAGAGAAGGGGTAAAAACCCCGGAACGGAGGGAAGATGACGTATCTGATAGCGCTCTGTGATGATGAGACAGCAGAGCTTGACAAGACGGAAGAATTATTGAGTGCTTATGAGAAAAACCATCCAGAGCAGGATTTTATGATCGAATGTTTTGAAAGTGCGGAAGAACTGCTGTACATGGTAGAGGAAAGAAATTATGCGCCGGATCTGATTTTTATGGATATCTTCATGCCGGGGCAGGATGGGACGTCTGTCAGTCTTGGGATCGATGCGGCGAAAAGACTCCGTGATATGGGAAATAAAGCGAAGCTCTGTTTCCTTACTACGTCCAGGGAATATGCGCTGGAAGCATTTGACGTAGACGCGGCACAGTATTTGCTCAAGCCGGTTGCGAAAGACAGAATAACTGCCGTATTGGATCGTTTTTTAGAGGAGACAGAAGAGAACCGCAAAAAATACATTCTACTTAAGATCGAAGGAAGAATTGTAAAAGTGGCGGCAAAGGATATTGTATATTGCGAAGCGCAGGGAAAAACACAGCGCATGTATCTGGCAGGCGGTTCAGAACATCTGCTGCGCATGACTTTGAGGGAGCTTTATGAAATGCTTTCCGGATATCAGGAGTTTGTGCGGGTGGGCGTGTCTTATATCATTAATTTAGAGTATATAGTCAGTCTGACTACACAGGAGACCCTATTGGATAATGGGCAAAAAATCTATCTGCCCAGAGGGACTTATCGCTGTCTGAGGGAGCAGTATTTTGCATATTACTGCCCAAATGGATAAGGTGGGACGTATTAATAAAACTGATGGATTGTTATTATTTATTGATTTGATAAAGTTACACCACTTTACAACTTTTTAAAAGAAATGCCGCATGAGACACTTTAAGTGT
This sequence comes from uncultured Lachnospiraceae bacterium, assembly GCA_947174505.1. Taxonomy (GTDB): domain Bacteria; phylum Bacillota; class Clostridia; order Lachnospirales; family Lachnospiraceae; genus UBA3282. The sequence continues at coordinate 15,033 of CAMWJF010000009.1, forward strand.
ATAATAAGTTTGCACACCAAAATACACGAAAGAAGTGATCTCATACGACAACCTTATTATACAATGACAAACACATAATTGGCAGGCTTTTTCGATATTTTTCTGCTTATTTTGTTACTTTTGCAGTACCTACTGCTGAAAGCCTGTTTTTGCTGGTATTGGCCATACTGGCAATGGAGTCCGCAGATTCCATCCGTTCCCTGTACAGACACTTTTTGTCAGGCATAACCACAAAATCCCTGAATGCTTTTTATTATGCCTGCTCCTGTGCCAAGGTGGATTACTCCGCGTTTATGAATGTGACTGCAAGGCTGTCCCTTAAACTGGCTCCGGCAGACCTGAAATCACAGCCTCTCTTCCTTTGCATTGATGACACCATGGTCTCAAAATCCGGAAAGAAATTTGAGGATGTGTCGAAGCTGTTCGACCATGCGGCGCATAATGGCTCTAATTACCTCAACGGGCACTGTTTTGTCAGCCTTATGCTTTGTGTGCCGGTGTGGAACCGAAACAGGATCTCTTACCTTGCAGTCCCTCTTGGATACCGTATGTGGCAGAAGAAAGAATCGAAACTGGAACTTGCTTCAGCCATGGTACGCCAGGTGATGCCAGAGTTCCATGCACAGAAAAATGTCATCATTCTGTGTGACAGCTGGTATGTAAAACAGAACCTTGTGTCAATCGTGGATGAATATGAAAACCTTGACCTGACCGGCAATGCAAGGGCGGATTCTGTCCTATATGATCTGCCGCCAGCCCCGACCGGGAAAAAAGGCAGGCCTGCAAAGCATGGCCGCCGTCTGTCGATAGACAGTGACTTTACCCTTTCCGGCGAGAAAGCGGGTGATTACTATACAGGATGCCGCCGTGTGCTGACAAATATTTTCGGGGCACGCGAAGTCATGGCTTATGTGACCTGTACAGGAAAGGAAAACGGCACAAGAAGACTGTTTTTCAGTACTATTTTCCCTGCACAGCTGCAGATATTCTGTGCATGGCAGGAAAAGGCACCGCTTAACCAGACAGGAAGCGGGTGGATGCCTTACATTCCCCTGTTCCTGTATTCCTTCCGCTGGAACATTGAAGTAAGCTACTATGAGCAGAAATCATTCTGGTCGCTATGCGCATACATGGTCCGCAGCCGCAGAGGGATCGAAATGCTGGTGAACCTCATTAATATCAGTTACTGCGCCATGAAACTGCTTCCCTATATGGAAGAAGCGTTGTCACAGTACAGGAACAGCAGTGTGCAGGAATTCCGGTTTGCCCTTAGTGAGCAGATACGGCGGCAGATATTTTATGTAAACTTGGTGCAGCACGTCGAAACCCACATAAAATCAATGGCTGTTATCAAAGCCTTACGAAGACTATGCCTGGGAGAAACAGCTTAGCTCAAAAGTTGTAAAGTGGTGAGTTGTTTATGAATATGGTAAATATTGAAACATGGTTAAGGCTGGCGGAGACTATAAAACAATTTCGGAACTCTGAGCAAACGAGGAGGTAAGAAATGAAAACAAGACAGGTCATCCATATAGTGTTTGAAGGCACAGACCTGTTTCTGCGTGTTGCCGGTGCAGGCATAAAACCGCTGAAACAGCTTGCAAAACTTTTCATGGGAATCCTTGCAAAGGAAAAAATGGAAGGGAAAACTTCCATGAAAAATCTCTTAAAGCGTGGCAGTGATATGCATGTTTTCAAGTTCCCACAGGAGCAGCTTAAAAAAGTGGAAGCGATGGCAAAAAAATATGGAATCCTTTATTCTCTGCTCCCGGATTTTAATAAAGACGGTATGAGGGAAATGGTATTCCATGCGACTCCTTACACCATGGCGGCAGTATTCTTCACAGCACTTTTATATGTCATGGTGCAGAAAACAAACCGGAAGAATTACCGTTTCGGGAAGGAGCATGGTTCGGCAAGGTAGGCGGATGCGGCAATGCTGACAAAGCAGTTGGGCGATAAGTATAATAAGGTTATAGGGAAGCGCAATCCGGGCGGGGAACGTGGCAACGGTTATCATCAAAGACCAGAGCCGAATCGGGCGTGACGTGGTTGGAGTGGGGCTATTAAACTCCGAGAATAGCGGTTTCGGGGTCACTATAATCCCACCCCAAGTAAGGACTTTCTAATGTCCATATGATTACAAAAACGATTACTGTGATTGCACATAATGAAATAAGCAGCCAATGAATCATTTTTCTTCTCGTGGTTTTCTGTTGTGCCAGCTGCAAGTTTCGTTGAGCATAAGGGATAATCGCCTTCTATCCTTCCGCCGTCACGATTATTGTAGACGGAACTGTCCGTTGCCACAAGCAACGCATTTTAACATTTATAGAACTTGACAAGTATGAACCAGAATGATATAGTCACTATTATAGTAGTAACTAAAAGCGGCTTTGATCTGGCGGTGTGGAGAAGCGACAGATGGTTTATGATTTGGCGGACGCAGTATAAAGGAAATGGAGGAAGTACATATGGCTGTAGATACTACGCCTGATAAGTTACAAAAGTTTGGTTTAAATCTCTATGAGGCAAAGGCGTATTCCGGTTTGTTAAAAACCGGGACGGCAAATGCCTACAAGATCAGCAAGGAATCCGGCATACCAAGGGCAAGGATTTATGATGTTTTAGAATCCATTACGAAACTTGGTTTAGCCATGGTAGAAGAAACAAGCGACAATGTAAAAATGTATACGCCTGTACCAAGTAAAGTGTTTCTGGAGAGGATAAAAAAGGAATGGGAAAGCGACTATGAGGAAATAAAAAACGACCTTCAGGATTTAGAGGCAGAAGAAAAAAGGCAGGAGATTTATGTTTTTACGGTCAAAGGGAAAGAGAACATAACTGCTTATTGCAGGCAATTAATAAAAGAAGCAAGTCAGTATGTTATGGTTTCCGTGTGGAGCCAGATGTATGAATTGCTTTTGCCGGAACTGGAGCAATGTAAAAGCCGGGGATGTAATGTGCTGGGAATCGGTCATAACATGGATAATCCGATGGAAGGAATTGAGAAACATTTTGGCGGTAAAATGCATAATATGCCGGAAAATATGCATTGGTTTGTTCTCTCGGCAGATGGGAAAAAGCTGCTATACGGATATTCTGCTGAAATAGAAAAGGATGCTTTTTATACAGAAGATACGAGTCATATTTATCTGATGGAAGATTACATTTTGCATGATATGGTGGTGAACCATTTTATAGAAGATGAAGAGGATAAGAGTAAAATGGTTCGGATCATGCAGGAAATTGTCAGGAAGGTAAATAGGTAGTGTATTGTTGCCAGTTATAATAAATTTAATTTATGGGAGGTCATATCAATGGCGAGAATCTATTGTGAACAGGATTGCAATCTTCAAGTATTATCAGGAAAAAAGGTTGCAATTATTGGCTATGGAAGCCAGGGGCACGCGCACGCGCTTAACTTGCATGAAAGTGGCGTGGACGTAATTGTCGGTCTGTATCAGGGCAGTAAATCCTGGGCAAAAGCTGAGGGGGCCAGGTTAACGGTAGTCACGGCGGCAGAGGCGGCTAAGGCCGCGGATATTATTATGATGCTGGTCAATGATGAAAAACAGGCGAATCTGTATAAAGAAGCAATTGAGCCAAACCTTACAGAAGGAAAGGCGTTGGTGTTTGCGCATGGATTTGTGATACATTACGGTTTGATTGTGCCGCCGCCTTTTGTGGATGTGTTTTTAATTGCACCCAAAGGTCCCGGTCATACAGTCAGGAGCCAGTTTCTGGAAGGAAAAGGAGTGCCATGCCTGATCGCAGTTCATCAGGACGCATCAGGCAAAGCGAGGGAAACCGCACTTGCTTATGCCCTGGGCATAGGCGGCGCAAGAGCCGGAGTAATAGAAACCTCATTTAAAGAGGAAACGGAGACAGATCTTTTTGGAGAGCAGGCGGTGCTTTGCGGCGGTGTTTCCGCATTGATCAAAGCGGGATTTGAAACTTTGGTTGAAGCCGGTTATCAGCCGGAAATGGCTTATTTTGAATGCTGTCATGAAATGAAGTTAATTGTAGACCTGATCAACAGGGGCGGATTAACCATGATGCGCTATTCTGTCAGTGATACAGCGGAATATGGCGATTACATAACCGGTGAGAAGATTGTCACTGATGAAACAAGAAAGGCGATGAGAGGGATACTCAAAGACGTTCAGGAAGGGAAATTTGCCAGGGAATGGCTGCTTGAGAACCAGGCGGGGAGAGCCTATTTCAACGCAAAAAAGCAGATGGAATCAGAGCATGAAATTGAAAAAGTTGGGGCGGAGCTTAGAGGCTTAATGTCATGGATGAAAAAACCGTTGGATTAAAATAATGGATAAAATTAGTAGAACAGAATGTGATAATGTGGCAGTTCGCAACAGTAAGCGGATTGCCACATTTTTATAGAAAAACACGCGTTTATGTGATAATATGTAGGAACATGGATAAAACACAACGCAGGACAATTTTGTACACCAGTAGGTAGTCCGGGCGATTTTACGATCTGATGAAGAGGCAAATGAAAAAGGGGAAACAGATGAACACAAGAAACATGATGATCCTCATTAAGGGCGAAATAAAAACGTCTGATATCGAGTCTTGTCAATATAATAGGGAGACTCATAAGTGGGATGTGAAATATGAACAAGGAAAAACCTACTCTTATTCGTACTTGAATGTTGAAAAGCTGACTGATCCCGAAGTTTTAAACCCTAATATGTATCGGATCAGCAGAGACGGACGGGAGTATTTTGATATTAAGGACATCCGTGAATTTAAAAGTAAGTATCAGGACGAGTTATACTGGCATATTTGTTTTGGGGATGGCAGTGTGACGGATTGCCGCAAAAGCGACTTAAAGATTGCAGAATCCTGTCTCAATCGGAAGAAGTCTGCAGATGTGTTTGAATACATAAAGCAGATTGCGGGGTTAAGCGATATCAGAAATGAGGAAACAGGCGAAAAACTATTGTCTAAAAGGTTTGAAAAGATATCCTTTGTGAGCAATGACGTAGCACTGGCCAAGTACTTAAACCCATCGTCACTGCGGAGAGAAAAGAATGTGTGTGAATATATACCGATTTTCCCCTTTGGCTGTAATAATAGTCAGTATATGGCAGTTAAAAGGGCCATGGAGAATCAGTTCAGTGTCATCCAGGGGCCGCCGGGAACTGGCAAGACACAAACGATATTGAATATCATTGCCAATATCCTGATGCGCGGAAAAACGGTTCAGATCGTATCAAATAACAACTCGGCTACGGAAAATGTGTATGAGAAATTATCTTCTCCGAAATACAATTTAGGTTTTATTGTGGCGGCATTGGGAAGCGCTAAAAACAAGAAGCTATTTGTTGAAAATCAGGACGGGAATTATCCTGATTTTTCATCTTGGAAAACAGAAGAAGATTCGGAAGCTATGCGGCAAAAAATATCAGAACAGTCTGTTCAATTAAAGACTGTATTTGATAAGCAGGAAAGACTGGCGTGTTTAAGACAGGAAATTGCACAGTTACTTACCGAGCTGGAATATTTTAATCGGTATGTTGGTGAGTCGGATGTCGATACAGAAGGTATATCGACGAAGACTGAACTATCCTCAGAACATTGGATGGCATTGTGGCAGAAGTGCCAGATGATTTCTGAAAAGAGGACAGTTAGATTTTTGCTTCCGATATTTAAGATAAGGACTCATTTTAAATATGGAATGGCGGACCGAAATTTTAACAAGCAGGATATAGCAAATATTATTACGTCTTTTCAGGCTATGTATTACCGTACTAAACAGGCGGAGCTATCTGCGGAGATTGCTGATATTGAAGGATATTTGCGTGGGGTTAATGAGAATCTGCTGGATAATTTGTGTGAGCAGTCTATGATTGCATTAAAAGATAAGCTGGCAAGGAAGTATGGGGCTGAGGGCAGCCGGAAAATATTCAGCGAAGATGATTTGTGGAAAGAACCATATAACGTGCTGGCGGAATATCCGGTGATATTAAGCACAACATTTTCATCAAGAAACAGCTTAAATACAGAGATTGTGTACGATTATCTCATCATGGATGAGGCGTCGCAGGTAGACATAGCGACGGGCGCGCTGGCGCTTTCCTGTGCAAAAAATGTTGTGATTGTGGGAGATACGAAACAGCTTCCCAATGTTGTTACGGAGGATGTCAAAGGCAAAGCCAAGGCCATATTTGACAGTTCCCGCGTAAATGAAGGATATCAGTATACAAAGAGCTTTCTGCAGTCTGTTTTGGACGTTATGCCAAATGTAACGCAGACGCTGCTGCGGGAACATTACAGATGCCATCCTAAAATAATTAATTTCTGCAACCAGAAATTTTATCGTGGTGAGCTGGTTATTATGACAAAGGATAAAGGTGAGGATGATGTTTTGGCGGTGGTTAAAACAGTGGCGGGGAATCATGTGCGCAACCATTACAGCCAGCGTCAGATAGATGTCATCAAACAGGAGATCATACCAAAATACGCCTTAGATCCGAAGGAAACCGGAATTATAGCGCCGTATAAAAATCAGGTGGAAGCTCTGGGCAGAGAGATCAGCAATATGGACGCCGCTACAGTGCATAAGTTTCAGGGCAAGGAGAAAGAGAATATCATTATATCTACAGTGGATGATGAGATATCTGATTTTGCGGATGATCCGTACTTGATTAACGTTGCGGTATCAAGGGCAAAGAAGAGACTGGTGCTCGTTGTTACCGGGAACGAACAGACCAGGGAGCACAACATAACAGATTTGATTGACTACATACAATATCATAATTTTGAGGTTGCCGACAGTAAGATTTATTCCATTTTTGATTACCTCTACAAGCAGTATACGGAGGAAAGAAGAGCATATTTGCGGAAACATAAAAGGATATCAGTGTATGACTCGGAAAATCTGATGTATTCAATGATTGAAGAGATCATTGCGGATAACAAATATGCCAGTTTGGACATTATCTGTCATTTTCCGCTCAATATGCTGATTAAAAATCCGGCATTATTAAATGAACAGGAATGCCGGTATGCAATGAACCCGGCTACACATGTGGACTTTTTGATCTATAACAGAATCGGTAAAAAACCTGTGCTGGCGATTGAAGTTGACGGATTCAAAAACCACAAAAAGGGAACGGTGCAGGCTTCAAGAGACCGGTTGAAGGATCACATACTGGAGCTGTATCAAATTCCGCTGCTGCGGTTTAAGACAAATGGCAGCGGAGAGAAGGAAAAAATTGTAGAGGCGTTCGAAAAACTGGTTGAATAGAGGGAAAGGAAACGGATTATCCGTTTGTATTAGCGTGAATCCCTTTCTCAATGATCCCGAATCCCAGCGGGTAAGGCCCGGTGTGTACGCCGATGGTGGCTCCGATCTGGTAAACGGGTATTTCATCTATGACATATCCTTTTTCGTGCAGGGTGGAAATCGCCTTTTCCCGGAAGGCGATTCCTTCCTCACGGTCATAACCGTATCCGACAGCAAGGCTGTAGCAGTCGATTCCCAAAGGGCTGTCCTGTAAGTATTCCAGAAGGAGAGACATTACTTTTTTCAGGGTGCGCTTCCGCCCGCGGTCGAGCCCGGAGGGGAATATTTCGCCCTGCTTCAGCGTAATGACGGGGCGGATGTCCAGCGCGCCTCCTGCAAGGGCCGCCACTTTGCCGATTCGGCCGCCATGTCTCAGATATTCCATATTTCCTACGGTAAAGAAAATCCTGCCGGTGCTTTTTATGGCTTCCAGCCGCGCAACGGCATCGTGATAGCTGACGCCGTGGTCCCGCAGGCTGGCCGCCTCCAGAACATACTGACCCTGTAAAACCGTATTGACAGTAGCGTCAATGACGGTGATCTTGGCCTGCGGATATTTTTCAAGAATAAGCGCTTTCGCGTTGAGTGCGGACTGCATGGAGCCGCTGAATTTCGTGGTGATACAGATACATATGACAGGAGTGTCATTTTCTGCGAAGGGACGGAAAGCTTCCTCGTAGTCTTGAATGGATGGCATGGAGGATTTGGGATATACGCCTTTTTTCTCCACCATCATCTGATAGAAGTCCCGGATGGCAATGTCCACGTTTTCCTTAAAGTACTGCTCCTCGTCAAAGGATACATAAAAGGGAACGACGGTAATATTTCTTTCCTGTACCAGCGCAGATGGCAGATCACAGGAGCCATCGCTGATAATATGAAACGCTTCTCGCATAACGAATATCTTCCTTGCATAATTGATTTGCGCGCACAGCCGGATGACGGTGCGACGTCTGATTACTGTTATAATAGAATACTACGTTTGGAGGGCAAATGCAATCCGTATGACGGGCCCGGCGACGATGTCCGGTTTTGTTGTATGTGGAGCGTAGAAATGGTATAATGAAATCCTTAAATGGAGGAGTGCATACAATGAATGTTGAGGTTGCAGCACAGGAAAGAGGTAACCATTTAAACGAAGGAGAGAAGAGTATGGCGGCAGTGACTACTTTGGGACTGGGTAAGACAATGGAAAAGAAACTCCATGCGGTCGGTATTCATTCGGCCGAAGAACTGGTGAAAATAGGCAGTAAACAGGCGGTTTTTCGGTTGAAAGACCAATATCCGAATACTTGTGTTGTCATCTTATACCATTTGGAGGCCGCTATACGCGGCTGTGAGATCAAGCAGCTTGAAGATGCCTGTAAAGCGGATCTGAAAGCGTATTTTAAGCAGCTATAATTGCTGTTATAGCGTATGAAATATAATATTATCTACAGCCAAATAAACAACACAGAATGCATTTACTACAAAGACTCCACGCAGTCCTACCCCATACATACCCACGCCAGTCACCTCACATACGGCCTTGTTTTGGACGGCGCAGTCTGCATTGTCTGTGATGGCGGGAGAAAAATATACCGTGCAGGGGCGCATTTCTGTATTTTGCCGGATACGCCCCACGCAATAGAGACGGTAGATGACGTGGCTTATTCCATGATGTGCGTCTGCGTATTCGTCGATAAAATGTCAAATCAGGCGGGAATCGGAGCGGAGTGCATAATGGAGTTAAAGAAACGGATTCTGGACACGCCGGAGGATGTGTTTTTAATCGAAGACATGGCCCGGAGCATCGGCATGAGTCCCTATCACATGATCCGGCAGTTTAAAGCGGTCTGTGGTCTGACGCCGCATCAGTTCCAGATACAGTGCAGGATAAGAAGGGGGCAGAAGCTTCTGGAAGAGGGAAAAAGCGTGACCGAAGCGGCTTATGCCACAGGATTTTGCGACCAGAGCCACTTCGACCGCTGCTTTCACAGAATTGTCAGGCTGACGCCGAGTGCATATAAAGCACACACGTTAGCATAGAGCCGGCATAAATTTGGCGAATAAGAAAAGGCCGTCGGCACCCGCATTTACCTCATGGGGAATCCCCGCGGGCATCAGGGAAATGACGCCGGGTTCATAGGGAATGGCGGCGCCGTCATTGATACAGACGCCGGAACCGGCGATTACTTCATGTGTTTCCAACTGTGTTTCGTGGATGTGGTTCCGAATACTTTTGCCCGGCGCAATGCGGACAAGATGATAGCTGAACTGCCCGGCGGTATCTTTTGCAGAAACGATGTGTTTGAGCGCTACGCCGTCAAAGGCTGGGTGCTCTGTCCAGGGAATGTCTGCAAATTCTGCTGTCGCTTCCGGCAGTCTGAGAGAACCGCTGTCAAATGTTTCAAATAAATCGTTACCCATAAATATAGCCTCCTTTGTTTTTAGTAAGTGCATTATATGATGGGCCTGGGCCGGGGAATTGGATAAAATTGCGGTTTTTGAGGGGAAAGCTGAATTGGGGCGACGATTTTTTTGTGATAAAATAGTTAGAAATCAAAGAGAAAAGAAATCGGGGAAGGGAAATGATACGACGCGCAACGGCTGACGACGCTTCAAGGATTGCGGAAATTTTAGTGTTTACAAAGCGTATGAATTACAGAAAAATATTCCGAAATGATAAAGTGTCTTTCGGGGAAATACAGGTCTATCCCATTGCAAAAGAATATATAGATCATGCGGAAAAACTGGAGGACGTCTGGGTTTATGACGATGAGTTTGTCAAGGGCGTGCTGCATATTGCCGGGGACAGGATCGAGGAGCTGTATGTAGACCACTTCTTTGAAAATTGTGGAATCGGCGGCGAGCTGATGAAGTTTGCCATAGAGAAGAACTGCAGATATCTTTGGGTGCTCGAGAAAAACATGGATGCCAGACGGTTTTATGGGAGGTACGGATTTGCAGTTACAGGGAAAAAACAGCTCGAGGAGGGAACGGCAGAGTATATTGTTGAGATGAAACTCTGAAGAGAAAATTATGGGAAAAGAATTTCATGGAAGGGTCTTTTCAAATATTTACCCTATGATATAATAGAGCCAATGAGGATTCTGGATAGCAGATATTACTTTAGAATGGAGAGGTTAAAGATGGAAAATGCACAGGTGAAGACAGGTAGAAGGAAGATTAAACGTATCGGGAAAAAGGTCGGCAATGTTGTAGTGATTATGCAGGCCATTTCTGTAGTTTTTGCAGTGTTTATCTGCGTTTATATGTACAATTCCCTTGTCAGGAGCATGCAGGAAAAGATCTGTACGAACGGCACGAATCTGCTTGCCTATGAACTGAGCCGGGTGTCTGAGGGTGACGATATGAATCAGGTGCTGGACGACTTGAAGAAACGTCAGGGCTGCGAGTTTACCATTTTTGAGGGCGATACGAGGGCCTACAGCACGGTGGTAAAGAATGGCGAACGCGTAGTGGGAACCAAACTGGCGTCTAATCTCATTGACGTTGTACTGGAACAGGGGCAGTCTTATGTGGGAGAGGCGGACATTCTGGGAGAAACTTATCTGTGCTCCTATGTGCCGACAAAGGGAGCTGGCGGACAGATTGACGGCCTGATTTTCGCAGGCATTTCCATCGCTGAAGCGGAGGAGGAAACGGCCAGAATTATTACATACGCTACGATTATCAGTGTGGCAGTAATTATTGTCTGTATCCTTTTCCTTACCGTGTATCTGAAAAAGCGTGTATCCAACCCGCTCGGCAGAATCACAGAGGCGGCGGTGCGGCTGGAAAAAGGAGAACTTGGGTTAGCGGACGGAAGGGAAGTGGAGATCGGCGTCCGTTCCAATGATGAAATTGGTCTTCTGGGAGAAATATTTGAGGGTACGATCCAAAATCTGCGCGCATACATCGGAGAGATCTCAGAAGTGCTGGGAGCCATTGCCAAGGGCGATCTGACGCAGGATACACAGCAGGATTACAGGGGGGATTTCCTGACGATCAAGAAGTCTCTGGACAGTATACTCGGGGCGCTGAACCAGACCATGGGACAGATATCGGCCAGCGCGGGACATGTATCGGACGGGTCGGATCAGGTATCCGCCAGCGCGCAGACTCTGGCGCAGGGAGCAACCGAGCAGGCCAGCGCCGTCACGGAGATTTCGACTACGATTTCGGATATTTCGGCGGGGGCAAAAGAGACTTCGGCCGCGGCTGTAGAGGTGGGCGAGATTACCAATCAGGCCGGCGCGCAGCTTGGCATCAGTATAGAGAACGTGCAGGAGCTGAGTGCTTCCATGGAGCGCATTGCCAGCGATTCCAAACAGATCAGCACCATCATTGCGACGATAGAAAACATTGCCTTCCAGATCAATATTCTTTCGTTGAATGCGGCTGTTGAGGCTGCCAGGGCCGGCAGCGCAGGCAAAGGCTTTGCTGTGGTTGCGGAAGAAATCAGCAGTCTTGCATCGAAATCGGATGAGGCTGCCAAGGCGACAAAGGAACTGATTGAAAGCTCTGCCGCGACCATCACGGAGGGCGGTAAGGTTATGAACAGAGTGTCGGAGGCGCTGGAACGGACGGGGGAACTCGCCGGCAATGTGACTGTCAAGATGGAACAGGTCGTGGACGCGGTGGAAAAACAGACGCTTGCGATGGAACAGGTGGCTACCGGCGTGGAGCAGATTTCGGCGGTGGTGGAAAACAACTCCGCGACCAGTCAGGAGTGTGCGGCGGCCAGCGAGGAGCTGTCGTCCCAGTCCGGCATGCTGAAAGAACTGATCAGTGCCTTCAGGCTGAAAAATGCCCGCTGGCAGTAGCACAAGCGTATGTCAGTTTGCCCATGAAATCTGCTGTTTTGAGGCAAGCGGATAAGTTTTCAGGGTCTGTGCATCCAGATTTTCCCGGTGCATATCGACGGCGGTTAGCTGACAGTTTGAATATGTTTTATAAAAGTATCTGCCCATCGTGGCATTCATGCAGCAGGCATAGGTGGTGGTGTCGTAAAGCTTCTGGCTTGTAACGACGCTTCCCCGCACCATGGAAACGGAATCCAAAATGTGGAATAATTGGGAGACACTGCTTGTCTCGTCCTTTTCACATACGGAGTTCATGGTAAGATAGGCTGCTTTCACAAAACGGGAGGCGGGAGAGTAATCACCCGGCAGACCGAAGCTGCCAAGGCCTTGTCCGAAAGGGACAAGGCTTTTTATATTGCTGAAACAGTTTTGCGGACAGGCGGTGGTCAGGTTCATATATTGGCATAGGTTCGTGGTCTGAAAGCTGAACGCAGGGTTGTTTGTCAGTACGCCCACAGGATTGTCATATATTTCCATGCCGTTCTGGGTGGATTCCAGCACAATGGAACGCTCCCTGTCCGCAATGTGCCAGTGCAGCGGCGCAAGCGGCAGATCGTCGCTGAAAGGGATACTGATCAGGTGAGTGGAGGCCAGAAGCTGTTTTACGTCGGTCACGGAGGCGCATTTGGCACACAGCCACAGGATCAGCTCGAAAGGAGACACATTTTGTTTGACGGGATCTTCCTTCGGCGGATAATACGCACTGTCAGGGAAATTCAGGCCGGCGATGCAAAGCCCTCTCTCGTTTACTGCTTCCGCGTAAAGCGGGTATCCATCCATCACGCTGGCCATTCCCAGCATGGCATAATGCCTGTGCAGGGTATCGTTTCTGCGAAAGGGGATAGGGTAATTTCTTGGAGTAAAAACCACATTTTCGTCAAAGGAATATTCAATATCCATTGTGCGGCCGAAGTAGAAATCCTTAGTATTCATGGCAATACTGGTACACATAACGGCTCCTCTTTCTTATACGGCTTTCATATGGCAGAGTAGGGAAAATGGTGTCTGCGCAATCGTTTTTTTAGTATATGCATGGAAGGGGCGGAATATGAACTGAACCGGTTGGAGTTTCTTATTTTTTTATTAAATTCAGGGAATGGTATTATAAAAGGACGATTTTCTGTTATACTGTTAATAGTTGACAGCGGATAGTCGGTTCGAAGAGGGATCGACTGTGTAAAAGCCAAGCTTTTAGGGGAACTGCTTTTGTGTGTCAGGCAGGTGGAAATGCGGGTACACAAATACCGTTCCTGTGAAAAGACAGGCAGCAGAAAAATGGACGGGATTTGAAAATATCATAGTCATAGGAGGAATCAGGGTGTTTGTATCAAAATTTTTCCTGCTTCTGCTGGGGATTACTGTACCGGCCTTTTTTCTGTTACCTGTAAAGTGGCGTGCGGGAGTGCTCCTGACGGCAAGTTATGTGTTCTGTGCCCATATGGAACCGAGGGCGCTGATTATTCTGGCTGCGATTACGGCAGCCACTTATTTCATGGCGGTTTATATTGAAAAACTCCGGGACAGGGGCTGCGGGGGAAAGGCGGGAAGAACCGTGGCAGCAGCAATATGCGGTCTGACGCTTTTACTGGTGCTGTACAAATATATGGGATATCTGGCTGAATGTTTTGGGGTTGCAGACAAGCTTTCGGAGCACGTGCTGAAAAATCTAATGATGCCGGTCGGGCTGTCCTTTTATGCGTTTCAGGCGACCGGCTATCTGGCAGATGTATATAAACGCAGAATTGCGGCGGAAAGAAACTTTTGCCACTTTGCCTGTTATCTCTCCTTTTTTCCGAGGTTTGTCAGTGGTCCGATCGAACGGGGAGAAAGGTTTCTACCGCAGATGAGAAGACTTGGGGAGGTCAGGTTTTGGAACCGGGGAAGGCTGTCCGCCGCTTTCACGTATATGCTGTGGGGAAGTTTTATGAAGCTTGTGGTGGCGGACAGGCTTGGAGGGATGGTAAATCCCTTGTTTGCAGAGCCGGAAGCGTTTGACAGTTTTTGGCTTTTGCTCGGCGTTATGATGTATTCGATCCAGATTTATTGTGATTTTGCCGGATATTCTTATATTGCAGCAGGCTGTGCGAAGATATTTGGGATAGAGCTTCAGAAAAATTTCAGCGCGCCGTACAGGGCGGTAAATATACAGGAGTTTTGGCGCAGATGGCATATTTCTTTAAGCAGCTGGCTCAGGGATTATATTTATATCCCGCTTGGGGGAAACAGGAAAGGGGTCTTCAGGAAGAATCTCAATATTCTGATTGTGTTTTTCGTATGCGGCGCATGGCACGGGGCCGGACTGCATTTTCTGGTCTGGGGGCTTTTGCATGGTATATATCTTCTCGTTGATTCACTTACGGGACAGAGAATCAGGAGCAGGATATTCACCTTCTGGCTGGTGGGGGTTGCATGGATCTTTTTTCGGGCGGAGAGTCTGGAAGGAGCATTCCGATATATCCGACAGTTGGCGACGGCGGGATTGCGGCCGGAGCGTTTGAGACAGGCGGCGGAAAGCCTACAGTTAAACGGAACGGAGATCGGGATTGTAGTCATTGGAATTTTTATCGTCTGGCTGGCGGACCGGTTGTGTGACCGTGAAAAAATGGATATTCCGATACTGATTCAGCAGAAGACGAACGGAAAGAGGTACCTGGTCTTCTATCTGCTCCTGACAGCCATATTTATTTTTGGGATTTATGGGTCGGGGTATCATACAGAGCAGTTTATTTACATGCGCTTTTAGAAGGAGAAAACAGGAAGAGATGAAAACAGGGACGAAAAAAAATCTGCTTAGAACAGGCTTCCTGCTTTTGCTTATAGCGACGATTTATCTTGCATCAAGCGTTCTTCGGATAAAATCCAGCCATGGGATCAATCAGCTGGAGGGCCTGTACTGGCAGCCGGAGCATTCGATTGATGTGATGATGATGGGAAGCAGCCATATTCATTGTAATGTGAACACAGCCCTGCTCTGGGAAAAGTATGGGATAGCCTCGTATGATTACAGCGGGGCAGAGCAGCCTCTCTGGATGACGTATTACTATCTGAAAGAATTATATAAATACCAGTCTCCCGAGGTGATCGTACTGGATTTATATGCGCCCGCCAGATATAAGGCGGACTACCAGTACGACTGGATATCGGAAAACATTCTGGGGATGCGTTTCTCGGCAAATAAACTGGGTATGATGGCTGCCAGTGTGGAAAAATCAAGATATTTTCAATATTTTCCGTCTTTTACCGTTTATCACAGCAGATATGATGATCTGGAGAGGGATGACTTTAATGATTTTTTCTGGAACAGCAGGGAAAAGGAGAATTTTAAGGGATATACGCCTTATTGGCATCGGACGCCGCAGATAAAGCCAGAGATTTCGGAGACCGGAAAAGGCGGGTTGACAGAGAAATCCGAGCAATATCTGCGTAAGATCATCACCTATACGAAGAAAAAGGGAAGCAGGCTTGTCTTGATGGTGGCGCCCTATGTGTTGACGGCGGAGGATAAGCGTACCTACAATCAGATAGAGGAGATCGCGGAGGCGGAAGGGGTTGCCTTTGTTGACTTTAACGAGTACTATGATGAAATGAGGCTTGATTTTACACAGGATTTTAACGACGACTCTCATTTGAATTACTGGGGCGGGTGCAAGTTTTCCGATTATCTGGGAGAATTTCTGACGACCCGCTATGAGCTGGAAGACCGGCGTGGGCAGGAGGACTATGCGTCCTGGGATGACCATGTCGTGCTGATCGCAGAGGAATTACAAAACTTTTGGGACGGTACGCCGGGGCAGAAGGCGGATGCGGAATGAATGAGATAGGGGAAAGGACAGAATATGAAACGTATCTTTTTTGTGGAGGACGATCTGAGTCTGATAAACGGTATGACTTATGCGCTGGGGAAGGAGGGCTATGAGGTGGAAAACGCCCGCACGGCTGCTGAGGCGGAAGCGCTGTGGGCGGCGGGGGAATATGACCTTGTCATTCTGGATGTGGCCCTGCCCGACGGGACGGGGTTTGCCCTGTGTGAAAAGATGCGGCAGACATCCAAAGTACCGATCATGTTTTTGACAGCCGCAGACGAGGAGACGGACATGATCATGGGGCTGGATATCGGTGCGGATGACTATATTACAAAGCCCTTTAAGCTGGCTGTGTTTCTGTCCAGAATCCACGCGCTGCTCCGCCGGAGCGAAAACTTTATGCAGGCGGCGGAAACGATGAGTGCAAACGGCATTACGCTTGATATGCGAAGCGGGGAGGCCCGCAAAGGCGGAAAAAAGTTGGAGCTGACGACCGGGGAATACAGACTGCTTCGGATGTTTATGGAAAACCCGGACAGGGTGCTTTCGGCGGAGCAGATTCTTGCCTGCCTGTGGGACTGTGACGAGAATTTTATCGAGAATAAGACGCTGGCTGTGTATATCCGCAGGCTGCGTATGAAGATAGAGGATGATCCCGGCGCGCCGGAAAAGATCGTGACCGTCCGGGGCATGGGGTATAAGTGGTGTACAGGAGGAAGGAAATGAGAGTGCTTGTCAACCGCAGCATAAAAACTTTGTTTATAAAGATCGCGCAGTGTATGGCGGTAATTGTCCTGATTTCCGCGGTGCCTGCGGTTTTGGGAGCGGTGATGGACGCGCAGGGGCAGATGATAAAGAAAGTGACACAAGTGTCATTAACGGCCGCGCCGGTCTGTGCGTTCCTGGTGGGAGCTGCCGTACTTTATGTCTGTTATCGGTATTTCAGGCAGCAGGACAGTCTGATAGAGGATGCCGTAACGCAGATCAGGGCGTTTGTCACAGGCGACAGGGACGCCCGCATTGCCTGTGACGAGGAGGGGGAGCTGTACCGGCTCTTTCATGAAATCAATTCTCTGGCGGCGGTTTTGAATGCGCAGGCGCAGAAGGAGAGCGAGTCAAGAGCATTTCTGAAAAACACCATTTCGGATATTTCCCATCAGTTGAAAACGCCTCTTGCGGCATTGAATATTTATAACGGCATTATGCAGGCGGAGGCTGAGACGAACGGCCTGTCGGCTATTCAGGAGTTTGCCGGGCTGTCTGAGCAGGAGCTTGACCGGATTGAGACGCTGGTGCAGAATCTGTTAAAGATCACGAAATTCGACGCGGGAACAATGGTGATCGAAAAGCAGCCGGAAAATCTTTCGGAGATTATGGCCGGGGTGGCGAAGCATTTTGCATTCCGTGCGGAGCAGGAAAAGAAGCAGATCGTTCTGGAGGGCGGCGATGTAGAGTGTTTCCGGTGTGACCGCAGCTGGATTGCGGAAGCGCTTGACAATCTGGTGAAAAATGCCCTTGACCACACGGAGAGCGGGGATCGTATTTGGATTATGTGGGAACAGTCCCCATCCGCCGTCAATATTACGGTAAAGGACAACGGGAGCGGTATTCACCCGGAGGATATGCATCATATATTCAAACGTTTTTACCGTAGCAGATACTCGCAGGATAAGCAGGGAATCGGGCTGGGGCTGTCTCTCGTAAAGGCGGTGGCGGAAGCCCACGGAGGCACCGTCGGGGTAGACAGCAGGCTTGGGGAGGGAACATCTTTCGTGCTGCTGTTTCCGATTACCGATCATGCCGCGGTATGACCAATCAGTGGAGAATGCGGAGCATTCTCTGAATCGAGCGCGTGGACGCTCGATTTATTACAAAATTGTAATGTGGGCGAAGCCTGTTGGTAGTATTCAAGTGCTATTCTTATCCTAAACAATTTGGAAAGAGGTGCTTAAAATGAATTTACTGGAAGTGAGTAAGATCTGCAAGACTTACGGCAGCGGCGAGGCGGCGGTGCAGGCGCTTAAAAACGTCAGCTTTTCCGTTCCCAAGGGGGAGTACGTGGCGATTGTGGGAGAGTCCGGCTCCGGCAAGAGTACGCTGCTCAACATGATCGGCGCGCTGGATACGCCCACATCGGGAAAGGTGCTGATCGACGGCAAGGACACTTTTGCCATGAAAGAGAGAAGCCTTACCATTTTCCGGCGCAGAAACATCGGGTTTATTTTTCAGGCGTTCAACCTGATTCCGGAGCTGACGGTGGAGCAGAACATGATTTTCCCGCTGCTGCTCGATTACCAGAAACCGGACAGAAAATATCTGGAAGAGCTTCTTGGTGTGCTTAATTTAAAGGAGAGGCGGAATCATCTGCCAAGCCAGCTTTCCGGCGGGCAGCAGCAGAGGGTGGCGATTGGCCGTGCACTGATCACAAGGCCGTCATTGATTCTGGCGGATGAACCGACGGGAAATCTGGACACCCAGAACAGCAATGAGGTGATCGCACTGCTTCGTGAGGCGTCCCGGAAATTTGAGCAGACCATTATTATGATTACCCACAACCGCATGATTGCCCAGACGGCGGACCGGGTGCTGGAAGTGTCGGACGGCGTACTGACGGATCTGGGGAGGGCGCAAGACGTCCGAGGGACGTCTGCTATGCGCCGACCGGAATGTGAATGGAGACCGCAGGATGTCCGGGGGACGTCTGCCATGCGCGGACCGGAATGGAAAGGAGGCGCGGAATGAAAAACAGGGAAATGAGAAGTTACTTAAGCCTGATTCCCATTTCCGCCAAAACCCGCAGAAAGCAGAACCGCCTGATTCTTCTCTGTATTATTTTTGCGGTGTTTCTTGTGACGACAGTCTTTTCCTATGCGGAGATCATGGTGAAGGGCGAGACAGAGGGGATGATACGGCACCATGGCAGTCATCATATTGTGATAAGCGGTCTGTCAGAGGCGGAGGCGGAGCAGATTGCGGGTAGGGATGATGTGTCGGCGGCGGCATGGTGTAATGCCCTTGGGGAAGGCGTCTACGAAGGATACTATATAAACGACATACGTGTCATATTGTACGGCGCGGAGGCGGACTATATCGACGATATCAGAGCCTATGAGCGGGAGGGGACATTTCCCCGAAATGACGGGGAAATTATGCTGAATACGGGCGCAAAGGAGCGTCTTGGCGTCGGCGGAGGCGACAGTGTGAGCGTTCACACGCCGACGGGGCATTTTACTTTTACAGTGGCCGGTTTCTGTGCGGACGAGTGGGAGATGTATGACAGCAAGTTTGAGGACGTGTCCGCTTATGTCAGCGTAGACGCGTTTGACAGAATCTGCGCCGCAGGCAGAATGGATGATAATTCTGACACAAGTGTCGTTGAAAATGGAAATGTTTTGGATACGGCCGAAAAGTCGGCATACTATGTCCGCTTTGCAGACGGCGCCGATATCAAAGGCGCACTGGCAGATCTGAAAGAACAGTACGGGCTGGCAGACAAGGATATCGATGAAAATCTGGTCACTATGGGCGCGGCGGGAGCCAGCAGTAATCTGGCGATGAACAGTCTGTATCTGCTTGCCGCTATTGTGTTCGTCCTGATTCTGATTGCGGGCGTGCTGATGATTGCAAGCTGCTTAAACAGCACAGTTGCCCAGAGGACAAAGTTTTTTGGAATGATGCGCTGTATCGGTGCAAGCAGGGAACAGGTGATGCGTTTTGTACGGCTGGAGGCGCTAAACTGGTGTAAGACGGCGATACCTGCCGGTCTGGTCATCAGCGTGGTATTTACGTTTGCGCTGTCCATGATTTTGCGGTATAAAGTAGGCGGTGAGTTTGATGATTTCCGTTACCGGTTCAGCGTGGTCGGCATTGTGTCGGGCGTCCTGGTGGGTGTGCTGTCGGTTCTGCTTGCGGCTTATTCCCCCGCCAGACGGGCGGCAGGCGTCTCGCCGGTGGCGGCGGTGTCGGGCAATGCGGAGAGCGGGAAGACAGTTTCCCATGCGGCAAATACCCGTATCTTTAAGGTGGAGTACGCGCTGGGTATGTACCATGCCATGGCTGCGAAGAAGAACATGATTCTGATGTCTTTGTCCTTCGCCTTTACGGTTGTCCTGTTTCTGGTATTTTCCGCAGGGCTGGATCTGTTCAATAGATTTATGCCCTCGGAGAACGACTTGAGTCCGGATATCAGCATTTCGGCGGCGGACAATACCAACTCCATGGACAGGGGGATGAAAGAGGAGATCAGCAGACTGCCCGGCGTGGAAACGGCTTTTGGCTGTGCCGTATGTTATGAGATGCCCGCGGAGATTAACGGTGTTCCCGGCAGCGTCGATCTGATTTCCTACGATGCATTTATGTTTGCATGGTCGGAGAAATCTGTCGCCAGCGGTGATTTTGATAAGGTTTCGGGCGATACGGATTATGTGATGACGATATTTAACATGGACAGCCGTTTAAATACCGGGGATACTGTCAGGATCGGTGACACAGAGCTCACCATTGCCTGTGTGTGTTCGGAGGGAATCGGGACCGAGAAGCGTCCGGCGATTGTCTGCACGGAGGAGACATTTATGCGCCTGACGGGTGAGACGGATTATCTTTTGCTGGGCTTCAATCTTGCAAAGAATGTGCCGGAAGAGACGGTAGAGACGATTCGGGTGATGACGGGCGGGAATGATTTTGTGGACAGGCGGGAGGACGATCAGACGGTCAATTCCAGTTTCTGGGTATTCCGCATTGCTGCCTATGGCTTTCTGGCGGTCATTGCACTGATCACGGTCTTTAACATTATGAATAATATTTCCATGAGCGTGTCGGCCAGAATGAAGCAGTATGGCGCCATGCGAGCTGTTGGTATGAGCGCAACGCAGATGACCCGGATGATTGCGGCGGAGGCGGCAGCCTATGCGGTCTGCGGCCTGTTTTTGGGCTATATCGCCGGGCTGTATCTCCACCGGCTGTTTATGGTGAAGATCGTCTTTACGCATTTTGGCGGATCGTGGAAGATTCCCTATAAACCGCTCACTATCATAACGATAATCGTTGTGCTCTCCTGTGTGGCGGCGGTGCGCGCTCCCGCAAGGCGAATCCGGGAGATGGCGATTACGGAGACGATCAACGAACTGTAAGAGGCAGATAGATGAACAGATCAAATATGCCGCTTTCGGTTTTGATTTCCAGACTGCCGTGATACCTTTTAACAATTTCCTGTATACTCTGCAGACCAAAGCCATGGTTTGTTTTATCCGGCTTAGAGGTGGACGGAAACAGGCGGCGCTCCGGTGTCTTTTCAGATATGGGCGCGGCCTGTTTTTCTGTCTGGGAAATGCTGTGCATTTTTTTGGCGCCGGGGTCTGGATTGCTGACTTCCAGACAGAAAAGTCCTTTGCCGGCCATGCATTTCAGAGTGATTTCTCTTTGCGCCTCTTCCAGCTTCATGCACGCCTCCATGGCATTGTCCAGCGCGTTGGCGTACAGGGCGCAGAGATCCGTCTTGTCGTAGGGAAGCGGCGTGGGGATATCTATCTCCATTTTCATGCGGATATGACAACGCTCCATAACGCTTTTTTTCACTGTCAGCACGGCGTTGACGGTGGAGTCCCCGCAGTAGGCAAAGGACTGGGAAAGGGCGGGATTGTCGGATAGTTCCCTGATGTAGGCGGCCCGTCTTTCTTCTGGCAGGGCGGACAGGACTTGCATGTGGTTTGCCAGATCGTGCTTTAAACGCCGGACTTCAAAGTGCTGCTGCTCCATTGCCTCGTAATATTTGCGGTTAATCTCCGCGAACATACTCTGCTGTTCCAGTTCCCGCTGCCTTGCCAGAACCGTGACGCACCAGAGCAGGCTGATGAAGGCGAGAAGGGAGACCAGCAGCAGAATAACGTATTCCTGATGAACCTGAATGTTGATGGTGGCATAGTCGTTGATGGGAAATAAGGTGACTACGGCAAGCACGATGCTGAGGGGAATTACCGTGAGAAAGAGCAATAACCGCCACATGCTGTCTGAGAGAACATAATCCTTGTCGGGTGCAAATTTTCTGGTATAGAGGTACAGGGTCAGCGCAAAGGGCAGGATGAAGGTACTGGAAATGCTGTAACCGTGTTCAGACAGCATCAATGTCTCGGCGGGGAGACGGATGCTGTTGCTGCCTCCAAAGATTATTACGGTGATTCCGTCCTGTCCTGCCGGAAACAGAAGATCGTGGATGTAGTTGTCCCGCAGGGCGTTGAAGGAAAAGACGGTACTGGAGAACATCAGCCCGATGGTAAGTTTCTGCCAGAAGCTTCCCTCGCATGTCAGAAGGACGATCACCAGGAAAATCGGGGTAGTTCCCAGAATATTAAAGGGATCTCCGATAAAAATAATCATCGCGCAGAGAAAAGAACAGCCGGCAAACAGAAGAAGGCGTTTGCAGCGTTTTCCGGAAATTCTGATTAAATATGACATGGCATGCATAACCAGCCAGCCGGAAAGCAGGTCAGAGGTATAATGCAGGATATTTATTAGGGTAGTCATGTAAGTCTGCCTCCTATCATGGATCTGGCAATTTTGCGCAGGGCGGTCTCCCGGTATTTCCTGCTACAGGAAAGCGCCTCCCCGTGGATGGTGACGGATTCGCTGCCGAGATAGTCGACACTGGCAGGATTGATCAGATAGCGCTGGTGAATCCGTACGAAATCAGGGGATAGCTGTTTTTCAATTTCATCCAGTCGGGCATAAAAGGGATAGTGGCCCTTTGCTGTGACCAGAGTGACCTTGCGCCTGTCGGAATAAAAATAAAGAATGTCAGAGAGCCGGAAACGCCATGTGCCGTCTATGTTTTTTACGGTATAGGTTTTCTCCTGTGCAGTTTTTCTGCGTACATGTCCGAGTAACTGCCGCAGATTCTCCTCTGCGACAGGCTTCATCAGATAATTCAGGGCGCCTACCCGGTAGCCGTCAAATACATAATCCGAGTACCCTGTCACAAAGACGATGAGAAGCTGTTCGTCAAAAGACCGGATCTTTTCCGCGGTTTCCATGCCGTTTAATCCTTTCATTTCCACATCCAGAAAAAGCAGGTCGATTTCCCCCGGATGACTGTGCAGCCATGAGGCGGCGTTTGTGCCCGAGGAAAATTCGTATACGATCTCCTCGGAGTCCTCGATCAGCAGTTTTTCAAGCTGGATGCGCAGCGCATCCCTTGCATCGGTTTCGTCGTCGCAGATTGCAATTCGTAACATGGGGGACTCCTTTCGGTCAGTATATATTGAGTATATCATAGTTTTTCCAATTTTTAAGGCGTATTCCCGCAAGGCCTTTCCAAACTTTACAGCAAATCCGTCTAAACTTTACATCCCTTGCAAAAGGCATCCAAACTTTACATACGGACTGTCAGGAATGACAGCCCTTCTTTTTTGGCAGGGTATTTGTGCTATTTTCATATTATGGCAGATGACAGGTAAAAGGAGGAGAAGACATGCTATATGTAAAGGATCTGTACAAATCTTATGAGACGGGTAAAAACAAATATGAAGTGTTAAAGGGAATTGATTTTCAGGTGGCGCAAGGTGAGTTTGTGGCGGTCATGGGTCCGTCCGGCTCCGGCAAAACCACGCTGCTCAATTGTATTTCCTGCTATATTCCCTTTGATAAGGGAAATATCAGGCTGGGCAGCATGGAGCTGGCGGGTATGAATGAGGATGCGCTGGCCAGAGTCAGAAATACTAAGATTGGTTTTGTTTTTCAGGACTTCATGCTTTTGGACGGTCTTACCATCCGGGAGAATATTCTGGTGCCCCGCATCGTGCAGGGAGAAGTGAAAGAGGAGGCTGAGAAGCTGGCGGATCAGCTGGCGGACATGTTTGGGATCGGGCATATCCTAAACAAATATCCGGCAGAGATCTCCGGCGGCGAGAAGCAGCGTGCGGCGGTGGCCCGGAGCCTGATTAACAATCCGCTGATTATTCTGGCCGATGAACCGACGGGGAATCTGGATTCCAAGTCCAGCCGTGCCGTGATTGAGACTTTTGGCAATGCCAAAGAACAGATGAAAGCCACCATTTTTATGGTGACACACGACAGTTTCGCGGCGTCCTTCTGCGACAGGGTGATCCTGTTAAAGGACGGGACAATTTACCGCCAGTTGGAAAAAGCGCAGGAGCGCGGCGCGTTTCAGGACCAGTTGCTGGATGCGATTAAAAAAATGGGTCAGGAGGACTAAAGACTATGAGCCAGATAAAGAATATGAAACAGATGGAACGGAAATTACAGAGAGCGGACAGGAAGCAGTCGCGCCTTTATCTGTTCTGTAATTTTACAGCGCTGATGATTATTTCGGCGTACTCTGCGCTGATGCTTTCGCCTACGGTACAGAAGGTGTTTCCGAAGGGCGGTGACAGTGCGAAACAGATGTACGCGATCTTTGTGATGACACTGGTAGGATGCGTGGTTTTTACGATCTACGCGTTGGGGCTGTTTTTCCGGCACAAGTCAGGGCAGCTCGGCATCCTGATGGCTCTGGGCGCCTCCAGAAAACGTCTGGCGCCGGGGCTGTACCGGGAAGTGATTTTTTTAAGCGGTGTGTCCGCCGCTGCGGGGACGGTGTCCGGCTTTCCTTTTGTGTGGGTGATCTGGCATGCTTTCCGGCTGCTTCTGGTGGACAGCTCGGATATGGCGCTAACGTTTGATTTCAGATGCCTGTTTATTTCCCTGCTGTTTCTGCTTCTGGTGGTAGGCTTTGCCTGTCTGACGGCATGGCGGTATCTGAAGAAAACGAACATCATGGAGGTGATTCGGGAGGAACATATCAATGAGCCGGTGAAGGAGTTGGGCAGATGGTGCGGCCCGGCAGGGTTTCTGCTGATTCTGGCAGGAGCGGTGCTGGGTTACGGGGCGCCGTGGGCGTGCCACGTCTGGTTTTCCACGTATCCGCCGGCCTGGGTGAGCGTGTTTTATGCGCCTGTGTTTGTGGGACTCTATATGGTCATGCTGCACACCGTAGTGCACGGCTGGAAGAGTCATCGGAAGAATCCCTATAAGAATATCATTTCCCGGAGTATGATGAAGTTTCAGGGGAAACAGACGGTCAATAATCTGCTGGTGGTTACGCTGCTGGTCGCGGGGGGATGCTTTGCCATTTTTTATCTGCCTACGAACTGTGTTTCCGCGATGGTCCGCTATGCGTCGCAGCCCTATGATTATTTCTATAAGTATCAGGTGGATCAGGATGTGCCGGACAGGGAGACGGTGGAGGCGCTTGGCAGGGAATATGGCCTGACGTTCAAGGAGTGGAACGAATGTGATTACGTCACTTTGGGAATAGGAGGCAACACCAGTGTTTTTGAGGAGGACGGCCTTCATTACCACACGGAATATGTGCCGATGGTGGGAGAAGCCAAGATACTTTCCGAGGACGCCTACCAGACACTTACCGGGCAGCAGGCTGACGTGAAACCCGGTACCTACATGAACCTGACCAATCAGGAGGAATCATTCTTTTATACCAATGAGTCGGCGAAGGAGCTTACCAATATGACAACCCGTAAGCAGCTTGCCACGGAATTTGCGGGATTCCTGCACTACGATCTTCTCACAGAAGATATCCCATGCTGCGTCCTTGACAATGGGGACTACGCCGCAATATCCGAGGGCCTGACGGATGACTGGAGGGGGCGTTTCGTCGGATTCAATGTGGATGGTAAGGACTCCTATCCGTTTGCCGACGCCTTTTATCACCTTTTCGTGTCGGCCTTTGACGAAAGCTGTGAGCGGCCCCGATACTATGACCGGGTGCAGAAGATCAGGGAAAACGAAGCGGGAATAGAATACTGGGGGGACACAGATGACTTTACGGTAATCAGCTATGAGCTGTCGGACGCCTTTGCGTTCCGGCAAAACTGGGTGTACCAGCCGGATTTCCGGATTCTGAATCAGAATGATTATCTGAGGAGTATGGCGGTGATGTTTATGATGTTCCTGTTCATCTTTATTGTGTGTATGATTACGGCGCTGGTGGTCTGCCATACCCGCTGTCAGAGCATAGCGCTGAACAACCGCTATATCTTTGACGATCTGAAAAAGCTGGGGGCCTCTCCCGCCTTTCTGGATAAGGAGGTGCGCAGCCAGTGCAGCAATGTCTTTAAGGTGCCTTCACTGGTCGGTATGACTGCCATGTTCCTGCTGTTTTCCATGATCCTGTACGCGAACGACGGCAGGATGCTCATGACGGAATGGGCGGCTATGGGAGTGTGCCTGGGTATCATTGCGGTGATCGGCTGTGTGATTTATGCGGTATACCGCTCCACGGTGAAAGTGATTCGGGGGCAGCTTGGGATAGTGTGAGAAGTACTTTTGGTCACTTACAGTAAGGGAGGATGGGTGTGGTTAGACCGAATATAATTGTAACGGTTTTTCCGATGTGTTAAAATATATGCAGGCTCAGCCATCCTTGTCCTGCAACTGCAAAAGTTTATGGTTTTGAAAGCAAGATATAATAAGAATATGGCAATAAGCTGATTTAGGGAGGCTGTGACCATCATATTAGAATTTGGAAGGAGGGAAGGAGATGCCTCAGAACATACATGACATATTGAAAAAATATGTGGAAGATGTAAAGAAACTGTATGGGAACCATTTAAAAACGGTCATTTTATATGGCTCGTATGCAAGGGGGGATTTCCGATTGGATTCTGATATTGATATTATGATATTGGTGGGTCTGACTGAGCAGGAGATTAAGAAGGAAGAACGCCGGCTTTCCAAAATAACCTTTGAATATGACTTTGATTATGATCTGAGTATTATGCCGATTGTAAAAAATATTGACCATTTTAACAGATGGCTTCGCGCTTACCCATTTTACTATAATGTAAAGAAGGAAGGAGTGGAGTTATATGCAACTTAAATTGGATGATACTGGCGGTGCAAGAGAATTGGCTTTTCATAGAATGAAAACTGCCAGAGAGGATTTGGAGGCTGCCCGGTTAAATTTTGAGAACGGACAATACAGAACTTCCAACAACAGAGCTTATTATGCCATATTTAGGGCGATTTCAGCATGTTTGGCGTTAGAGTTTAAGGCATATAAACAGCATTCACAGACAATAGGAAACTTTAATAAGGATTTTGTGCATACTGGCATTTTCCCCAAAGAAATTAGCAGGAAAATCAGCAGGGCACAGGAAGTGCGGCATGCCAGCGACTATGATGATTTTTATATTGTCTCTGTGGAAGACGCGAAAGAACAGTTGGAAACAGCGGAAGAAGTGGTGGAGCTGGTTTCAAATTATTTAAAACGGTGGAATGAAAATGTAAGGTAAATGCAAGGCTCCCACAAGGCACATGTAAGGAGGGCGTGATATCGTATCCTGTAAAGAAAGACAGACAGGAGGATATCATTTATGAAGAAAAATGTACTGGTCGGAATTGGAACTGCGGTGGTAATTGCAGGCGTCCTGCTTGGCATTGGCGCGTGGCTTTTTTTAGGAGGCAGAACCACCTATTACACGCAGATTGACAACAGCAGGATCTCGGAGGGAAAACCGAGGGATGGTGTGATTGACCTGAAGGGAGGCATGAGCTATTCTTATACGCTGCCTGCCTACAATGAAAAGGGCGTTGGAAAGGATATTACCTTCGGGGCGTCGCGGGAACTGCGGGAGGGAGCCTTCCTGGAACTGACCGTCAGCCCGGTCCGCGGCGTGGTAGAGTGGAGCGAGGTGCAGTATGAGGAGCTGCCTGACGCGGTGCGGGAATGTTATGATGCTTCTTAACCATAAAGGCCATAAACAGGAATTCTGATTGTGCGGTGAAAAGATAGCGTGTATAATAAATCCGTAAACGTCGTCAGCAGGAGGAGGAGGCCGCGATGCTGCACCACACGATAGACCCGCTCTACGACGGGCATTCCAGAGTTTTGATATTGGGCAGCTTTCCATCGGTCAAGTCCAGAGAACAGCAGTTTTTCTACGGTCATAAGCAGAACCGCTTCTGGCGAGTGATGGCAGAGGTGCTTGGCTGTCCTGTGCCGGAGAATGTGGAACAGAAAAAGGAGATGCTTTTATCCAACCATATAGCGGTGTGGGACGTGATTGCAAGCTGTGAGATCACAGGCTCCTCGGACGCCAGCATACGGGACGTAACGCCGAATGACTTATCGCGGATTTTGAACCATGCGGATATCTGCGCCATTTATACCAACGGCGGGAAGGCACAGCAGCTATACCGAAAATATATGTTCCCGGTAAACGGGCGTGAAGCGGTTTCGCTGCCATCCACCAGTCCGGCCAATGCGGGGTATTCGCTGGAAAAGCTGGTGGAGGCATGGCGGATCATAAGGGACGGGCTGTAAAAATTTCCAGTCCCGGAAAACATGTTGAAGACAGCAGATTTTTATGACGGGAGGTGGCAGAATGCCGTTGGTTTTGTGCATTGCAGACGCTCCATGCAAGGGATGAGGACATTGCATGGAGGAAAGCTGTAAAAGGCTTTAAGTCCTCAGCCTTTGCATCCTGATTGGAAGTAAAAAATCAAAGGAGCAAAGGAAAAATGAAAAATAGTATAAAGGATTTGAAAACATTTCTGATTTTGTGGAGCACCCAGTCCCTGTCACAGCTAGGCAGCGCCATGACGGGTTTTGCGCTTACCCTGTGGCTTTATGAAAAGACGGGCTCCGCGCTGCAGACGGCGCTTTTGGCGGTGTGCAGCTACGCGCCCTATGTGGTGATGAGTATTTTTGCGGGCGCGCTCAGCGACAGATGGGATAAGAAAAAGGTAATGCTTGTCTGCGACACGCTGGCGGCCTGTTGTTCTGTGGCTGTTCTGGTGTTATTGAAGGCGGATTTGCTGCGGCCTGTCCATATGTATCTTCTGAATGCCGTAACCGGCCTGATGAACACCGTACAGCAGCCCGCAAGTGATGTGGCGATGACCATGATTACGCCGAAGGAGTATTATCAGAAAACCAGTGGCCTCCGGTCCTTTTCGGCATCTCTCGTGACGATCCTGAATCCTGTTTTTGCAACGGCGCTGTTTGCCTTTGCGGGGATGGACATTGTCATTTATGTGGATTTGACTACCTTTGTAATCGCTTTTCTGGCACTTTTGTTCGGCGTGAAGTTCTCCGCGCCGGGGAAGGCGGAAGAGGCGGGAGAAGACTCTTTTTTGGAGACGGTCAGAGCAGGACTTGTCTGTCTGCGGGAAAATGAATTGGTACTTGTACTGATTCTGTTTCTGGCGGGGGTCAATTTTGTGGCATCGGCTTTTGATGCGGTGCTTCCGGCGCTGATTCTGCCCAGGGAAAACGGCGGGGAAGCGGTTCTTGGCATGGTTACTTCCTGCGCAGGGGTTGCGATGCTGATCGGTAGTCTGATTGTGACGGCGCTGCCCGCGCCGAAAAACCGTATCCGTGTGGTTTATCTGACGATGCTGTTTTCCCTGGGTACGGAGAATTTTCTGCTGGCGTTCACGGAGAGTCCGGTGCTGTGGTGTGCGGGGCAGATCATTGGCTGGATACTGGTGCCCGTTATGAGTGCAAATCTGGATGTGATCGTAAGGACGACGATTCCGCTTGATATGCAGGGACGGGTATATTCCTGTAGAAATACCCTACAGTTTTTTACCATTCCGATTGGTCTGTTCCTGGGTGGTCTTATGGTGGATCAGGTTTGCGAACCGATTATGGCATCGGCTCCCGCGGACGGGACGCTTACCACGCTGTTCGGACAGGGAAAGGGTTCGGGAGCGGCCATGATGATGTTTCTTCTCGGGGTGCTCGGCGTAGTGGTCTGTCTGGGATTCGGACGTGTTCTGCGAAGATACCGTTATACGGAAAAGTAAGCGGTATATGAAGATGACATATAAAACGATATAAAACAAAGAAGGGGCGGGACAACGGTTGTCCGCCTCTTCTATATTGGAAATAAGCTACACCTGTGCGCAGAATGCAAAATATCCTTTCCCCTCCGCACTGAACAGAAGGCTGTATGGCGGGAATTCTCTGTCGAAACTGCGAACAAACTGTTCGAAGGTCAGCATGTCGTTGCGCTCCAGCGTACGGCTTTCCGAAGAGGGAAAGTGCGTTTTCAGGTGGACAATAAACTGTTCGGACAGGTACTTCATGGCGCTGACTACCGTCTGGTCGATTCTGGTAATGTCCATTTCCAGAATTTCACTGAGAGCCTGTAGGACAAGAGATTCTTCGTAAACCAGATAAAGACGGATCGGCTTCTTTTTCTCCGTGCGGTAGGTCAGCCGGAAGCAGAGTGTTTTTCCCGAGGAAAATTTTTCTCCGCTGTAATGGCGGCTTATGACTTCGGCATCCGCTTGGGACAGGCTTTCCAGGGGCGGAATAAGCGCTTTCTCCAGATTCTCCAGTATGTTGTCATCCGGCTGGTGAACCCATTTTTGGGGCGTTTTACCGGTTATGGCACGGTCCTCGACAACAATATGGCCGTTCAGCCATCCCACACAGATGCCGAGAAAATGCCCTACCGATTCGGTGGAATAGTTCTGCGCCTCCATTTCCGCTTCCAGAGCCGGAATTGTTTTATCACGCAGACTGTCGTGCAGACTTTTGTGAATGGCGAGACCGGGGTAGCCGATGGACTGCATGTAGGCTTCCTCGTCCGCAAAATGTTTCATGGTATAACTTTTAAAAAATTTAACGCCCTCCCGGCATGCGTGCTGCTGCTTGGCTTCGTCCTCGTTGAGGGCAATCAGTTTTCCGACGATGGAAAACAGCTTTCTGTGAGCGGTGTCGATGCTCTCCACACCGATCTTAAAACGATCATTCCATTTTATCTCATTCATCATAACAGACAATCCTTTCCGCTACCTCTGATAGGGATATGTTACCATATTTTTTACAACGGCTCAATCCGAAAAATAGCAGTGCAAACAACGGGAAAATTTGGTATAATGTACGCGATGGTAAAAAGCAAAAAAGGGGGTAAGGTTATGAAATATAAAGTTTTGCTGACCGGAAACAATAAAATGGTTATCAATGAGTTTTTTACATACATGGATTTCAATTTTGAATGTGTCAGCACTTCGGAACGCTATGATGATATCATGAACCACATAAAGTATGTGCACCCGGATGTGCTGGTCTACTGTCTGCATGGGGAAAATCCGGACGACCTGAAGCGGTTTGTCAATGTGGAGAGCAAGATTACCGAGGAGAGGATTCCCATCGTGGTTGTGGGAGACGCCGATGAGTGCGAACAGTTTAGGCGTATTGCCTCTTCCGTGGACGCCACGATATTCCGCAGACCGCTTTCTACCCAGAAGCTGGAGGAGGCCATTGTTAAGCTTCTGAAGGAGAAGCGGCCGGAGAGCGTGCGGGAAAGACGGTCTGTGACGGTGCGGGAGAGCACGTTAAAGACAGAGGATGTTATGCGGGTGGCGGAGGAGCTTCTTGCGCAGCTTGCGAAAGAGGAGGAAAAAGAGAAGAGGCTGAGGGAGGAGGCGGCGAGAAAGAAGCACATTCTGGTTGTGGACGACGACAGCAGTGTGCTTAAGCTGCTGAAGGGCTATCTGGTGGAACGCTACGATGTGGCGACTGCCATCAGCGGCAAGATTGCCCTGAAGTTTCTGGAGACGAAGAAGACGGATATGGTGCTTCTGGATTATGAGATGCCGGTGGAGAACGGGGCTGCGGTTCTGACCAAGATTCGGGCGAATCCGGCGACAAGGAATCTGCCGGTGGTGTTCCTTACGGGTGTGACCGACAGAAAGAAAATTATGGAGGTGCTGGCGATGAAACCACAGGGGTATCTCGCCAAGCCCATTGACATGGAAAAACTGTCTTCCACTATAAAGGGTGTCCTTGGCTGACAGAATGATGTTCTGTAGAGGGAGAAGGTTATGGCAATCATAGAGAGTGAATTGAAACTGACAGATTTGATCGATGTGGAATCCCTGCAGAAAATACAGGATGCTTTTTCAGATATGTCGGGAATTGCATCTGTGATAACCGATGCGCATGGGATCATCCAGACGAAGCCCTCCGGATTTACGGATTTTTGTCAAAAATATGTAAGGAATACGGAGGAAGGCCGTAGACGGTGCGAGCAATGTGATAAGCAGGGAACAGAGAGGGCGGCCAGAGCGGGGGTTTCCTGTGCCTATTTCTGCCATGCGGGACTGGTAGAATTTGCGGCTCCCATTATGGCGCACGGCCATCTGGTGGGGTGTTTTATCGGGGGACAGCTGTTGACCATACCGCCCGAGGAGGCGCAGATCCGGCAGGTTGCCGGGGATATTGGTGTGGACGCGGACGGACTGGTGCGCGCCGCACAGGACATCATGATTGTGGACAAGGAAACGGTCAGGAAGGTGTCCAACGCGCTCTATACGATAGCAAATGTCCTGTCGGATATTGCCTACAGCAAATATCAGGTCAGCCTGACCAACATGGAGCTGAAAAAGAGTTCCAATATGAAATCAGATTTTCTGGCGAACATGAGCCATGAGATTCGCACACCCATGAATGCGGTGATCGGTATGGCTGAAATGGCGCTCAGGGAAGACCTGACGCCAGCGGCACGGGAATATATCGGGCAGATTAAATCGTCGGGACAGACACTCCTTACGATTATTAATGATATTCTGGACTTTTCCAAGATTGAATCCGGCATGATGGACATCAGCGATGTGGAGTATGAGCCGATGTCCATGATCAATGATGTATCCAATATTATTATGACGCGCATCGGAAGCAAGGAGCTGGAGCTGACGGTGGACGTCAATCCCGATCTGCCGTCCGGGCTTTACGGCGATAATGTGCGGATCAAACAGGTTATGGTAAATCTGGCCAACAACGCGGTCAAATTTACCAAAGAAGGAAATGTCCATGTGAAGGTCGACTTTCTTCAGACGGCGGAGGATATGATAGAGCTGATCGTATCCATTACCGATACGGGAAGCGGGATCAAAGAAAGCGATATGGATAAGCTCTTTAAATCCTTTCAGCAGCTTGACAGCAAGAGAAACCGCAATATTGAGGGAACCGGGCTGGGGCTTGCCATCTGCAGGCAGCTTGTCACCCTGATGAAGGGGAAAATACACGTGGACAGCGTGTACGGACAGGGATCTACCTTTTCCTTTGTGATTCCGCAGAAGGTGACGGATCTTCAGAGCTCCGTGGAAAAGCTGCCGGAAAATGTTGTGGCGTCGGGCCTGATTCAGAGTGAGTATATTGCGCAGGAGCTGGCGGTCGATATGGAGAGGCTGGGCGTTGCCTATGAGAGGCTGGAGTCGGAGGAGGACTTAAACCGGGTAAAAGAGAGGAATGCAGGCTACTTTTTTGTGGAGCAGCCGCTGTTTACAGAGGCTGTACAGTATTTCCTGAAGCTGAATGCAGATGTCTGCGGGGTGCTCCTGACAAACCACCGGACGGTGCGGTCCTATGATCTGGCGAATCTGCGTATGGTCAAAAAACCTCTCTATATTCTGGGGCTTTCGAATATTTTTAACGGCAGGGAGGATAATGCCGCATTTTCCCTGATGGAGGCGGAGGACTTTGACTTTGTGGCGCCTACGGCGGAAATTTTGGTGGTAGACGATAATGCCATCAATCTGACGGTAGCCAAGGGACTCCTGAATCCGCTGGAGATGAAGATAGATACGGCCATGAGCGGCAAGGACGCTGTCCTGATGGTGACGGATAAGCGTTACGACATTATTTTTATGGATCATATGATGCCTGAGATGGACGGCGTGGAGACGACCAGGGTAATCCGCAGGCTTCTCGGGGAGAACGGGCAGGTGCCGATTATCGCCCTTACAGCCAACGCGGTGGAGGGAACGGCGGAAATGTTTATCAGCGAGGGCATGAATGATTTTGTGACGAAGCCGATTGAGATGAGGGACATGGTTTCCAGACTTCGCAAATGGCTGCCTGCGGAAAAGATTGAGAAGAAGAAAAGCAAAAATAATGCGCAGCTCCGGAATATGCACAGGGACGATGACGGGGCGCAGGCTACGGATATTGTCATTGACGGACTGGATGTGCAGAAGGCTATGGGTTTCCTTGGCAACGAAGAGCTCTTCTGGTCCGTGCTGAAGGAATATTACCGTGTCATTGACAAGAAATGTGCGCTGATACAGGAATATGAGCAGGCGGAGGAATGGAAGGAATATACGGTAGAGGTGCATGCCTTAAAGAGCGCGTCGAGGCAGATTGGCGCGACTGATCTGGCGCAGACAGCCGAACAGATGGAGGCGGCCGGCAACGCCGGCAATGCGGCGCTGATTCATAAGATTACGCCGGGAATGCTGGAAGAATATATGTTCTACAAAGGGATTTTAGCTCCCTACTTTATAAAGGAAGAGGAAACCGCCAGCGGAAGGGCTGCGGAGGCAGGGGAGCTGTCAGAGCTTTTCCGGCAGATGGAAGAGGCCATGGAAAATCTGGATATGGACGCCATGGAACAGGTGGTTAAGGAAATGGGCCAGTATTCTTACAGTGATGCACAGAGAAGCATTTTTGGGAAACTGAAAAACGCGGTGGAGGATATTGACACGGAACGGTGTGAGGAGATCATCGCAGAGTGGAAAAAAGAACTGGATGGTTAAATATAAGGAGAACTTGCATATTATGCAAGTTCTCCTTTTCTTTTGGATAAGGTTGTGGTATGATAGAGCGGGCACGGAATCAGGAATCGGAAAGGATGAAAACGGATGGCAGAGTGGGTGGCAAATTTCAGTGATCTGTTTTATAAATGTTTTATCAGGGAAGAACGTTACAAGCTTCTTCTGAGCGGTATCGGCGTGACGGTCAAGGTATCGCTTCTTGCCATTGTCATCGGTATTCTGATCGGTATGGTGATTGCCATGTGCAATCTGTCCAAGAATAAGCCGCTGCGGTTTATCGGCGGTGTGTATACGGATGTGATCCGGGGAACGCCTTCCGTGACGCAGCTTATGATTATCTATTTCGTTATTTTTGCGACAGTGCCGCTTGATAAGTGGATCATTGCCGCGATCGCCTTCGGCGTCAATTCCGGCGCGTATGTGTCCGAGATTGTCCGGGCCGGCATTCTGTCTATCGACAAGGGGCAGACGGAGGCGGGAAGGTCTCTGGGGCTTTCCGCGTTTCAGACGATGAGCAGGATTGTTGTGCCACAGGCGGTCAAGAATATTTTTCCCGCGTTGTGCAATGAGTTTATCGTGCTGATCAAGGAAACTGCCATCGTCGGCTACGTGGGACTGATGGATATCCAGAAAGCGGGTGACTTCATTAAGAGCGCGACCTTTATTGCGTTTATGCCGTTAATTGGAACCGCGGTTATTTACTATGTGCTGATTAAAATACTGACACTGGCGCTTCGCCGGGTGGAAATGCGGCTGCGGAGGGCGGATGCCAGATAACAACACGAGAAGAACTTCTAAAGCTCAGCAGCAGAGGCTGCTTCGTTAAGAAGTGCTAAATCTCGCGTGGGAGAAAGGGTGAATAAATTTTCTTGATCGCAGAACAGAATATGTGATTCTGCTCGCGGCCTCAGCGTAAACGTTCCGGCATGGAGGTAAATATGATACGAGTGAATAATTTACATAAAAAATTTGAGAATCTGGAAGTGCTGAGCGGGATCGATGAGCACATCACGCAGGGAGAAGTGGTGGTGGTGATCGGGCCTTCAGGATCGGGAAAGAGTACTTTCCTGCGGTGTCT
Organism: uncultured Lachnospiraceae bacterium; assembly: GCA_947174505.1. GTDB lineage: Bacteria > Bacillota > Clostridia > Lachnospirales > Lachnospiraceae > UBA3282. Next base: position 50,652 of record CAMWJF010000009.1, read on the forward strand.
GAATCTTTTGGAGACAGTTACCGAAGGGGAGATTTATGTGGACGATGAGCTGATTACGGCCCCGAAGGTGAATGTGAACCGGGTGCGGCAGAAGATGGGCATGGTGTTCCAGCAGTTTAACCTTTTTCCACATCTTACCATTATGGAGAATATCACGCTTGCTCCCGTACTTCTCAAGAAGATGACGAAGGAGGAGGCGGTCAGGCGGGGGCAGGAGCTTTTGGAGCGTGTCAATCTGGGCGAGAAAGCAAACGCCTACCCGGCGCAGCTCTCAGGCGGACAGAAGCAGCGGGTGGCGATTGCGAGGGCGCTCGCCATGGACCCGGAGATCATGCTTTTCGACGAGCCCACGTCGGCCCTTGACCCGGAGATGGTGGGCGAGGTGCTGGATGTGATGAAGGATCTGGCAAGATCCGGCATGACTATGGTGATTGTCACTCACGAGATGGGGTTTGCAAGGGAGGTGGCGTCCCGTGTGCTGTTCATAGATCAGGGCGTGGTTATGGAGAGCGGCACGCCGGAGGAGATCTTCAGCAATCCGCAGAACGAGAGGACAAAGAATTTCCTGAGTAAAGTTTTGTAGGTTCCAATCAAAATGAGGACTGGCGCAGACAAACGACTGCGGCCGAAGCAGGCGCCGGTTTTGGAGAGGCGTTATAGCGGGCAAACGTCCGATGCAACCGGATAATGAGCGCATGTGCGCGAGTTTATATAAATATATGCACAAAGTAATGAGGAGGATGAGATTATGAAAAAGACAACAAAGTTTCTGGCAATGACGCTTGCCATGGTTATGGCGGCATGTACGCTGACTGCCTGTGGCGGTGGCGCGGCGAAGGGAAACACCATTACCTTCGGCACAAACGCGGAGTTTCCGCCCTTTGAGTATGTTACCTCAAACGGTGTGATCGGTGAGTATGACGGCATTGACATGGCGATTGCAAAGCAGATCGCTGAGGGAAACGGCATGACGGCGGCAGTGGAGAATATGGAGTTTGACTCTCTTCTGGTTGCGCTGCAGAACGGCCAGATCGACGCGGTTATCGCGGGTATGACGGCGACGGATGAGAGAAGGGAAACCGTAGACTTTTCCACGACTTACTATACAGCGACACAGGTAATGATCGTGAAAGAGGATTCCGATATTGCGGCAGCGACTGATATGGCGGATAAAAAGATCTGCGTGGTGCAGGGGTATACCGGGGAAATCTGTGTGCAGGATATGGGCTACAGTTACGAGGCGTTTAAGAAAGGCACGGAGGCTGTTATGGAGCTGGTTAACGGTAAGTGCGACGTGGTAGTGATCGACTCCGCGACGGCGCAGAAGTATGTGGGCGACAACGCGGGCTTAAAGATCGTGGAAGATCCCGGTGCGTTTGAGTCGGAGGAGTATGCGATTGCGGTGCAGAAGGGAAACACGGAGCTGCTTGACAAGATCAATGGTTCTATTGAGAAGATGCTTGCAGACGGCACGATCAACGAGCTGGCTGTGAAGTATACAGAGGAAGCAACGGCGGAATAAAGCAGGAATTTGCATGTGGTTTCAGAATTGTGTTCGTAAAAAAATGTTATGATGGGAAATAAGTAATAGGAGGCGGGGAAGAGTGTTTTCTTCTCCGCCTTGTCGTTGTCGGCACAAATTTGGTTTAAGACCAATTAATGGCATCGTGGGACACTGTTCCGTTTTCAGCAATATCTTTTTCCGCCGCTTCCAGCGCGGCTCTTTCCGAGGCTGTCACTTTGGTAAAATCTGGATCCCATGCAATAACCAGTTTTCTTATAAATTCAAGGGCAAAGTTCTGCTCGGATTCCGGTAATACTTCCATAAGGCTTACGGCTTCTCTTACAGTTCCGCTCATATAAAATACTTCCTTCCTATTTGTAAATATCGCCTCTGCTATCAACATTTATAATACATAATATTTGAATTTTGTGATTTTGCTTATAATTATATATGATTCTGTATTTTCCTATTCGCAGGCGTTTTCGCCCATCCGAATAGCCTTGCAGTGTTCTTATATCACCTTTTGGGGGAGTTGCAGTTAAACCCTCAATACCGGATTTAATTCGTTGCTTCGTGGGTTTGTCTAATGATTCAATATATTTTACAGCTTTCTTACTATACTCAATGTTCACTTTTGAATCTCCCGTCTGTGACTATTATAACAGAGGTTTACCGCGTATTACAAGAGAAAAAGACTCCCATCTTGACGCGAAGCACTTTTCCGTTGTAGTATAGTAAAGTAACCGATAACGAAGGTTTTACAGAAATGAGGAAATCATGAAAAATGTGTGGGAGAAGTGGACAGGCATAAGTCTTGTCAAGAGAATTGTTGTGGGGCTGGTGATCGGCGTGATTCTGGCTCTTGTGGCGCCGGGGGCATCAGGCATCGGCGTGCTGGGCGATGTGTTCGTGGGAGCGCTTAAGGGTATTGCGCCGCTTCTGGTGTTCTTTCTGGTGATAAGCGCGCTTTGCAATGCGGGCAAGTCCCACGGCGGGGTGATCAGAACGGTCATCATCCTGTATATGTTCAGTACGGTGCTGGCGGCGGTGATTGCTGTTTTTGCCAGTATGGTATTTCCGGTGGAGATGGTGCTTGTGGATGCGGCTTCGGACGCGTCGGCTGCACCCAGCGGTATCGTGGAGGTTCTGAGCACGCTGCTGATGAATGTGGTGCAAAATCCCGTGTCGTCGCTGGCGAATGCGAACTATGTGGGGATTCTGGCCTGGGCGGTGCTTCTGGGCGTAGCCTTCCGCGCGGCGGGGGAAGCGACGAAGAAGACGCTCGCTGATATTTCGGAGGCTATATCCAGAGTGGTTGTGGTTATCATTAACTTAGCGCCTTTCGGCGTGCTGGGGCTGGTTTACACCAGTGTGACGGCAAGCGGTCTGGAAGCCTTCAGGGATTACGGGAAGCTGCTGATCCTGCTGGTGGGCTGTATGCTGTTTATCTATTTTGTCACCAACCCGATTCTGGTGTACTGGTGCATCCGCAAGAACCCCTATCCGCTCATCTTCAAGTGCCTGAAGCAGAGTGCGATTACGGCTTTCTTCACAAGAAGCTCGGCGGCTAATATTCCCGTCAATATGAAAATCTGCGAGGAGATGGGACTGGATAAGGACACCTACTCAGTGACGATTCCGCTGGGCGCGACCATCAATATGGACGGCGCGGCGATCACCATTACGGTCATGACCATGGCAACCGCTTTTACACTTGGGATTAACGTGGATATTCCGACGGCGATTATTTTAAGTCTTCTGGCGGCGCTTTCGGCATGCGGCGCATCCGGCGTGGCGGGCGGTTCGCTTCTGCTTATTCCGCTTGCATGTTCGCTTTTCGGCATTCCGGATTCGGTGTCCATGCAGGTCGTGGCAGTAGGCTTTATCATCGGCGTGATTCAGGACTCTGTGGAGACGGCGTTAAATTCCTCTTCCGATCTGCTTCTGTCGGCATCGGCGGAGTTCAGACAGTGGCGGCTGGAGGGAAAAGAAATAAAATATTAAATGCGGCATGGAAATTTCCGGCGAAACATACGAGGGAGTACCTGTAGCGGGTGCTCTCTTGGTTTCTTGGCGGAAACGCCTGGAATGGAGGAAGGATGAAGAAAACATGCAAACAATGCGGCGCAGAATTTACGCTGTCAGAGGATGAAATTGCTTTTTACCGGGGTAAAAATCTGCATATACCGAAACGGTGTGAGAAGTGCCGCAGGGAGAATAAAGCAAAAGCGGAAGGTAAAACGGCTGAACAGGTGGTCAGACCTTATCATGGAAAAAAAGACAATGAAATAAAACGGTGGACGGCAGCGGCGGCAGTCTGTGTGCTGTTGGCGGTCGTTATCGGCGCACTGCGCGCGGGATGGGTGTTTGAAGGAGCCTGGCCCGGCGCGGCGCAGGGGGGAAGCGCGGAAATAACGGCGGACATGCAGCCGGAAATTTCCGGGGAGCTGGGCGCTGTGCCATCGGGTACGGAACAGGATACGGCACAGGGAAAGCAGGCGGAAGTATCCGGGGAGCCGGGTGATGCGCCACAGGATACGGAACAGGACCGGCAGGCGGAGGTATCCGGGGAGCCGGATGATGCGCCACCGGATACGGAACAGAACAGGCAGGCAGAAGTATCCGGGGAGCCGGGCGATGTGCTACAGGGTACGGAACAGGATACGGCACAGGGAAAGCAGGCGGAAATTTCCGGGGAGCCGGGTGCTGCGCTGTCGGATACGCCGCAGAAAACGCCAGAGGATAGGCAGACTGCCAAGACGGCGTCGTCAGGACATACCTATTCATTCCGCAAGGCGGAATATCTGCAGGAGCATTTCGAAAAACACGGGGATGAATTTGGCTACACAACGGCGGACGAGTATTTGGCGGGCGCAAACAGGGTAGTGGCAGCGCCGGGGGTATTACATAAACTGGAAGCGGAAGACGGGGATGATGTGTATTATCTGGAATCCAGCAACGAGTTTGTGATCGTCTCCACGGATGGATATATTCGGACATATTTTAAGCCAAACGACGGAAAAGCATATTTTGACAGACAATAGGAACTTTTTGTTTTGCGCATTTACTTTAGCATACTGCTATGGTAAAATACAAAAGTGTGTAAAATTATTTTTAAGTACAATCATAAACAGGTTCTAAAAGAGGAGGAAAGATTATGAAAAAGAAACTGGTAATGGTACTGATGGCAGCGATGGCTGTCTGCGGAACGCTTGCGGGCTGCGGCGGTGCAAAGGAGACGACGGCGGATGCCGGCAACATGGTATATGCGGTGGAGGCGGGTTCCGCCGGGGAAGCGGTTGCTAACGAGAAGGGATATCAGACCAATGCGGTGGCTTCTCAGGCGGATGCGCTGATGGAAGTTGCTTCTGGCACCTCGGATGCAGCGATCATTGACCTTCTGATGGCGGGCGCCATGATCGGCGAGGGAACCAGTTATCCGAATCTGGTACATACGGATGAGCTGACGACAGAGGAGTATGGCGTGGGATGCCGGAAAGGATCTGATCTGGCCGCTTATATTAATTTTGAGTTTGCACAGAGCTATGCGGACGGTTCCATGAAGGAGACGGCTGAGGTTTACGGCGTGCAGGAGGCGCTTGTGGAGCAGAATGCCACTGAGTTTACGGCGTCGGCTTCTGACAGCGATGTGGCCTATATTCAGGGCAAGGGCACGCTGATTGTGGGTATTACGGAGTTTGAGCCGATGGATTATAAGGATGAATCCGGCGAGTGGATCGGCTTTGACGCGGACATGGCGCGTATGGTTGCGGAAACGCTCGGCGTGGAGGCGCAGTTCGTGGTGATTGACTGGGATAACAAGATCATGGAGCTGGATTCCAAAAACATCGACGTTGTATGGAACGGCATGACGTTGACTGATGAGGTCAAAAACGCCATGGAGTGTACCAACGCGTACTGCAATAATGCGCAGGTAGTCGTAGTGCCCGGAAAGTAGGAAACATCAGGTAGCAAAAGCGGAATGATACATGGAGACTTTAGGAGAGTAAGGCATGTTTTTAAATGTTACGAAATCGCTGCTGGATGGTCTTTTGACTTCCTTTCAGATTTTTATTTTTACGCTGCTTTTTTCACTGCCGCTTGGGCTGCTTCTTGCCTTCGGCGCGATGAGCAGATGGAAAGCGCTGCGTGGGCTGGTCCAGACGCTTGTGTGGATCATACGGGGCACGCCGCTGATGCTGCAGCTGATTATCATTTTTTACGGCCCGGGTCTTTGGCTTGGACACAATATCTGGAGCGGCAGCGAGGCAGGGCGGATCACAGCGACGGTGGTGGCTTTCAGTATCAATTATGCCTGCTATTTTTCCGTGATCTTCCGGGGCGGCATCGAGGGTGTTCCTGTGGGCCAGCGGGAGGCGGGAGAGGTGCTCGGCATGACGAAGTGGCAGATCTTCTTTAAGGTCACGCTCCTGCAGATGGTGAAACGGGTGGTGCCGCCCATGTCCAATGAAATCATTACGCTGGTGAAGGACACGTCGCTTGCGCGGATTATTGCGGCGTACGAGCTTACCTTTGCGGGCTATTCCTTTATGAAGAGCAACGGGCTTACCTGGCCGCTCTTTTATACGGGGGTGTTTTATCTTCTGTTTGTGGGGATCCTGACATTGCTGTTTAATTATATCGAACGCAGGCTGGACTATTTCAGGTAAAGGAAAAACCGTGGTTCCGGTGAGCCGACGCAACATAGAACGCTTCGGAATGGAGGAAAAAATGGCTGTCTTAGAGGTGAAAAATATCGGAAAACATTTTGGCTCTACCAGAGTGCTTGACGACGTGAGCTTTGATCTGGAGGAAGGGAGCGCGCTGGCGATCATCGGCTCCTCCGGCTCCGGCAAGACGACGCTCCTACGCTGTCTGAATTTTCTGGAGACGCCGGACCGCGGCTCCATCGCGGTGCGGGGGGAAACCCTGTTTGACGCGGACAATCCTGCCAAAGGGCAGGAGAAGGATCTGCGCACCAAAAGACTGCATTTCGGCATGGTGTTTCAGGCGTTTCATCTGTTCCCGCAGTATACGGCGCTGGAAAATGTGACGCTGGCGGAAACGCTTCTTTCGAAGGAGCGGCCGGACTTTAAGCAGAAGAAAAAGGAAATTCTGGAGGAGATCGAGGCTCATGGGAAATCGCTTCTGGATCAGATGGGGCTTTCGGAGCGCATGGATCATTATCCCCATCAGCTTTCCGGTGGGCAACAGCAGAGAGTTGCCATTGCCAGGGCGCTGGCGCTGAAGCCGGATATCCTCTGTTTCGACGAGCCGACCTCGGCCCTTGACCCGGAGCTGACGGGGGAGGTGCTAAAGGTAATCAGGGGGCTTGCCCAACAGCATACGACCATGATTATCGTAACCCATGAAATGAGCTTCGCCAGAGATGTGGCGGATCAGATCATCTTTATGGACGAGGGCGTGATCGTGGAGCAGGGTGACGCCAGACAGGTGATCGACCATCCGAAGGAGGAACGTACGCGACAGTTTTTGACAAAATATTGACATGAGAGGGGCTTGCCTTATGGCAGGCTTCTATTATGTAATGAGTAATTGCGACAACATAAATCATTTAAGGAGAATGCGGGGCATTCTCTGAATCGAGCACGCGGGTGCTCGATTTTTACTACCTTTTTTGGAAAAAGTACCATAGATTTTGGGCGGCCCGGATGGTATCGTGGAAGCAGAAGACAGAAACAGTAAAAACGGAAGAGGAGGAAATGGGCATATGATTATGGAGATTATCAGTATTCTGCTGGGTGTTTTCCTGCTGGGAGCGATAGATTATGGAAGTGGGGGTGTTAACTTAAGGGGAATCGTTTTTCTGTTGGACTTTCCGTCCCTGATCATTATATTGGCATTTACTGCGCCGGTATTGTTCCGGGGTGGAATATGGAAGGATTTTCTGAGGGCGTGGAGACTGCTGAAGAAGAACTATACCTGTCATTTGAGTGAGATCAGGCGGTCTTTGGATGTGGTGGAAATGCTGCAGAAACAGGTGCTCTGTGCGGGGATTGCCAGTATGCTTCTCTCTTTTATTCATATTCTGGGTGGGTTGTCTGATCTGGCCAGTTTGGGGCCTCATGTGGCGGTGGCGATTCTGACTATGCTGTATGCCGTGGTTTTTGAGATGCTGCTTCTGCCCCTGCAGATCGAGGCAAAGCGCCGGATTGCCGACTATATGCAAGTGGATACAGAAGAAATAACCATAACAGAGGACGGGAGGATATGAAAAAGCATACGCTCCGGATTCTGCTGGGGACCGCGTATGTGTTTCTTCTGACGATACTACTTCTGTATCAGGCAGGTCTGTTCGGCGGGAGACGGGAGTGGACGGTTGCCGTACTTGGGACGCTGCTTCTCGGCGTCGCGCTGGCGGTGGTTCTGGCGCTCTACCTTCGGGTGAATGACCGGATTGCAAAATTGGAAGAGCATCCGTGTGTGGGAAAGGCGGGGCGGGAAACAGGGACAGACAAGGATACGGTTATGCCGGGAACCGTTGGAGAGGCGTGTACATCCGCAGGAAAAGACGGATTGTTTGGGAGTGGGAATACATCTGCCGTCGGGGACAGCCGGTCGGCGCCGCGAAGCTACGAGGAGATTTACGCCTGTTTTCTGGCGGTTATGGAGGCGTGTGCGCTCTCCGAGCGGGAGCTGGAGGTGGCATGGCTTCTCTACAGGGGCTATACCAACAGGCAGATCGGAGAAGCCCTCTATATCGCGGAGACTACGGTGAAAAAGCACGTGTCCCACATTTACCAGAAGATGGGGGTGTGCAGCAGAAAGGAATTTCGGGGCAGGGTGCGGACAGGCTTCCTTTCCGGGTCACACCCCGGCGGATGAGCCGACTGCGGTTTCCTCTGCGAACAGGTCTTCTCTTGTAATGTTTTTCAGCCATTTTCCGCTGCGGTAATGCCTGATCACCCAGGGCCATTTCACAAACTCGTCGGTGCACAGCAGAAAGTACACCCAGAGAACGGGCAGCTTGAAAACGAAGGCAGCGAGAAAGCCAAGCGGCACCGCGTAGCCCCACATATCGATCACATCGCAGATCAGGCCGAAACGGCTGTCGCCGCCTGCGCGGAATACACCCGCGATCAGCGTGGTGTTGACGGCTGCCCCCATGATGTAGTAGGTGTTGATGAGCAGCATATATTTCAGATAGTGCATGGCTGTTTCGGACAGTTTGGCAAAGTGCAGCACAAAGGGGGTGGCGAAAAGCACCAGCACGCCGCCGATGGCGCCGGTGATAACGGTGAGCTTCATCAGCCTGGAGGCGTAGGATTTTGCGCTTTCCATATTTCCCTCACCCATCACATTGCCAAGCAGGATACCGCCTGCGCTGGCGGTGCCGAAGCAGAGTACGGTGCCGAAATTCCTGACAACGACTACCAGAGAGTTTGCAGCTACCGCGTCGGAGCCCATGTGCCCCAGAATCACGGAGTACATGGAGAAGGCAACGCTCCATGCCAGATCGTTGGCGAGGGCTGGCAGGGAAAGGCGGAGGAAGTCCTGAAAGAGAAGCCTGTTCTTCAGGAACATGTAACTGAATTTCAGCTTGATATCCGTGCTGAACAGGGACACCACGATACAGCCAAGCAGTTCAATCACACGGGACAGGGCAGTCGCGATGGCGACGCCGGTGGCGCCGAGCTGCGGCGCGCCGAAGAGTCCGAAGATAAACACGGCGTTCAGGAAAATATTCAGGGTGAAAGCCATGACATTTAACACCATGCTGACAGTGACCCGTCCGATACTGCGCAGGATCGCCAGGTACACTTCTATAATGCCCCAGCAGAGATAGGTGACTGCCATCACGCGAAGATACCCGGCTCCGATTCCGATCAGTTCCGCGTCGTCTGTGAAAAGCTTCATCAGAAGCTCCGGCGCAAAGAAGGCAAATGCGGAGAAGCACAGGGAGATAATCAGGGAAAACCGCATGGCAATGCCCTGAATGGCGCGGATCGGCTGGAGATCGCCCTTTCCCCAATACTGCGCGCTCAGCATGGACGCGCCCGTTCCCAGACCGTAATAGATCATAAAGAGAACGCTGGCGTAGTTGGCGGCCAGCGACACGGCGGAGATGGAGGACTGTCCCACATAATTCAGCATAACTACGTCCGCGGAGCTCACGGCGGCGCTTAACAGATTCTGAATGACAATCGGAATCACCAGCTTAATAATTTTGCTGTAAAAGTTATCTTTGGCAGCGGCTGTATTCATAGAAGAAACCCTCCGTTTTTTGCGTAAAGTGATAACATCTTAATACATTCCTTTTCCCATGTCAATCGGTTTTCCCGAACATAAAAAATTTTTTAAAATATTTGAATTTTTCATGAAAATGCTACTTGCGTTTTTGCAACAGTGTGATAAAATCGTCCTCAAATGATTAGAGCGAAAAGCTTAATGATGGAGGCGTATTATGGAAAAGGATATGACGAAGGGAAGTCCCATGAGGCTGATTCTGGGCTTTGCCGTGCCCCTTTTGTTCGGGCTTGTATTTCAGCAGTTCTACAGTATGATGGACGCGGTTATCGTGGGACACTATCTGGGAGTGGACGCGCTGGCGGCGGTGGGAGCTACAGGCTCCGTCAACTTTCTGATTATCGGGTTCTGCATGGGCGTGTGCAGCGGCTTTGCCATTCCGATCGCGCAGGAGTTCGGCGCGAGGCATGAGGGAGAGCTTCGCAGATTTGTGGCCAACAGCGTGTGGCTGTCCGTGATCTTTGCGGTGGTCATCACAATCGTGGTCTCTCTTCTGTGCCGCCAGATTTTGCAGCTTATGCGGACGCCTGCGAACATTATCGACGGTTCCTATAGCTACATAATCATTATTTTTCTGGGCATACCAGTTGTGTTTCTCTACAATATGACGGCGTCTATCCTGCGGTCATTGGGGGACAGCAGAACGCCGGTGGTGTTTCTTGTGACGGCGGCGGTACTGAATATTTTTCTGGACGTGTTCTGCATCGTGGCGCTGCACATGGGCGTGGCCGGGGCGGCGGTAGCTACGGTGGTATCGCAGGCCATTGCGGGCTTTGCCTGCCTTATTTATATGCGCAAAAAATTTGCGATTTTAAAACTGTCTCAGGAGGAGCGCAGATGGAACAGGGATTACGCGGCGAAGCTCTGCAATATGGGCATTCCCATGGGACTGCAGTATTCGATCACAGCCATCGGCAGCGTGATTTTGCAGAGTTCGGTGAACAGCATCGATTCCAATGCGGTGGCGGCGGTCACGGCGGGCGGCAAGGTGAGTATGCTGCTGGTCTGCCCCTTTGACGCCCTGGGCTCCACCATGGCGACCTACGGCGGACAGAACGTGGGCGCGGGGGATCTGGAGCGTGTGGACAGGGGGCTTAAGAGCTGCTGTCTGCTGGGGCTGGTTTATTCCCTGCTTGCGCTGGGCGCGGTATATCTGTTCGGGAAACAGCTTCTTTTGCTGTTTCTGGATGCGGGGGAGACGCAGATCATCGGCAACGCTTACTCCTTCATTCGGATGAACGCGCTGTTTTATTTCCCTCTGGCGCTTGTGAACATCGTCCGTTTCCTGATTCAGGGAATGGGCTTCAGCAGACTTGCAGTCTTTGCAGGCGCTTTTGAGATGCTGGCGAGGGCGCTGGCCGGCTTTCTGCTTGTGCCGCATTTCGGATTCAGCGCGGTGCGCTTTGCGAACCCGCTGGCATGGATCTTTGCGGATATCTTTTTGATCCCGGCATTTTTCTATGTGAGGAAGAAGCTGGCGGGCATCCTGCAGGGCGGCGCGGAGACGTCGCGCCAGGCGTGATAAGGATATCTGGAATCAGATGACCGGACAGATATATGTATGACGACTTTGACGGAGATGATATGATGAGCGTAACGATCTTTACCATGACCCACAAAAAATTTCCCACGCCCGGCGATCCCATCTATGTGCCTTTACAGGTGGGCCGGGCAGGGGCGGAGGATCTGGGGTATATAGGAGATGACACAGGTGTCAGTATTTCCCCAAAAAACTGCTATTACGGGGAGCTGACGGGCGTTTACTGGGTCTGGAAAAATATAAAAACTTCCGATTATGTGGGGATCAGTCATTACCGCAGATATTTCTGCACGGAGGAGGGGCGGATTCTCACGGGACGGGAATATGAAGCGATTCTTTCAGAGTGCGATATCATAACCTCTAAGCTGTTGAAACTGAATTTTACCTATTACGAGGGCTATGCCGGGGACTATAACATTCACGATCTGGAGGCCGTGGGAGAGGTGATCCGGCAGTTTTATCCTGCGTATTATGAAACGTTTGAGAAACTGGTGCACGGCAGAGGCACTTACTTCGGCAATATGATGGTCTGCAAAAAAGAGATTTACGACGCTTACTGCGAATGGCTTTTCGGTATTTTTGAGAAGGCGGAAGAAAGAATCGACGCTTCCGGGTACGATGATTACCACAAGCGGGTTTACGGCTTTATCTCGGAATTTCTTCTGTATGTCTGGACGCAGGTGCAGGGACTTAAGGTTTATGAGTGCAAGGTGGGCATGACCGACGAAAAGCGGGAGACGGCGGAGATCAAGGAGCGGCTGGCGGATTACTTTGCAAAGAAGGACATTGCCGGGGCGAAGGCGTATATGCTGGCCTGCCTTGAGAAACGGCCGGACGTGCTGATGGAAGCCTCTGACATAACGGGAGAGTTAAAGATGTCCATGCAGGTAATTGCAGTATGTGAGTTGGAAAAACAGGCTTACGGCAGCAGCACCATCGACCGCATACAGGATTTCGGGGCGCTGATGGCGCACTTTCAGAAGCTGAACGACATGATTCAGGCATGGAAAGAGGGAGAGAATAAAATCTCTCCCTCAGAAGTAGAGTTTTATCTGAAAAATGAAAATATTACAGGGATTGCGCTGGAGGCCTCGGCGCGGCTGTTTTATCCGGCGGCGGAGGCTTTTGAGATCGCGGAATCTGTGAGAACCTGTGGAAGTTAACGGGGGAGCGGGCTTCCTAACAGTCTGCGCAGATTAGCATCGGGGATATTTGCTCAGATGTGATAAAGAAGCAATAGAAGTGTAAAAAATTTTGCCGTCCCCTATCCGGCACTTATTTCATGCGCCGGACAGGTCAGGCTCTCATTCAGGCAAGTCCACCTTGCCGACAAAACTGTAATAAATCTCTGTTTCCTGCCGCCTTAAATTCCCATGCATCCGCCCGTCGGCGGCGGTTGCCTCATGGACAACGATTCTCTCAACAAACTCCCGCAGCAGGGTGGGAGTGAGTTCCTCAAAGGCTGTGTGCTTGCGGATCACGTTCATAAACTTTTCAGCGTTGGCGGTCGCCTCCCTTGTCTTTGCAAGCTCTTTTTCAAGTTCTGCCGCACGTTCCTTCAGCTTTTTCTGTTCTGTTTCATAATCCGCCGACAGCTCCATGAAACGCTCATCAGAAATGCGCCCGCTTACACTGTCCTCGTACAGCCTTTTGAAGATGTTTGACAGTTCCGCAATCCGCTTTTCAGCCGCATCCAGCTCTTTCCGCTTTGCAGCATCCCTGCGTTTCCCTCCGTCCTCGTTCTGCTCAACCAAGAGCTTCATAAAGCGTGTTTCATGCTTTGCCGCATAGTTTGTCACCTTGCGCAGATTTTCCGTCACTCCGGCGGTTAAGAGGTCTGTGCGGATAAAATGCGCCGTACACTCCTTCGTACGCTTTTTATAACTGCCGCAGATATAGCAGTCCTGTTTCCGCTTCTCTGTCTGATAGCGCTGCTGGTACATGACGCTCCCGCAGTCGGCACAGAACAGTATGCCGGAGAACAAGCCTACCTCGTCCTGCCTGTTCGGGCGTTTGCGCTGTTTCCTAAGTTCCTGCACACGCTCCCATGTTTCGGTGTCAAGTATCGGCTCATGCGTGTTCTCAAACACCACCTGCTTTTCTTCGGGATTATCCACGCTGGACTTTACCTTATAGGACACTTTTTCGGTCTTGAAGTTTACCGTATGCCCTATATATTCCTTGCGTTCCAAGATGTGGCATACCGTATTTGTTGCCCATTTGCATGGATAATCAGGATAATAGCGGCGTGTGCTGCCCGTCCGCCGGTATTCAAGCGTTCCCGGCGTTGGTATGCCCTGCTCCGTCAGCATACGGGCAATCTTAGTCGGTCCGTTCCCCGCAAGGCACAGGCTGTATATCTGCCTTACGACAGGTGCGGCTTCCTCGTCAATGATGAAATGCCCGTCCTCGCCCTTCAGATAGCCATAGACGGGCTGGCTCGTGATAGGCTTGCCGCTCATGCCCTTGCTGCGGAAGACCGCCTTAATCTTCTTGCTCGTGTCCCTTACCATCCATTCGTTGAAAATGTTGCTCTGATTTTTTCACTCATTTTTTTGCACGAATATCCCCCTTAACGGGACAGAAGATTGTGTAAAATACTTTCATCAATCCATTACAGAAAGGACGTAAAAAATGGCAAACAGAGAACGCAAAAACGAGCTGAAAATATATCTAAGTGATGACGAGCAGTACATACTTGAGCAGAAAGTAAAAGCCTCCGGCATGAAAAGCAAATCCGCTTTCCTGCGCCGCCAAATTCTGTACGGTTTTGTCTATGACATTGACTATTCAGACCTTCGGGAATACAATGCTGCGCTTGGCAGGATCGGGAATAATCTGAACCAGATAGCAAAGCGCATGAATGCCACAGGAAACGTCTATGCCGCCGATGTAAAGCAAGTCAAAGAGCTGATGAAACAAGTGTGGGATACGCAAAAATCCATGCTCTCAAAACAGCCATATATGAAGCTGTAAACCAAGCCGAAACAACATAATGTCTACCAATTTTTTTTGCAAATCTATGAAAAAGGAACTGCAAAAAAATTTGAAAACAAACAAAATTCGACATTAAAAAAGGTGTATCGTTTAGAAGTTTTTACTTCATCACGATACACCTTTATGTACAGCGATTCGCCAGTATTGTCTTTGCATATGTTCGTACAGTTGCATGGAAAATTCTCCTCCTAATAATAGTGAAGGGCGGCAGTGTTCTTTGCTGTCGCCCTTAGCTGCTAAACTACAAAAAAGAGTGGATCTGTAAACAGTGACTTGAAGAGATGTCTAGCTTGCCGCTGACTGGCTCGGCTTGTTTTGCTAAATACTTTAATTCTTTAACGCAGGAATCTGGCAAGTCCACAGGTTTTCTGTGCTGTTAATATATCCTCTGAATTGATATATTGGCTGATAAAACCCTTTTGTATCATAAGTATAAGTAAGTTCACATTCCTCTATATGCAATATGTCACCCTGCTGAAACGGCACATATTGCTCAAAATTTCCGTCCTCTATCTGAGAATAGGCTTCTTTGGCAGAAATAATGTCCTCTGTGATAACATATTCATTCCAGCTTATTTGATAGGAAAGATCAATCAACGTACCATTATTATCAAACTGCATCATAACTGAGCCGTTCTGAAATGCTTTATCTCCTCTGGAAATATTCTGTTTTGGTGCAACATCCCATCGTAAGGTATTATTGTTCTGAACAGAAAATTCTGCATTGTCAGGAAGCAGATTATTTTCTTTCATCCAAGCTTCATAGCGATTTCTATATTGTTCTGCTGTTTCCGCTGTTAGCATAGCAACACTTTCTGCATATGTGGTATAACTCCATTGTCCGCTGCGGAAGAAAAAGTTCATCTGAAACTCGTTTCCATTTGCATCCATTCCGGTATAAACATAGTTTTCATCTTCACGGCGTGTAACACCAGAGAAAGTTACATTTTCTAATTCCGAAAGTCCTGATTGAACACCCTGAATATAATCTTTATCTTCAGCATATTCGTTTTTGTAAATAGAAACAGATATATCTTTGTCGGACAGTTTTAATTCTGTTGCAATCTGAACTACAGACATATTCTGTTTGACTGCAGGCAGAATATCCATATTCCCATAAGGCTGTCGGTTGTAAACCCAAAATACCGCTCCAAGAATAAGAGTGACCACACAAGGAATCATCAACACTTTTGCAAGGGGAGCAAATCGAATTGTCTTTTCCTTAATTGGTGTGAGAATTGCCATAATGCAGAAGTATCCAAAAAGGCTTCCAATTGTATTATGGAATAAATCATCTAATTCAAAGATACCGGTTCCTGTGAGAAGCTGTATGACCTCAATCAAAACGGTTAAGCACAAGGAAACAGCTAAGGTAACACCAAGTCTTTCTGCTTTTTTCCAAAGCAAAGGCAACAGAAAACCCAACGGAGCAAACATGAGCATATTAAAGATAATGAGCTGCAATTCGATAATTGACCAGTTATTCCATGCGCTGATGTAGCCGCTGAAGAAATCAATATTGAACTCGCCGGTATAATTTCCACCACGGCTTAGCGAAGTAAGGCCAAACACCAGAAGCAGCCAGCAGCACAAAAGAACAGCACAGATTGCCTGCATTTTGGTAATTGTCTTTTTTCCGTGAAACACTTTTTTGTAAATCAGGTAAGCAGATGCTAAAAGCAGAAAAACCACAATCCCGCCTGCCAAAGCAGGGATTCCCCAGCGCAATAACGCCTGTAAAATTGTAATAATATCCATAATGTGATACCTCCTAAAAAATAATGGCTCTTTGTTTTTGTACTCATAGTGTACCTAAAACAAAGAGCCATTATTTTAATTTCTTTTTGATAAAATCCTAAGAAAATCCTAAGATAAAGTATTTTCTAAGGGAATCGTCACAATAAAGGTCACTGTATCGTTTTCACTTTCTGCACGAACCGTTCCACCATGCAGAGTAATAATTTCTTTTGAAATTGCCAAACCAAGACCTGTACCACCGGAATCGCTATTTCGGGCATCATCCATTCGATAAAATTTCTCAAAAATCGTTTCTAGTTTTTCTGGTGGAAGCATTTTACCCTGATTACGAAATTTGATTTCAACATTCCCGTCATGTTCTTCGGCTGAAATCACAATTTCTGTATTTGGATAGCTATATGCAGCAGCGTTTCTCAAAATGTTATTAAACACTCTTGCCAATTTTTCACGATCGCCATAAACAGTAATATCTTCATTATCCATTTTTATAACCGATGTATTCCCATTACGTGTTAGAACAGGTAAGAGTTCATCCGTCAACTGTACAAGCATATAACAAAGGTCAACCGTCGCTTTATTAAGCCGGATCTGCTGCAAACTGTATCTTGTGATTTCAAAGAATTCGTTAATCATTTTCTCTAACCTGTTTGCCTTATCTAATGTAATGTGTGTATATTTTTCCCTCTGTTCTTCCGGCATATCTTTGGCTTCATCCAACAGATTCAAATACCCGACTACTGAGGTAAGCGGGGTACGGATATCATGTGCCAGATACATGACAAGCTCGTTCTTTCGCTGTTCCGCAAGCTGGGCATCAAATAAACGCTTTTCCATTGCCTGTCGCAAAGCGACAATCTTTTGCTCCGTAGAGGCTAATTCTTTTGACAGGTGGATTTCGGAAGAATCATCTGATAAAAGTGCGTCCAACTGCCTGTCTATATCTTGAAAAGGTTTCATGTATCTTTTGGCAAAAACAAATATCAAAAAAAGTAACAGAATACAAAGAAGCAGTGCAATACCAACGAGGAGCGGATAATTTTCACCCAAACCATAGTTGCGGAGCGTAGCAATACAAAAAATTGCCAACGCCGTACACGTAGCTACGATAAATAGTTCTCGGAAGGCTTTCAACTGTATTCGCGTATAATCAGAATTATTCTCATTTCTATTTTTCAATTTTGTACCCTACTCCCCATATAGTCTTAATATATTTTGGCTGGTCAACTGAATCATTTAATTTTTCCCGCAAATGGCGGATATGAACGGTAATAGTATTATTGCTTTTACTGTAATACTCATCTTTCCAAATCCTGTGAAATAAATCCTCCGCACTAATTACATTTCCTTCATTTTCAAGAAGAATCTGCAAAATAGTAAATTCCGTAGGTGTCAGTGTGACGGGTTCTTCATTCAAATAACATTCGTGAGTTTTTATATTCAGCAAAATGTCAGAATGTGATATGACATCTGATTCCTTTTCTTCAGGTTGAACTGTATTATATCGCTTGTATCGCCTAAGCTGTGCTTTCACTCTCGCCACCAGTTCCAAAGGACGGAACGGTTTTGTGATATAATCATCAGCTCCAAAAGTCAATCCTGTAATCTTGTCAGTTTCCGAATCTTTTGCTGTCAGCATAATGATAGGAAATGTATGATTATCACGAATTTTCTGACAAAGAGTAATCCCGTCCATTTCCGGCATCATTATATCAAGTATGGCAAGATCAAGTTTTATATCCTCCACACACATAAGAGCATCTTTGGGCGAATAAAACTTGAACACCTCATAATTTTCGTTCTTCAAATATACTTCGATGAGATCAGCAATTTCATGCTCATCATCAACCACCATTATTTTGTTAGACATACACTTTTACTCCTTCCGTAAATGGTACATTTTATCATACGGCGCATATTTCAATATAAGTTTGTTAATCCGCAATAGATTTTAAATTTTAACATATTGAGAAGCTTTGTGCTACCCGTTTTCCCTCTTGTTTTACAGAATAGTAGGATAACCGTCTATAATGTTTGTTATTGCCTTATGATACATGGGCATTTCTTCTGACAAGCTCTCAAATACATCTTTATAGACTTTATACATCATGGAAATGTGCATAACTGCCTATTCCGTCATGGATAACTATGTTCACAGCACATGGAAAAGCAAAGTGCAGCTTTCCCACATCCTGTAAACATAGTTACCCACAACTCCATAAAACAGGCAGTTATACACATTCCCACAATGCCTACGCCTGCGGAATCCATCTCATTCATTCTATCTTTCTATTCAATCACAAATATTTTGCTGGTTAAGAAAAGCCCTGCATATTTATCATACACAGAGCCATTCTAATCTTTTTTACCCTCTACATAGAGTGCTTTCTTTCTGTAAAATTTATTTTACGGAGTAATACCCGCCTTTTTTGCAAAGTCGGCTTTTCTCCCGATAAGTTCCGTCTGTTTTTCTTTTGGCAGGTGGTCAAATATTTCCTCATAGAGAACCTCATCTAACCGCATTTCCCTAGCAAGTAAAAACACATTCAGATTAAGCCATTCGTCCCAAAGCCCCTCAAATAAACTGTTACTGTTTGTATAAGTGTCAAGCTCTTCAAAGCCATATGACGGTGTATAGCACTGCAATTTAACAAAACCATATCTGCCAACATCAACCACTAACATATCTTCATCCTCTATTTCGTACAGTTCCGCAAACGCATCAATCACTTTGCGACACTTTTCCCGTTCTTCCTCTGTGATATATACCTTTTTTTCCATGTTCATTTACCTCTTATCCTTTCAAATCGTGGAATATTGTTTTCAGTTCCTGCAATGCTTCTAAACCACATATTTGAAATGCTACATACGCCATTTTATACGGAATAGAGGTATGGTTGTCTGCATTTATTAGTGTGTTACCTTATGACACCTGTGCATTACGGCAGGGTAACAAACCCCTCATCCCAATACATGTAATACAATCCTTTCTCCTTTGTGTAGCCGAAAATGAAAGAGCGGGGATGTCTGACCGGATTCCCTTCACTGTCCTCCCCCTCACCGAATTCCGTGAACAGCACGGCGACTGCCGGAACGCCCCCGTCCGGGGCATCAGCGTGATATAAAGCATAGCTGCTTTCCAGATAGCCATTGTCCTTTATATTCTGTAATTCGTCATAGACCACGTCCCCGTAATCTGTTCCGTCGATATAAAAAGCATAGCTGCTCTCCCCGGTGGCCGGGTCAACGACCTGACCATAAAAGGCGAGCCCTTCTTCCGTACCGTCCCCGTCCAGGTCAAAATAGCAGTCCGGCGTGCCGTCCACAATCGGCTCAAAGGTTTCCGGGTCGTATTTGTAAATATAATAGCGCTCGTCCACGAAATTACCTTTGTAACGGTATGCCTCTTTTAATCCCAGGTCATACGCCTTTTTGTAAGGCAGCCGGAAGGAAATTTCCCCGGAAGCATAGGGACCGAGGACATAGGGAGGCACCAGAAAACTAATACCGCTCGAGGTAAATACCCAGCCATCTGCGCGGAACAGCGCGCTGTCCATATCGTCTTTGGAAGGAGGACCGAACAGCTTGTCTTTATAGGCGGGCGTTTCGGCAAGATTGATCATATAATCTAAAACTGTGGCATGAAAGGCCTCGTAGTCTTCGGCGATCTCATCAAAGGCGAGAAGAGCACCTGTTTTCGTATCATAGCTTCTGCCGATAGAGCCGTAGTTGCCGTGGGCGCCGCCGGTGAAATCGTAAACGGTGATCTGGAAGGAGATCACGGCGTCATCCATGCGGGTTACCTGCGCACTGATCTCAGTGCCGTAGCCGATAAAGTCCCATCCGTCTTCCCCGAGACTCGCCGCGTAGTCCTCCTTTGCCATGGAGAGAGTCTCCTCGTAGGAGAAGGTGTCATAGTAGGCCGTGATATTCGCGTTTATCTTTTCCGCGATATCCGCCGCGCCGTCAATGCTTACCACAGGCATCTGCGCGCTGCTTGTGAAAATTACCGTGCCGTCGTCTCCCTTGACTTCGTCAAGGGATTTTTCAAAAGTAACGGTGACGGGATTTTCCTGCTCTCCTGCATCAGGAATATCAGATGTGACATCTGTGTCGGAATCTTCCCCGGACCCATTCGCGCCGCCGTCTGACGGCTCTGCCGTTTCGGCTTCCGCCGCGGCGGATTCTCCGTCGTCGGAAATATCCGTGATTTCCAGCCCCGAGGGGGCGTTGTTTTCTGAACCGCATGCGCCTGCGCTGACCGCAAGCAAGGCCGCTGTGAACAGGACAGGTAAACTTTTTCTTGTTATCATGTCAATTTTCCTCCATCTATCCATTAATTTAAATGATGAAAGGTATATCAGTCAGACTGGTAATCCGCCATCTTAACGCATAACGGACATCTCTGACATCCCAACCAAAATGCTACAGTAATTCCGGCTCCCGCTGCATCATAAAGGACTCCAGTGTATTCTTATCCACCAGCGACGGCGTTACGCCCTCCCTTGAGATCGTAAAGCCTGCCGCATAGGAGGCGATTCTGACAGCCGTGCGCAGGGAGCGTCCCTCCAGCAGATAAGAGGCAAGCGCGCTGATAAACGCGTCTGCCGCGCCCGAAGCGTCCACCACATCGGAGGGAATGGCGGGGAAATATGCAGTCTCATGCGCTGTCTTTAGGAAGCACCCCGCCCCGCCCAGCGTCACAATGACTGTCCCGACGCCTGCATCCAGAAGCTGCGCCGCCTGTGATTCCAGATCACCGGCGGCAGGGCAGATGGCATTGATTTCCGCCTCGTTAGGCACGATGATATCCACGTTGTGAAGAAGGTCTGCGGGCAGATCGCCGCAGGCCACAGGCTTTAAAATGGTCTGCGCGCCGTGTTCCCTTGCGGTCCGGCAGACTTCCGTCACGGTTTCCATGGGAATTTCCGTCTGCACGAGGCAGAAGGCGGCATTTTCGAATAGGCGCTCGGACTCGCGGATATCCTTGGGCTGGAGGGCTTCGTTGGCTCCCGACAGAATGGAAATCATGGAATCCCCATCCTTTTGCACAAAAATATAGGCCTGTCCGGTTTTGTACCCGGAACAGCGCTTCACCCCGGTGGAATCCACGCCCGCCATGTTTAGCGCCCGGTATACCGTGTCGGAATCCACATCGTTTCCCAGACGTCCGATCACGGAAACCCGCTGTCCCAGTTTGGCTGCCCCGATGGCCTGGTTGATTGCCTTGCCGCCCACATAGGAGGCGGACAGGGAGGAACTGACGGTCATGCCGGTCCGCGGCAGCGCGTCCATCTTGAGATAATTGTCGATATTGATGCTGCCCACGACCGTGATCTTTTTGGAGTGGCTGCTGTGCGGGATGCCCACGGTACTTTCGCTGTCAAGCTGCGCTGTCTTGCGGAAAGCGGGCGGGGAAGTTTCCCCCCGTTCGATCTGCCCCACCAGCCGTTTGCACAGATACTCCCCGTAGGCGTAATGGGGGATCGTAAAGGTGGAAAGCTGGCGCAGTACATCCGGCGTCATGGATTCATCCCGCAGGGAAACGATGGAGACGTCGTAGGGCAGTTCGTAGCGGAGTTTCCTGACGGCGTCATACAGCCTTGCCGCCGTTTCGTAGTGGGCGCTGACAACGCCGCTGATTGCGTGGGACGCGATTTTCTGCGTCAACTGGCTGTCGATCTGCCGGAAGACGAGTTCCTCTTCCAGAGAAATATGGTTTTCAAACAGGCATTTCTGATAGCCTTCCGTGAAAGCCTCTCTTCCGGGAATCGGCGCTTCGATACAGGCGATGGCCGTATGCCCGGCGTCCACCAGCGTCTGGGCGGCCAGACGCCCCAGCTCCTCATAGTCTATATTGACGGCATCCCCGTGTTCCGAGTGAAAAATAACGGTGGGGATTTCCTGCTTTTCAATAAAGGGTAAGTTTTTTTCGCTGTCTTTGTCCACAAATTCCCAGATCAGCCCGTCCACATGA
The DNA here is from genome assembly GCA_947174505.1 of uncultured Lachnospiraceae bacterium. Taxonomy (GTDB): domain Bacteria; phylum Bacillota; class Clostridia; order Lachnospirales; family Lachnospiraceae; genus UBA3282. Next base: position 72,693 of record CAMWJF010000009.1, read on the forward strand.
TGGGAACAGAGGACGGAAATGTTTTGCGCCTCCCGCTCCGGGTCGCTGCCGCTCTCCCGCAGTAAAATAGTGTACCCGGCATTCTGCGCGGCATTCAGAATGCCGTCCAGGGTCAGGTTCATGGTGGATGCGGAGCGGAACACAACGCCCAGCGTCAGCGTCGTTGTGCCCTTCTCGATCAGGGAGGAGTAGGACTGGTAATTGTACTGCTTTGCAATCTGTAGGACACGTTCCCTTGTAGAGGGACTGATGCTGCTGTCCTTGTTATTCATAATCTTGGAAACCGTGGAAGCCGAAACCCCGGCCAGCTTCGCAAGCTCACGTATATTCATGCCGCCGTCCTCCTTACTTCTGTGAATTTATTATAAGGGAAAAGGGGAAAATTGAAAAGAGGCGCAAAGACAGGGGGACGGGCTCCAAAAAGGGAAATTATGTAAAATGTACAAAAGTTGTTGACAAACGGATTCGACGATGGTATTTTATGTACAAGAAAACTGTTTCGGAAAATATTTTCCTAGAAGGAGGAAGCATGAAAATCCTGAATCTTGGTTCCATGAATATTGACAGAGTATACAGCGTAGAACATTACGCGCAGGCGGGCGAAACCATTCCGGCGAAGACCTACGGAGAATTTTGCGGCGGGAAGGGACTGAATCAGTCCATCGCTCTGGCAAGGGCGGGAGCGGAGGTCTTCCATGCGGGATGTGTGGGGGACGACGGGGATATCCTGCTGGATACCATGGCGGCAGCGGGTGTGAGGACAGAACTGATCCGGGAAAGCGGCGAGCCGTCCGGTCATGCGGTAATTCATGTGGATCACGAGGGGCAGAATAAGATTACCATATTCGGAGGCGCAAACAGCGATGTGACCCCGGCGTACATAGATGAGGTTCTGGCGCACTTTAGCCCCGGGGAGATGCTCCTCTTACAGAATGAAATTTCCAATGTGCCCTACGCCATAGAGAAGGGCAGGGAGCAGGGGATGAAGGTGGTGTTCAATCCTTCCCCCATGGGCGGCGACATCGGGCGCTGCGACTTGCGGAAGGTGGACTATCTCATTCTCAACGAGGTGGAGGGCAGGCAGCTTGCGGGCACGGACGCGGAGGACACGCAGACCATTCTGGAAAAACTGCGGCAAAAATATCCCCAGACCGTCCTGGTGCTGACGCTGGGCAGCAGGGGCTCCTGCTATGCGGACGGAAAAGAGACGTTTTATCAGGGAATTTTTCCGGCAAAGACAGTTGACACCACAGGCGCGGGAGACACCTTTACAGGCTATTTTCTTGCCGGGATCGCGGCCGGCAGACCGCCCCGGGAGGCGATGGAATACGCGGCTCTGGCGAGCGCCATTTCCGTGGGCAGGCACGGTGCGGCGCCGAGCATTCCGGATGGCAGCGAAGTCCGTCTGGAGATGGCGCGGCTGAAAGAAGAATATATGTAAAAGATATGGAAAAGCAATGGAAAGGAGAAAATAGATGAAACATGCATGGGAATACGACTATGAAATGTTCTGCGGGGCTGTGCCCGTAAAGGACAGGACCGACCTGATCCAGTGGGACGGGCTTCTGGAGGGAAAAATGCTGGAGGAAGCGGCCCAGATGCTGGAAAGCGGAAAAGGCGCGTGGGAAAAACCCCTGCCGGAATCCAAAGCTCCCTATTCAAAAATGCTGGGCGCCATCTCCAGTATGCAGCACATGGGCTACGATGTGGAGGAGGCGGAGCGGCTGATCCCGGAGGCCTTCGACGCCATTGAAAAGGAGGAGCTGATACGCCTGCAGATCATCAACGCCAGAGTATTCAAGGCGCTGGCGGAGGCGAAAAAGCTTCCCGGGCACCCCTATTGGGACTATACGGTTTATGAGAGCTTCGAGCAGTATGAGAAGGCGGTGGAACTGCCGTCCTATCCCGATTACCGTCTGCCGGACAGGGAGCGGCTGTTTGACCAGATCCACGGCGGATTGCTGGGGGAGATCATCGGCTCCGCGCTGGGGACGGCTGTGGAAGGCTTTAAATCATCGAGAATCTGGGAGGTATTTGGAGAAATCACCGATTATGTGAAACCGCCGGAAACTCTGAACGACGACATTACCTTTGAACTGGCGCTTTTGGACGCCTTCTGCGAAAAGGGCTTCGAGATCACCTCGGAGGATATCGCGGACCGCTGGGTAGGTTACATCCCTTTCGCCTACACGGCGGAGGAGGTGGCGTTAAACCATCTGCGCCAGGGAATTTATCCGCCAGAGAGCGGATATCTCGCTAACCCCTACCGGGAGATGATCGGCGCCGCTATGCGCGCGGCAGTCTGTGGCGCGCTGGCGCCGGGCAATCCCCGGAAGGCTGCGGAGCTGGCATGGAAGGACGGGAGAATATCCCATCACAACAACGGTATTCTGGCGGAGGTATTTAACGCTGTGGTTGTCTCCATGGCATATGTGGAGACGGATATGCGGGTGGTACTCGACAAGGCGGTGAAGGCGGTTCCGAAGGACAGCGAGCTTTACACGGTTCTGGATTTTGCGTACAAAGCCTGTGAGTCGTCGGACAATTACAGGCAGGCATGTGAGCTCTGTGAGGAAAAGTATAAAAAATATAACTGGGTACATACTTACCCGAACCTTGCGGCGGAGGTTGTGGCAGTCTATTTTGCCGGAAACGACTTCCAGAAGGCAATGACGGTATTAATGATGGCAGGACAGGATAATGACTGTACCGGCGGCCCCATCGGACATGCTTACGGCGTTATGCTGGGAGCGGGCGCACTCGATGAAAAATTTACCGCGCCCCTGAAGGATCAGCTTGACACGTATGTCAGAACGATGGAAAGCCAGTCGATCACATCCTTATCGGAAAAAACACTGGACGCCGTCATTCAATATACAAAAACCATTTGACAAAGGAGGACACATTATGAAAAGGAAAAAAATTACAGCAGTTTTACTGACGATGACATTGGCACTCGGATGTCTGGCCGGATGCGGTTCCAAGCCGGAGCTGCCGAAAGAGCCCGCCGTGGTTGAGGATGCGGGAGAGAAGGATAAACCCGCGCAGGAAACACAGCAGGAGACACAGGCGGAGGCGCAGGAGCCTGAACAGACGCCGGAGAGCGGGGAAAAGACCATTGGTCTTCTGGTGCCCGCAACGGTGGGAGATCCTTTCATTGCGCTTTCCATCAAGGGACTTGACCGGCTGGCTGAGGAGCAGGGCGCAACGCTTCGAACCGTGGAGACGCTGGACAGCGCGGAGTATGAGGATCAGGTCCGCGCGATGGCGGATATGGGGGCAAACCCGGTGTACCTGATGTGGGGAGATTTGTCGGAGATCGCACTCCGGCTTGCGCCGGAATACCCGGACACCAATTTCGTGCTCTGCGACGTGGATATGGAGACCAACGAGCCGAATGTCAGTTCCGTGTCCGTTGATCCTTCCGAGGCGGCATTTATCGCCGGGGTTGTGGCGGCGAATACCACAGAGAAGAAAAAGGTTGGGTTTATCGCCCATGCGGACCGCCCTGTCAGCAGAAAATTCCGGGACGGTTATATCAACGGCGTTCACTATGCGGACCCCTCCGTGGAGGTTGCCGTGGCCTATGTCGGCGATGACCAGGACCCTGTCAAGGGACAGGAGGTGGCGAAGCTGATGATACAGAATGAGGGTGTGGATCTGATTTTCCAGTCAGCCTCCCAGAGCGGCCTGGGCGTTATTTCCGGCTGTGAAGAGATGGGTATCAAGTGTATCGGAAGCGACGACTATCAGGGCGACGTCAGCGACTGTGTGATCTGGTCGGCTTTAAAGCCCATCGACGAAGCACTGTACATGGAGGGCGACGCTTCCTTCAAGGGAACCTTTGAGAGCGGAGACAAGGTGTACGGCCTGTCCTATGGCTTGTCACTGTATACGGATATTGAATTTAACAGTCTGACAGAGGATCTTCAGAAAACCGTGACCGATGTGGTTGAGGGCATAGGCGCGGGCGAGATCGACGTCACTGTGGATAAGGCAGAGTAATGGGAACGGAACCTCCGGAGGGCATTTCCAACCCGCCGGAGGTTATTCGCGCGCATAAGCAGAGAAGGAAGGCGGACGAAGCAGACATCATGCTTGCATGAATGGATGCTTCGGAAGACTTGCGGCGAGCAACGCGAACGAGAAATACGAAGCTTTTCGAGTCTGCTTATGCGATAAAACGAAAGGAGAAGGTACTTCTATGGGAGACATGATTCTGGAGGCAAAGCATATCTGTAAATACTTCGGCCGCCTCACCGCCAACGACGACGTCAGCCTCAGTGTGAGACGCGGCACAGTCCATTCCGTGATCGGTGAGAACGGCGCGGGTAAGAGTACACTGATGAATATTATCTCCGGGATTTATAAGCCAAACCGCGGTGAGATCTATGTGGAGGGAAAACAGGTCGTTTTCCGAAACCCCAACGATGCCACTAAGTGCGGCATCGGCATGGTGCATCAGGAGTTCATGCTTTTTCCCGAGCTGACGGTGCTGGAAAATCTGATGATGGGTTACGAGACAAAAAAGTACGGAGGATTTCTGGACAAGAGGCGCGCCGCGAAGGATATCTCGGAAATTGCTGAGAAATACGGTTTTTCTGTTCCCCTTGAGAAAAGAGTGTCAGAGCTTCCTGTGTCGCTTTTACAGCAGGTGGAGATTGTCAAGGTGCTCTACAAGGGCGCGGAGATTATTATTCTGGATGAGCCGACTTCCGTGCTGACACCGCAGGGAATTGAAGGACTTTTCCGGGCCATCCGCTATCTGACTAAGCAGGGGAAAACGGTAATCCTGATTACCCACAAGCTGAAAGAAGTGATGGAGATTTCGGATTACATCACCGTGTTAAAAAACGGGGTGGTAACGGGGAATCTGCGGCCGGAGGATACGGATGAGCACGGTCTGGCGAACCTGATGGTGGGGCGGCAGGTGCTTTTCAATACCAAAAAGCCGGAAAAGGAGATCGGGGAACCGATTCTTACCGTAGACCACCTGACTGCGTCTGGCAGTGACGGCGCAAAGAAAGTGAAGGATGTGTCTTTCTCCGTCCGCAAGGGGGAAATCCTCGGTATTGCCGGGGTGGCGGGTTCCGGCCAGGGCGAGCTGATCGAGGCGGTTTTCGGATTGCGAATGCCCTCCGGCGGCGTCATTACCTACAAGGGCGAGGACATTACCACGGCGACGCCGCGGCAGAAGCGGGAAAAGCGGATCGGCTATGTGCCGCAGGACCGTATTTCCACGGGCTGCAATGTGAACGGGAGCCTCGTTGAAAACTGTATTATGGGATATCATGTCGCCCACAAGTTCAGGATTCCCTGGCTGATTGACAGGGGGGAGGCAGCGTCCTTTACCAATGACGTCGTGGAGAATTATCAGGTAAAGGTGCAGGACATCCAAAATAAGATTGGCGACCTGTCGGGCGGCAACATCCAGAAAACCATTGTGGGGCGGGAATTTATCCAGAACAACGATCTGCTTATCATCGAAGACCCTACCCGGGGCATCGATGTGGGCGCCATCGAATTTATCTGGCAGAAGATTATCGACATTGCGGCGCAGGGCGTGTCGGTTCTGCTGGTCAGCCATGAGCTGGGTGAAGTCATGGAGCTGTCGGACAGGATTCTGGTTATGTATAACGGCGGAATCGCCGCTGATCTGGAGAATACGCCGGAACTGGATGAAAAGACAATCGGACTATATATGTTGGGAGGGAAGGCATGACATGAAGACAAAGCTGAAGCTGACGTTGTCGGTAAAATTAGAAATACTGAAATATGTGGTTGCCGTGATTCTGGTTATGGCGACCGGGGCGCTTATTATTCTCTCTCAGGGAAACAGTCCCACAGAAGCTTTTCGGGCAATGGTCGTCGGTTCCGTGGGAAGTCCCAGCGCCATCGGCACCACCATCCGCTGGGCGACGCCAAGCATTATAACGGGAATTGCCGCTGTGGTGGCTTTTAAATCCGGCATTTGGAACTGTGGAATTGAAGGACAGATGTATTTCGGCGCCTTCGCGGCGGCGATTGTGGGATCGGCGCTTTCCCTGCCCCGTTTTCTCCATATCCCGGTCTGTCTTCTGATCGGCGGTCTGGCGGGTATGGCTTTCGCGTTTATTCCGGCAATCCTGAAATTAAAGCTCCATGTCAATGAGCTGATCTGTACCCTGATGTTAAACTATGCGGCGAACCTTTTTACGGAATATCTCGTCTTTAAGTATATGGGATTTGACGCCTCGGAGCTGGCGGACGCCATCGCGACGCCGGACATGCTGCCCACCGCAAGGCTCTCCGTGATCATTCCTAAGACAAGCGCAACCTCGGCGTTTTTTATCGCCATTGCCATTGCGCTGGTGATCCATCTGCTCTACCGCTACACGGTGAAGGGATATGAGCTGAAACAGGTGGGGGAGAATCTGCGGTTTTCCCGGTACGGCGGCATCAATTACAAGAGAACTTTTATTATGATATTTCTGTTAAGCGGATTTATCAGCGGCGTGTGCGGCGGCACAGAGATGACGGGCGCTTTCGGCAAGTTTCGTCCCGCCTTTGCACTGAATCTGGGATGGGACGGCGTTATGATCGCCTCCATCGCGAAAAACAATCCGCTGGCGGTGGTTCTGATCTCGGTGATCTGGGGCATGTTAAAGGCAGGCTCCTTCCAGATGGAGCGTACCACTTCCACAAACCGGCTGGTGGTCATGGTGCTGCAGTCTGTGTTCGTGCTGCTTGTTGCCATAGATTACGAGGCGCTGTTCGGACGGCTTAAGGAAAGACGCCAGATCCGCAGACTGCGTATTCAGAGAGAGGAGGCGTAACGTATATGCTGCAATTAATATTCAGCGTTTCCACGCTGTCGGCCATGGTGCGCATGTCCGCGCCGATTGCCTTTGCGGCGGTGGGAAGCGCCTATGGCCATAAGGCGAAAATTTTCAATATCGGTCTGGAAAGCTATGTGCTCACGAGCGCGTTCTTTGCCACCTGGGGGAGTTATCTGTTTGAGAACGCCCTGATGGGGCTGCTGTTCGGCATTGTTTCCGGCGTTGTTATGTCCGCCGTTTTTGGGATTTTTGTCCTGCATTTTAAATCCGATCCCATCGTGATCGGCATTGCCATGAACTTAAGCGCATGGGGATTTACCACGCTGCTGATGTACAATATCTTTCACACCAGAGGATCCGTTATGGATTCCAGGATCAAAAGCTTCGGCACGGTGCATCTTCCGTTTTTGGACGGGATCCCTTTTGTCGGAGAGATTTTAAACAACCAGAATATTCTCGTATATGCCTCTTTCCTGGCGGTCATTGCAGCGCAGATCGTTATGTACAGAACGCCTTTCGGGCTGCGGATCCGCGGTGTGGGAAACAATGAGGAGGCGATGCAGTCCGCCGGGGTCTCCGTGCTGAAATACAAGTGGGCATCCCTCATTGTCACGGGCGTTTTGACGGGCGCGGCCGGAACCTGCCTGCCGCTTTGCGGTATCTCCATGTTTACGGAAAATATGTCTGCCGGGAAAGGGTTCCTTGCGGTGTCGGCGGCGAGAATCGGTAAGGGCGATCCGGTGAAATCTTTTCTTGCCTGTCTGATCTTTGCCTTCGCGGACGCGCTTTCCGTGGGACTGCAGGGATTCAGCATTCCTTCGCAGCTTGTGCTGACGGCGCCCTATATTATCACGGTGCTGGTGATGTGCCTGACCAATCTGAGCGAGCTGAGAAAGGAGACGGTATGAGTATCCGCGTTGTCGGTATTATGATTATGCCTATTCATGGCAGGCTGAGAAAGGAGGCCGTATGATTATCCGCGCCGTAGAGATCAGGAATTTTGATTTTAGCAATTACGGAATTTACTATAATATGACCAGGGACAGGGAGCGCGTCCTGCACAGCAGGGGTGTTTCCTATGAGGATCATATGACGTGCCTGCCGCTTATTGACACGCCGGGGCATTTAGGCTATACCGTCGGACAGCGCGCCCCTTATACCCTGCATTCCATGGAGAAGCATGCGCATACCATGGAGGCGCTCTTCTGTGCGGCGGCCCCCATTGTCCTCTGTGTTGCCGCATCCTGTGCGGATCTGCCGCCCCGGGCGGAGGATGTGCGGGCGGTGATTCTGCGTCCGGGTGACGTGGCCGTCCTGAATAGGGGGATCTGGCATGACGCCTGTCACGGTCTCGGCAGACAGGCAGCCTATTATTACCTTGCCTCCCGGGGAGAAACGCCTGCGGTATGGGTGGAAGTGGAGGGGGAGGCGGTAGTGGAGGCAGATACTTTTTATGACATTTTCTGAGGGATTTCCCTGTTGAGCGCAGAGCCGTCTCGTGTTAAGATAGTATCAATACACGGGGCGGCTTGTGTTTGGAAAAAATATGACAAGCCTGTCAGAAAATGGAGGGTGCAATGAATTATCAGGAGGCATACAAAAAACTGGAAAAATACGGACAGCTTCACGTACTGAAATATTATGAGGAGCTTGGGGACGAGGAGAGGGAGGCGCTGCTTACCCAGATTGCGCAGACGGATTTTGACGTGCTGTCGCTGTGCGAAAAGAAGGAAACACTAAATCCCAGAGGAAAGATTGCGCCGATTGCGGTGATGCAGCTTCCACAGATAGAGGAGAAAAAGAAAGAATATACGGAAATCGGGCTGGAGGCGATCCGGGCTGGCAAGGTGGGCGCCGTGCTGCTGGCTGGCGGTATGGGAACCAGACTCGGCTCCGACGCGCCCAAGGGCGTTTACAATATCGGCCTGACAAAGGACGTTTTCATTTTCCAGCGTCTGGTCGAAAACCTGATGGATGTGGTGCATGAGGCGGGAACGTGGATTCCCCTCTATGTGATGACCAGTGACAAAAATCATGACGCGACTGTCAGTTTTTTTGAGGAAAAGAAGTTTTTCGGCTACAATGCGGACTATGTGACTTTTTTCATGCAGGATATGGCTCCGGCATCCGATTATAAGGGAAAGGTATATATGGAGGCGAAGCATAAAATGTCTACCTCCCCCAACGGCAACGGCGGATGGTTCCTGTCCATGATGAAATGGGGCGTGGCGGAAAAAATGCGGCAGGCGGGCGTGGAGTGGCTCAATGTGTTCGCTGTGGACAATGTGCTGCAGCGCATTGCCGATCCCTGCTTTGTGGGTGCGACGATCGCCACGGACAGCGCGGTGGGCGCGAAGGTGGTGGCGAAGAACGCGCCGGATGAAAAGGTGGGCGCGATGTGTCTGGAGGATGGCAGGCCTTCTATTGTGGAATACTATGATATGACGCCGGAGCTGATGGAGGCAAAAACCGAAAAGGGGGAACCCGCTTACCATTTCGGCGTGATTTTAAATTATCTGTTCCGGGTGAAGGATCTGGAGGAGATCGTGGCGAGGAAGCTCCCGCTCCATATCGTGGAGAAGAAAATTCCTTATCTGGATGAAAAGGGCGTGCCGGTAAAGCCCGAAGAGCCGAACGGGTATAAGTTCGAGCAGCTTGTGCTTGACATGATTCATGAGCTGGACTCCTGCCTGCCCTATGAGGTGGTCAGGAATAAAGAGTTTGCCCCCATTAAGAATAAGACGGGGATTGACTCTGTGGAGAGTGCGCGGGAATTGTGTAAGGAGAACGGGATAGAGCTGTAGAGCCGTGCCCGTTCATAATTTGTCATCCTGCATGTTGGCACGGTTCAAAGCAGACAACATTTTGACAGGTTTGCATAACATTCCTGTATTGAATATGCGGGGAAAACAGTGTAGACTGGAATCACGTTAAAAACAAAAATCACATTTCTTGAAAAGAAAGGCAGGGTACAGGTATGGCAATCTTAGTGACAGGCGGTGCGGGGTATATCGGTTCCCACACGGTAGTAGAATTACAGAATGCCGGTTATGATGTGGTAGTAGTGGATAATCTGGCAAATTCCAGCGAGAAATCCCTTGACAGGGTGGAGAAGATCACGGGGAAACCCGTGAAGTTTTATAAGGCGGACATACTGGACAGGGACGCCTTGGAGCAGGTGTTTGCGAAGGAGCAGATTGATTCCTGTATCCATTTCGCCGGACTTAAGGCGGTGGGCGAGTCCGTGCAGAAGCCTTGGGAATATTATGAAAACAATATCGCGGGGACGCTGACGCTGGTGGATGTGATGCGTAAGCACAATGTGAAGAACATCATTTTCTCCTCCTCGGCGACGGTGTACGGCGACCCGGCGGTGATTCCGATCACGGAGGAGTGCCCGAAGGGACAGTGCACGAACCCCTATGGCTGGACGAAATCCATGCTGGAGCAGATTCTTATGGATATCCAGAAAGCAGATCCCGAGTGGAATGTGATCCTGCTCCGCTACTTTAATCCCATCGGCGCCCACAAGAGCGGCACCATGGGCGAGAATCCCAACGGTATCCCCAACAACCTGATGCCTTACATCACACAGGTTGCGGTGGGCAAGCTGAAAGAGCTGGGCGTTTTCGGCAACGACTACGATACGCCGGACGGCACGGGCGTGCGCGACTATATCCATGTGGTTGACCTTGCGGTCGGTCATGTGAAAGCGCTGAAGAAGATTGAGGAAAAAGCGGGGCTGTGCATTTACAATCTGGGAACCGGCGTGGGCTACAGTGTACTCGATATCGTGAAGAATTTCGAGGAAGCCACGGGCGTGAAGATTCCCTATGTGATCAAGGAGAGACGGGCGGGCGATATCGCCACCTGTTATTCCAACGCGGACAAGGCAAAGAGAGAACTCGGCTGGGAGGCGCAGTACGGTATCAAGGAGATGTGCGCGGATTCCTGGAGATGGCAGAGCAATAACCCGAACGGGTATGAGGATTAATTACAGAGCAGCCCAAATCGCTGTATTTCAGCAGATTTGGGCTGTATTTTCCATTGGGATAAAATCACTAATATATCGTTCCGAAAAGCGTGAACTTCCCGTTTTAACAAATTAGCTTCTCCACTCAACGATATCTTCGATTTTCTTACGTGGTTTTTCTTTGGGAAATTCATTTGGATAACCAAAAGCAATAGCCGCAATAAGTTGACCGTCACTATCCAGCCATTTACACAGTTCTGAATACGCAAAATAAATGTCACATATCCAAAGACTGCCTATTCCCTTTTCAGTAGCGGCAAGAAGCATATTTTGTATGGAAGCACTTATTGATTGAATGTTGCAAATTTCATAAATATGTTCTTCCGGTGTTAATTCTGTTAAAATACTTTTGCCCATTGAATTAACAACAAAAACTATGATTGGTGCTTCTGCCATGATATCTACAGTATGTTTTGCGGCAGCTATATGTTGTTTACTTAGCGGCAATAAGGCATTATCATTTTCTTCCCTCTCAATTCCCAAGCGGAAAACTTGAAGCATTTCTTTTTTTGCGTTTCCTTGTATCACAATATATTTCCATGGTTGTCTGTTTTTAGATGAAGGCGCTTTTATTCCACTTTGGATAATATCTGTAATATCCTTTTGGGATATAGGTTGATCTGTGAATTTCCTTATACTTCGTCTGTTATAAATTGCTGAAATCATTTTTGATAATCCCCCGAAATTTTGATTTGTGTTTGTTCTTCTTTTATAGTATATCTTTTAACTCTCGCAGACGTCAATTGCTTTCGAAATTTGAGTTTTCCCATTTTTTCAGCTTATCCATTTGCTCCTGAATAAAATAAAAAATGCAAATACATTGACACTTTGCTATAATTAAATCACGGCTACCAGGAGTACAAATTGGGGATGATCTATGGGAGGGAAGTTTTTGAAGAAACATATTATCATTGCAGGCGTGCCACGATCAGGAAAAAGCACAATTTCTCAAAAAATATCGAATAATTTGGGATATCAGCATATAAGCATGGACTCAATCATTGCAGGGATTGAAAGTGTTTTTCCTGAAACGGGTATTAGTTCTGATGCAGAAACAGACCTTTGGGAAAATATTCAATATATTAGTTCTAAGATGGCATTATTCATTCGCGCAATGATAGACAGTGGCACTAAAAGATCAATGCAGAATATATAACTTGCCGTATTATGATACATCTTACAACAGAGAACAGATATTTAAGTCCATTTTTGGTTTTTGAACAATGAAATACTGGCAGGCGCAGAGAGATTTGGAAAGTGGGCTATTGCAGAATACCCTCATAACCTATATTATATCATCATATCTGGAGAATAGAAACTGTTTACTTTTTATGGATATGGTCAAAATCCCGCTAAGCCACATACAGGTACATAAAGATAAAATGGCACACGCTCCCGCCCATCACGAACAGGTGAAAGACTTCGTGGGAGCCGAAATTCTTGTGTTTCGCGTTAAAAATGGGCAGCTTCAGCGCGTAGATTACACCGCCCGCCGTGTATAAGATGCCGCCTGCGAGAAGCCATAAAAAGGCGCTTAGCAACAGCGTGTTCCACAGCGTGCCGAAAACGGCAAGGCAGGCCCAGCCCATGGCGATATACAGGACCGAGGAAAACCACTTGGGGCAGGTGATCCAGCACATCTTGACCAGCATCCCCGCGACGGCGATGCCCCAGACTGCCGCCAAAAGCATATAGCCGCGGCGGTCGCCCAGAATCACCAGACAGACCGGGGTGTAGGAACCTGCGATCAGCACGAAGATCATCATGTGATCCAGCTTGCGGAATATTCTTAAAATGCTGTCCTTTACGGTGACGCTGTGGTAGAGCGCGCTTGCCCCGTACAGTGCAACCATGCTGCCGATAAAGACGGCCAGCGCGATAAAGACGATCTGGTCGGCATCGACGGCGGCCTTCACCAAAAGCGGCGTAGCCGCGATAATAGCCATCATCATGCCGATAAAATGGGTGATGGCGCTTCCGGGTTCACGAATGGTAATCTGCATACAATCAACTCCTCTGAAAAATTTGTGGTATTGTTTTTTGTCTAATGCATAAATTAAGTACGAATGCCGCCGCATGTAGTTTTAAAAACTACGTGAAATATACTATGATACTACTACTTAAAGTGTGCAAAGTCAATCGCTTTATACATAAAAATTTAGCCGGCTTTTGTTTTGCTTTTGGAAGTTATGACGAAGACACAGAGAAAGACCGGGGAGGTTTAATCCTCCTCGATCACATGGATTTCCAGAAAATCAAAATCAATTTCTTCTATAAAATTATCCTGGCTGAAGCGGGCTTTGCTGTGCCGTTTAAAGTCGGAGACGGTGGCTTCCAGCCAGATCGGTTTCCCCAGATCGAATTGCAGACAGACTTCTTCCAGCGCGTCAAATACCTTGTGGGTGCGCGTTTCCGTGCGCCCGTCCTCTATTACGGTATCTTTGATCATACGGTTATCCTTAAATTCCTTTGCCCATAGACGAAACATATCGCACCTCATTTCCCGTTACGGTTCAGCTTTTGTCTTTCATGCGGTCTTTTTACTGTAGTTGTTTGCCGTTCCCTTACCAATATACAAACCCCGGCGGAAAAAGTAAAGCCCTCAGAAATTATTATATTGCTATGGCCTTTTTTGTGCTATACTTGACGCAGGCTGTCGAAGATGACAGCTTCTGAGGTTGTAATATTATGAAAAACAGTAAAAAACAGGCATATATCCGGAAAAAGGGCATATATATATCTTTGGCGGAAAACAGGAGGCTTCTCCTGTGTGCTTTTGCGTGGGGCATACCGTTTACTGCATCCTGTGTGCTTGGATGGCGGCTTGTCCATGAGGGGACGGTGTTCGGCCCCGGCGGTTCGGCGGCGGCTTATGCGGGCAGCCTGCTTCTGTTCCTGTTGGAAACCGCGGCTTTTTCCGTGCCTGCGGCAGCTTTTGCGGCGGTTGTTATGCGCGGGGGCAATAAGCGGAGGCTGTGCCCCGGCGGTTCGGCGGCAGGAAAGACGGAAGAGACAGGGAGTGCGGAGACTGCGGCAGTGGAAAATTCACAGCGGCGTTCCGTACGGCAAGTGTGGCTCCTTTACAGTCTGCTGATTTTTCTCTGCTGGATGCCGGTTTTTCTTGCCTACTATCCGTCGGTCTTTGCCTATGACGCGGAGGGACAGCTTTATCAGGTATTGGCCGGAGATTACAGCACACATCACCCGCTTTTGCATACCTTATTTCTGGGAGCTTTTTTCAGGCTGGGGATGGCGCTTGGTTCCTGCTCTGCCGGCATGGCAGTCCATTCGGTAGTGCAGATGGCGCTGATGGCATGTGTTTTTGGCTGGGCGTTATCCTTCTTGTACCAAAGACGGGTTCCCGGATGGGCAAGGGTAGTTCTGTTTCTTTTTTTTGCGCTCTTTCCGGCAAATTCGGTTTTGGCGATAAGTACTACAAAGGATGTGCTTTTCGCGGCTTTGGTGCTGCTCTATACCCTGTGCCTTCACCGCATGGTGTGCGTTCAGGATATGCAGTCCGGCGTGAAGACACAGGCAGCTTACATTGTCCTGGGCGTTCTCATGCTGCTGTTTCGCAACAATGCGGTGTACGCCTTTGTGGTCAGCGTGCCGGTTGTTTGTATCGGACTTGGGAGAGGGAAACATTGCCTGGAAAACGGCGAGCAGGGAGAGAAAGGTGGGAGCGGGGACGGCTTTCCGGGAGAACGAAGCGAGGACAGAGTGCGGGCTGGGAAACGGCATGTGTGGGGCGGCAGCCCGCCACGGAGAACATATCTGCATATAACGCTCATGATATTTGTATTGTACGGCATTTGTGCCTTTTCGTTAAAGGCTGTCACCCGGGCGCAGAACGGCAGCCCGCGTGAAATGCTGAGTGTGCCGCTCCAGCAGATGGCGCGCACCAGAGTGGAAGCGGAGGAAAAAATTGACCTGTCCCTGCGGCAGGAGCTGGAAAAGTACATTCCCGCCGAATGGGTCTTTGCGGCGTATAATCCCCATTTGGCGGATCCGGTGAAAAACCGTGCCGTGATCCACGACGATCCTGCAGGACTGGTTAAGACGTGGATCAGACTTGGATTGGAGCATCCGGCCATTTACATCGATGCTTTTCTGGACAATTCGCTGGGACTCTGGTATTTGTGGGACACTTCCCATGCGCAGGTGTATGGGATCGGCGCGGAGAGCGGCTTCGGCTATCTTTCCACGGATAACCGTGTCATGCCTGCCGGATTTGAGGTGGAGGAACACAGTCTGCTTCCCGGCCTGCGTGCCTTTATGGAAAGGATTGTGTCGGATAATGCGTACAGTAAGCTGCCCGCGGTCAGGCTCCTGTTTGCGCCAGCCCTGTACTGGTGGCTGTTGTGTCTGTACTTTGTGACAGCCTTTTGCAGGAAAAGATACCGGGAGACGCTGCCGGTGGTATTCCTTGGGGCGTATTGTCTGACCCTCCTGCTTTCGCCGACGGTGCTGGTACGTTATATTTACCCATTGATGGTGACGATTCCCGTCATATTGCCATGCCTCATGGTAGATATAGAATCGGTCGAAAGTGAAAATAGACAATAAATTATTAAAATTTACGAAAATTTTGTCTAAAATATACGTTTTGTATAGGAAGTATGATATACTAAGGACATGAAATAAAAATTCGGGGGATTCTTGAAATGGAAGTAGTAGTTGACAGAGGGAAAGACGGCGACATAGACAGTTGGAAAGAGGTACAGCTCATTTATAATTCCGCCTTGAAGCAGATTTCCACGAAGCTGGAGATTCTGAACGATGAGTTTCAGCATGTGCACAGGTATAATCCGATCGAGCATATCAAGTGGCGCATTAAGACGCCGGAGAGCATCGTGAAGAAATTGAAAAAGCATGGCTATGAATCTACCATAGATAACATGGTGAGCCATGTCAATGACATTGCGGGCATCCGTGTGATCTGTTCCTTTGCGTCGGATATTTACCAGATCGCGGAAATGATCAGCAATCAAAGTGACATTCGTGTCATATCGGTAAAGGATTATATCGTGAACCCGAAGGCCAGCGGGTATAAGAGCTATCACATGCTGGTGACGGTGCCGGTTTATCTTTCCGACCGGATAGCGGACACGAAGGTGGAAATTCAGATCCGTACGGTGGCGATGGATTTCTGGGCCAGCCTGGAGCATAAGATCCACTATAAGTTTGAAGGAAATGCGCCGGAGCATATCAAGGAGCAGCTTGTGGAATGCGCGCAGATGGTTGCCGCGCTGGACGCAAGGATGATGTCGCTGAATGAGGAAATCCTACATATCGGGCAGGAGGAAGAGGAATAAAGGGAGGACTTAAAACACAGGATAAAAAGAGATGCAGTCCCATGAGAGCCGTAGCCATTACGGCTCTTTTCTTGTCGTGTTACCTTGCCGCAGTACAGGGAGTGTGGTGTAACTCTGCACAAGCAGGGAAGGATTTTCCAGCTTGCGAAGGAGCATGACGGCGGCCTGTAAACCCAGATCATAGACATCTATATCTATAATAGTAGGAGACGGTTCGATCAGGGCGGAGTAAGGGTAACTGTCGAAGGTGAGGAAGGCGACGTCGTCGGGGACGCGCAGATGCTTTTCCTGCAGCGCTTTGCATAGGCTGAGGGCGAGCAGGCTGTTTTCGCAGACGATGGCACGGGGCGGCTCCGGCAGGGAAAGAAGCGCCATAGACTGGCGGTAGGCGTCCTCTTTGGAGGAATCCGTATAACAAATATATTCCTCGGGAATGCGGTAGCCGTAATCGTACATTCCGCCGAGAAAACCGTTTAAACGCCGCGTGGAGATATCGTCTGTGCGGCGTTCCGCGAGGAAGGCTGTTTTTTCATAACGGCATTCCAACATATGCTGTGCGGCGAACTGCCCGGCGAGTCCGTGATTGGTGTCGATCCAGCAAAGGTTGCTTCTGCGGACCGGGCAGCCTATGTAAATATGGGGAAACTGCGTGTCCAGCAAGATCCGGGTCATGCCGGGGACAGCGCAGGAACCATGGATTAACATACCGTCCGCGATGCGGGAGGAGATCTGTTCTGTCAGAAATTCTTCCGGGGAAGTATCCTCGGGAATGTCTGTCAGCATCAGCGTATAGCCGCGGGTGGACAATTCCTTCTGCACGCCGCATAAAATATCAAACATATGCGGATTGTGATAGGCTTCCTCCTTTTTCAGGCTGGAAAGGAACAAAATGTTCCTCGTCGCTCCTCTGGCAAAGCTGACGGCCCTCGCATTAGGCGTATAGTGCAGCTTGTCGATGGCCTCCTGTACGCGGGCGCATGTCTTTGGTGAAATGGAAGACCAGTTATTCAATACCTTGGAAACTGTAGAGGTAGAAACCCCGGCTTCCCTGGCCACATCCCGTATCGTGACAGACATCGTATTCCTCCTTAAAAAACGCACAAATTTGATTATATAGTATAGCGGTTTCCTGACAAAGTCAATATAAATATTGCGAAATGCTTGGAAAATAAGTGGATTTAGTGATATAAAAAATGTAGATAAGACGTGTGCCACTATTATCAGATAAAAAATTAGGAAAATAGTTTCACAAAAAACGAGGACAAGGGAAGCTGAAAAAGAGACGGCTTCAGAGGGGAGGAAAACATGAAAAAGAAAAGGAATGTGCTATTGGCAGGAATTTTGACTCTGGGACTTTTGTCTGGCTGCGGCGGTAAGGGTGCAGAGGGCGGTGCGGCGGATGCGGACGCCCAAAAGGATGAGACGCTGGAAATGACACAGACGGAGGAGAGTGGCAAAACGGACGGGCAGTCATCCGGCGACGCGGTAGTGATTACCGCATGGCATGACAATGACGAGGCGATGATGAATGCGCTGGCAGACGTGGTAAATGAAAAACTGGAAGGCGAAAATATTACGCTCCGTTTTGAGAAGAAAAGTGATGTGAGCGGGCAGATCAGGCTGTACGGAACGGACGCGGCGAACGGCCCGGACATGTATCTTTTTGCGCATGATTCGCTGGGCGGATTTGCGGAGATGGGGATTCTGGAACCCGTGGGAAATCTGATTGCGGCGGATAAGGAGAAGGATCTTCTGCCGATGACGATTGAGGCGGCCAGCTATAAAGGCGAGCAGTATTTGATGCCGGTCTACTATGAGACGCTTCTCTTTATGTACAATAAAGATTTGTGGGAGGGGGAGGTGCCTTCCGATACGGAGAAGCTGTATGAATATATGGAAGCACACACGGACGAGAATGCGGGAACTTACGCGCTGGTCAACCAACACTCCAACTCTTATAATGTGGCGCCGTTTATCAATGGCTTCGGCGGGTACATTATTGACGGGGAAGGAAATCCGGGACTGGATGCACAGGCGACGGTGGAAGCGATCCGCTATAATGAGAAGTTTGCAAAGCTGCAGGCGGACGGGGATTACAATACGGTGACTGCGCTGTTCAATGAGGGGAAGGCGGCGGCTATTATCGGCGGACCCTGGCTTGTCTCCGGCATACGGGAGGCGGGCATCGATCTGGGGATCAAATCCCTCTGTGAGTTTGCACTGCCGAACGGCGGCGTGATGATACCTTATTCGGGTGTGCAGTGTTTGGGCGTCTTAAAGTATGCGGCTGAGAGTAAGGGCGAAGCGCTGACAAAAGTTCTGGAGATACTGGCGGAGCCGGAGGTCGGCGTGGCGCTGGCAAATGGATTTAACTGTGCGCCGGCCAACAGCAAGGCGTATGAGGATGCGGAGGTGGCCTCCAACGAGATGATTCTTGCCATGAAAAAGAGTGCGGAGAAGGCGGTTCCCATGTCCAACATTCCTGAGATGAGTGTGATGTGGGGACCGGCGGAATCCCTTCTGGCGGCGGTGAATAAGTCGGGCGAGGATGTGGAAGAGGCAGCGGCCAGATATCAGAGTGAAGCGCTGCAGGCGATCAAGGACATGCAGTAAACACAGGCCGGCGGCGCGCGAAAGTCAGCGCGCCCGGCAGCCTGAGAGGGGAAAAGGGAATGAAAAAGATAAAAAGGATTAAGAAGGGAATGCTGCCATGGCTGTACAGTTTTCCGGCCTATGTGCTGATCGGCGTCATTGTGCTGTTTCCGATCCTGTATACGGGGTATATTTCCCTGACCAATATGAATCTTTATCACTGGCAGGATTACGGTTTTGCGGGGGTCGAGAATTATGTGAGGGCGCTTGGCAAGATCGACTCGGGATTTCTCTCGGCGCTGTGGACAACGATTGTATGGACGGCGGTAAATATGCTGTTTGATGTGGCGGTTTCCTATGTGCTGGCGGTGGGACTGAATACGGAAGGGATGCGCGCAAAAAGGGTTTATAAAACGCTGCTGATTTTTCCGTGGGCAATGCCCGCCTATGTCTCCATTCTCGTATGGCGGGTCGGCATGTTTAATACGGAATTCGGCCTTTTAAATAAGCTGCTGGTCGCCCTTGGCGGGTCGAAGACCGATTTTTTATCGAGAAACGTGCCGGCATTCCTTTCCTGTATGGTGTTAAATCTGTGGATGTCTCTGCCCTATATGATTACCATGTTTGACGGCGCGCTGCAAAGTGTTGACAGGAGCATGTATGAGAGCGCGGAGATGGAGGGAGCGAATGTCTGGCAGAAGAATCTGTATATTACCATTCCTTCCCTGAAAAAAATGATGGCGCCCGTGGTGGTCATGACCACTTTTACGACCTTTAAACAGTTCGATATTGTGTATCTGCTGACGATGCAGAAAGGTTCCGTGTCGGGCTCCACAATGCAGACGATTATCACTTACGCGCACCAGAACGCGTTTGTTTCCAATAATTACGGTTTGTCCTCTGCGGTTTCTATCGTAATCTTTGCAATTATCATTGTATTTTCCGTCTGGACAAACAGGAAAACCACAGAGGCATAGACGCTTCGGAACGGAGAGATTATGGGAAAATCCATCAAAAGAAAAATCAGGCTTGCGGCGCTGCATCTGTTTTATATCTGTGTCTGCCTGCTGGGTCTTGTACCGATTCTGTATATCCTGCTGTTGTCCTTCAGCGGCGGAAGCGGGGCGCTGACAACGGGAACTTCCATTCTGCCGGAGCGGTTTACGCTGGAGAATTACCGGCGGATTCTCGTGGAGGAACCGTTTCTCAGGTGGCTGTTCAACTCGGTAATCCTGAGCGTGGGAACCATGATAATCGCTATGGGTACGAGCGTGACCACGTCCTATGCTTTTTCCAGGTTCCGCTTCCGCGGGAGAAACGCGGCCATGCAGCTTTTGCTGCTGCTCAACGCTTTCCCGCAGATTCTGTCCATGTTTGCCATATTCCGGCTGTTCCGTCTGCTAAACCTGCTGGATTCCCACGGGGGACTGATTTTCATTTATGCGGGGAGCATGTGTATTTTTGGTATATGGAATATGAAGGGATATTTTGATTCTGTTCCGATAGAGATCGAGGAGGCGTCCAAGATCGACGGCGCGGGAAATATGCAGTTGATTGTGAAAATTATCCTGCCGCTGGCGCGCCCGGCCATCATTGTGACGGCGGTTATGATACTGATTTTTGTCTGGAATGAATATCTGTTTGCCACCACGTTTATGATGCGGGAGGAGAGCTATACGCTGGCCGGCGGATTGTACCAGCTGCAGGCCAACGATTACAGCCGGAGCTGGCCCCTGTTTTCGGCCGCAGCGATGCTGGTATCCGTGCCGATTCTGATTGTGTTCTTCTGCGTTCAGAAATATATGGTTTCGGGGCTGACGGCGGGTGGCGTTAAGCAGTAGGATTCGGAAAAGAACCGGAATGGAGGAAAAGATGAAGAGGAGTGCGGTTTTACATATACCCATGTCCCAGTATGCCTTTGCGGCGGAGGTGGATACGTTTGTCATTCGTCTGCGGACGGCAAAGGGGGACTTGGATAAATGTACGCTTTTTTACGGAGACAGAGCCTGTACGGCTTCGCCGGTACAGTTTACGGAAATAGGTATGGAAAGAAGGTATCAGGACGAACTGTTTGACTTCTATGAGGCTGTGCTTTCACCCTGCCCCGCAAGAATCTGCTATTATTTTGAACTGGTAAAAGGAGAGGAAAAGATATACTACTATGCGGATGCTTTTCACGAGGATCTGCCGGATATCGTTATGCCGGACGGGTTTGTGGTGGAGGGCCGGAGTGAATACTATCAGTATCCTTATATATTACGCTCGGAGGTACAGCGTCTGCCGAAATGGTTTCAGGAGGCTGTGGTCTACAATATTTTCCCGGACAGTTTTGCCGACGGCGCGCGCAGCCTGTCATGCAAAGCAGGGGAAGCAAGAGAGCCGGACGGCAGGATCTGCAGAAGTCGTCTGGGCGGCACGGTCCGGGGTATTTTGGAGAATCTTGACTATATCTGCGGACTTGGATTCAACTGTCTGTATCTGAATCCGGTTTTCTGCGCGGGAGAATACCACAAGTATGATATTCTGGACTATTTTCATGTGGATCCATGCATGGGAACGGATGAGGAGTTCCGGCTGTTGGTGGATTCGGTTCACGCGCGTGGCATGCACATTATCATCGACGGCGTTTTTAACCATTGCAGCTGGTATTTTCCGCAGTTTGAGGATGTGGTGCAAAAGGGAAAGGATTCCCTTTACAAAGATTGGTTTTATGATCTGGAGTTCCCGGTGCGGCGGCCGGACACGGAAGAGGCTGTGCCGGGCTATGCCTGCTTTGCCTATGAACGGAAAATGCCAAAGCTGAATACTGCCAATATCCATGTACAGGATTATTTTGCGAGAGTGGGGCGCTATTGGGTGGAGGAATATCAGGTGGACGGCTGGCGGCTGGATGTGGCCAATGAGGTGGATAAAAATTTTTGGCGCAAATTCAGGGAAGCCGTGCGTTCGGCGAATCCGGAGGCGGTTTTGATCGGGGAGGTGTGGGAGAATGCGGAAGTCTGGCTGAGAGGCGATATGTTTGATTCGGTAATGAATTATGATTTCAGAAAACATTGCCGCGATTTTTTTGCCCTGCTCAAAACGAATGCGGACAGCTTTGCGTGGGGTATGACGGATATGTTTCTGCGATACCCGGATCAGGTAAGCCGGGGGCAGCTGAATCTTCTGGACAGCCATGACGTGCCGCGCTTTTACAGTCTGTGTGGAGAGGACTATGAGAGGTGGCAGGCGGCATTCCTGTATCTCTGTATGGCTCCGGGCGTGCCGAGTGTATTTTACGGAGATGAGTGCAGAATCGGCGGCATACGCGAGAACGAGTACAGGAGAGCGATGCCGTGGGAACAGAAACACACAGAAACGCGGCGGTTTGTAAGGGCGGCGATTGATATTCGCAAAAAGTGGATCGAGCCTTCCGCAGGATGGCGCGTGACTGCGGCGGATGCGGCGGACAATTTTCTGGTGTTTGAACGTACAGGAAAAAGCCGGGTACGGATCATGATACGTCTGGGGGAAGGCGGGACGGATGTAACGCCGTATCTTACGGGCGGGAAGATTTTGCTGCGGGAAAGGATGGAAGGAAACTGTCTCGGAAAGAACGGACTGGCGGTGTGCCTGTTTGAATAAGCAGAGAAATCCCCGGGCCATATGCTCATGCAGGCATGGCATCTGTCCCAGAGGGCTTCCGGCTCTGCTTTTACGCGTAAAATGAGGAGTGCCCAGGCACCTTTCGGCACCCGGGCTATTATGAAAAAATTTATCTATGTGTGTAATTGTTACACGACATCTCGTGTTGTTTTGTATAGATTAAGTATACTTCTGAATTATGAATAAATTATGAACAAAGTGTAAAGTTATGGTAAATATTTATAATTATGTAAAAAATGAAGGTATAAATATGTGCAAACTGCACAATAAAATGTCGATAAAGGGAGGGGAGGAAAGGCCTTCCCTTTTTCGCTGTTGTCATAAATGCGGAAAGATGATAAAATGCAGACATGGTTTTTCTGTTTTGTGGCAAAATAGAAGATAAAGGAAATGGTGACTGTTATGGATACTTTTATAGATAAGCTGGCACAGAAGAAAAACGCACAGGAGATGATCCGTGCGAACTCTGCGGCAGAGGCGGCTAAGATGGACCAGATGCAGAAGCAGATGAAGGCGTACGACGAGCTGATGCAGGAGATCCGCCGGGTAAATATCAGGACTGCGGAGAATGTGGACAATGTGCGGGACGTCCTGAAACAGTGCATGGAAAAGCTGGAAGCGCTGGAGACGGAGAGCGGACAGGCGGAGGACGTGGAAAAACAGCTTGCCGGGATCAAGAGTCTTTTGGAGGAGAGGCTGACACGGTCCGAGGAGTTTGTGCACAGGGAGAACGTAAAGGTTTACCGCAATGTGCAGGCGGCCTTTACCGAGGAACTGGAAAAGCAGAGCCAGACGGCTAAGGGCAGCAGGCTGCCTGTGGGGCTGTCTGTCGCCATTTTGATCGCGGTGGCGGCAGATCTTGCAGTCAATGTGATTTCGCTGCTTATGCAGCTTACGAACGGAAAGCTGTTTTAAATGAATTTATTATGAAAATATTGAGCAGATATTATAAAAAAATGAAAATTGCATATATTAAGGTTGCGGTGCTTACAAGCATTGCGGCCGCCTTTTTCCTGCCCAGTATGCAGACGCTTGAAAGTGACGGGGACAACCTCTTTACAGTGTATTTAAACGGGATGCAGGTAGGCATAATGGGAAACGTCGAGGAGGCGGACGAGTGTCTGATCGCGGCCAGAAAGACGCTTGCGGCCAGCAGCGATGAGATGGTGCTGGCGGAGAGTGAACTGAGCTGGGAAGGGGAAGAGGTGCTTTGGGGCACTGTAGATGACAGGGATGTCATTGTTGCGAATATGCTCACCGCACTGCGGGGCAGCGTCAAGGAAACCCTGAACCGCTCTTATACCGTGAAGATCAATGAGTACACGGTAAATCTGGCAAGTACGCAGGAAGTGCTCGCGCTTTTGCAGGCTTCTATCAAAAAATATGACAGCGGCAATAATTATTACGCAGATCTGGTGATGGACTCCGACAGAGAGCTTAATGTGCTGACGACGCAGATTTATTCTGCTAAAGAGCAGAAAGAAGAAGCGGAGGAGGCAGAGGAGACGATGACCAGCGCGGGGATTAACGCGGTGCTGGATGATATTTTCGCGGATATTGAGCCGGCTTCGGAGAAGGAGTTTTCCGATTATGAGCTGGGGCTTCTCGAACTGGATTTCGGGGATACGGTGGAGGTGGTGGAGTCCTATCTTCTGGACTATGAGCTGACGCCGCTTGCGCAGGCCATCGACGAGGTGACCAAGGACCAGGAAAAGGAGCAGATTTACGAGGTGGTATCCGGGGATACGCTCTCTCAGATTGCCGAGAAGAATGAAATACCCTTAGCTGAGCTGATCGCCATGAACGAGACCATTGAGGATGAGAACTCCATGATTCGTGTGGGCGACGAGCTGATTGTGACCGTGCCCGAGCCGGAGCTTTCCGTGGAGCGCACGGAGCAGATGTACTATGAAGAGGATTACGAGGCGGACATTATCTATGTAGATAACGACGACTGGTATACGAACCAGACGCAGACCCTTCAGGAGCCGTCTGCGGGCCACCGCAAGGTGGTGGCGGATGTGTCCTACCGCAATAATGAGGAGGTTTCCCGTGAAATCCTGAAGGAGGAAATCACTTATGCGGCCGTGCCCAAAATAGTGGAGCGCGGCACAAAGATTCCGCCCACTTATCTGAAGCCTATTTCGGGAGGAAGGCTTTCTTCCGGATTTGGCAGACGAAAGGCGCCTACCAGAAGGGCCAGCACCTATCACAAGGGTGTGGACTGGGCGACTCCTGTGGGTACGGCGGTTATGGCGTCCTGTGCGGGAACGGTTTCCAGGGCAGGATGGGGCAGCGGCTACGGCTATGTGGTCTACATCGACCATGCCGACGGCAGACAGACCCGTTACGGCCATTTGAGCAAGGTGCTTGTAAAACAGGGACAGACGGTGAGCCAGGGGCAGAAGATTGCCCTCAGCGGCAATACGGGCGTAAGCACGGGGCCGCATATTCACTTTGAAATTCTCATAAACGGGACGCAGGTGAACCCGTTTGACTACCTGAACTGACTCTGGCTGTGAGGGTTTACAAATATCCAGAATCTGATATACTGTATCTTAATGTTTGAGTTTTTTCGATTGAGAAAGGCAAGTAAACATAGATGGAACAATATGCGATTAAAGGTGGGAATCCGTTAGTCGGCGAGGTGGAGATCGGCGGTGCGAAAAACGCGGCGCTTGCGATTCTTGCGGCCGCCATCATGACGGACGAAACCGTATTGATAGAGAATGTGCCGGACGTCAGGGATACAAATGTCATGATGCAGGCGATGGAAAGCATCGGCGTAGTGATTAACCGTGTGGACAGGCATACGGTTAAGATCAATGCCTCGCAGGTTCACGATCTGGTGATTGAGGATGACTATATCAAGAAAATCAGAGCCTCCTATTATCTGTTAGGAGCGCTTCTCGGCAAATACAGTAAGGCGGAGGTGGCCCTTCCGGGCGGCTGTAATATCGGACTGAGGCCCATAGACCAGCACATCAAGGGCTTTCGCGCATTAGGCGCGAGCGTCAGGATTGAGCACGGCCTGATTATTACAGAGGCGACGAAGCTTAAGGGAAACCATATCTACATGGATGTGGTGACTGTGGGCGCGACCATGAATGTGATGATGGCGGCAGTGATGGCGGAAGGTACCACTGTGATTGAAAATGCGGCGAAAGAGCCCCATGTCGTCGATCTGGCGAACTTCTTAAACAGCATGGGCGCCAACATCAAGGGCGCCGGTACGGACGTGATCCGTATTAAGGGCGTGCAGAGGCTGCACGGGACGGAGTATGGCATTATTCCCGATCAGATCGAGGCAGGAACCTTTATGTTTGCTGCAGCGGTGACGAAGGGCGATGTGACGGTAAAGAACGTGATCCCGAAGCATCTGGAGTCTATCAGCGCGAAGCTTCTGGAGATCGGCTGTGAGATCGAGGAGTCGGACGACGCGGTGCGTGTGGTGGCGTCCAAGCCTCTTGGGCACACCCATGTGAAGACCCTGCCTTATCCCGGCTTCCCCACGGATATGCAGCCGCAGATTACGGTGGCGCTGGGACTTTCCACGGGCACCAGCATCGTGACGGAGAGTATTTTCGAGAATCGGTTTAAATATGTGGATGCGTTAACCTGTATGGGCGCGAATATCAAGGTGGAGAGCAATACCGCGATTATTGACGGCGTACCGAAATACACAGGGGCGAGTATTACGGCACCGGATCTGAGGGCGGGCGCGGCTCTTGTCATAGCGGCATTGGCGGCGGACGGCATCAGTACGGTGGACGATATCAAATATATTGAGCGCGGTTACGAGGATTTTCACTTAAAGCTGCAGGGTCTGGGAGCGCAGATTGATCTGGTGACCACAGACAGGGAGCTGCAGAAGTTCAAATTAAAGACCGGCTGATACAGGGCGCGGCGGGACAGGCCATGCGGCAAAAAGCGAAATTTTTCCGCGCTGCCGCCGCGGACAGTCACGGAAATCAATTTTCAAAAAAGAGGAAATGTGATATTATGTAAACATGGTGAA